>NZ_JARWLA010000053.1:0-27740 GCF_047445805.1 Rhizobium sp. BR 314 | reverse complement strand
CCATAGGCCGCGCCGGTCTTCGTGCCGACCTCCAGCGCCATCAGCTTCTCGGCAGCAAAGCCGATCATCTCCCGCAGCAAATCGGCATCAGCGCTCTTCTCAACGAGTGAGCGCAGGTTCATCATGTCGTCGGTCATCGGTGGTGTCCCTCAGGTTGGCTCTAAGCAACCCGACCCTACCGGAAATCACCGATGGCTATGAAATCAAGCTACACCACTCCATGGGACACGATCAACTTCTCAGAAATGGAAATAATGCGCATGGTCTTCGTGGCGCGAGTGAGAGCCACGTACCAGTCCCGATTAGTCATGGTTTCCGAAGACACAATAATTGCACGGTCAAATTCCAGCCCTTTGACCAGAAGAGTGCTTCCGATGCTGCGATCACCTAGCCGCCGACCTGCATGGCGAACTCGATTTTGAACGTCCCATACAGAGTCGCTAAGAGTGGCGAGTTGGCGGGCCGCCTTGTTCTGCAGGGCGTCTCGCATCGCGTAGAACATCTCGCGTCGATAGAGATGAGCGTCAGGCCGATCCCGCATTCCCTGAAGAAACGCCAGCATGGCCAGTTCTCCGCCTGTGGCGACGACGTCGTCAATTGCTGGGAAAAGAAAGCCAAACTTCGTTTGACCGCGACGCCGGCCCTGTTGGCGAGCGTCGATGGCCTTATTCAGCTCTGCTTTGTCGGCGCCAGTCATGCACTTGGCGGCGAAGTTGAGCAGTAACTTCAGGCGCGCGACGCCGGTCGTGGCGTCAATTGTGCGCGCCGCCGAATGCAGCGTCTTGCAGCTAACGGCCTCGATATTTGAGAAGCCTTGTTTTGCAAGCTTCTTGCCAAGGGCGGATCTGCGATTTTCGCTGACGCTGTCGCCGATAACGATGAGGTTGCCGAGGTCGTTTTCGTCCATCGCCTCGAGGCACTGGCCGACAACCGTTTTTTGGTGAAGTTTGGCGTCAGCGGGCAATGCCTTCCAGGTCACGCATTTGGGTCGGGAGCTCAGGTCGATCTGATTGTTGCGCTCCAGTCCGGCGCGAACCGCGCCGAGCCACTCAGCCAATTCCTCGTTGTTCTCCCTCTTCCAACGCCAGGGCGTAAGCAGCTCTGCAGCACGTGCGAATGTGGGGAAGACGTCAGTGGTCCAGTCGACGGGCTGCTGATTGCGAAAGTCGAAGATCGCCTGCATCGGATCGCCAAAAACGCATGTCGGGAGAAGGTTCGCCAAACGTTCAACGACCTGATGCTGTTGCACGGTGCAATCTTGGTATTCATCGACGAAGCAGCCGCCATATGAAGCGATCAGCACGCCGTCGACTGCGCCGCTGTCGAGGAGGCGTGCTCCGGCCGAATAGACGCCGTCCCATTCCGCGGTTGTTGTCGGAACGGTCGCAGTGATCCCCGAGCGCTGCGGAAATGAAGCGGCGAACCTCAGGCACCAGCCAGCAATGGTGTCGACGCGGTACTTGTCATTCGGAACGCGATATTTCTTCATCCGCCGAGTGATTGCGTCCACGCCGGCATGCGTATGTGTGAGGATCAGCCGTCGCCGACTGGAGATCGCAACGGCGAGAGCGATCTGTTCGGTCTTGCCACATCCAGCGGCGGCGACGATGCTCCCACGGCGGATGCCGGCGGCGAGCCGGGAAATTTCTTGATCATCCGCCATCGACCCAGCTCCGTATCGCGACGATACCCTTTGCGAGGGGCGTTTTGGGGATGGCTGTGAGGTTTGGCCCGATCACGGTGGAGAGCCGCTCTCCCCGCGTGATGTCCTTGAACCAGCTTTTATCTTTCGCGACCTTGCCGAGAACGCGGCGCACTTGCTCAGAATCACGGTCACCGCCCAGCTTCGCGTCGGTGGCTGTTGGCTGACCGGCGGCGGACAAGGCGTTGTCCATGACGGCCATGACGCTGATCTGTCCATTGAAGTCGATAGCGAGTTTGATCATAGCGCGAACACCTTCCCAGGGTAGGTCAAGGAAGAGCCGTTCTTCCGTCGAGCATTCGTCCGGCCACTGATGGACGACTGCCCCTTTGTCTTTGGCTCTTTTTAGCGCGTCTTGGTTCGGTGGTTCATCGGAATCAAGAAGGAGGAAGACGTCATAGCCGAGATCCCGGAGGTGCTCGGCGACGAGCGGCGCGTTGTCTTTGCCACCGCCATCGATGGCGACGACGCTTTGCAAAGCGAAGGAGTCCTGCTCTAGCGTTTGCCACCAATCGTCCAGACCGCGTGCGAGGCCTTGCTCGGTCCGGCCTTCACCTACGATGACTTTGCGAACGAGGAACGCTTCGGGCGTCCCTCGAAGATGTCGTTGTGCGGTGTTGGGGTCTTTCGCCGTCGCTGCGACTGAGGCGACCGTCGTGGTGCCGCCTTTTGCGCGGACGGCAAAGATGTCCGCGGCGGTTAGCTCTCGAATGACGACCGGCGAGTGCGTCGTGGCGAATATCTGAGGCTGTCCGGCGCCTTCGTTCGTCTTGGGCGTTTTCAAGTATTTAAGGAGGCGCGCGACGCGATGCGGCTCTAGGCCGTGTTCGATCTCATCGATGATCGCGATGTGAGGTGGGCCTGCGTCATGTTGCAGGGCCGACACCAGCAAGCGGGCGGAACCCGTGCCCAGTCGGCGTAGGGGGAGACTGCCGTCATGAAGTGAAATACCCCCAGACGTGAGGCTGACACCCTGGACGTCGAGTTCAGCAGTAAATTTGCCTCGAACTGGAACCGCAAACAGCTTGCTGAGTTCTTCGGCGCGGTCCACGGCTTTCTTGAAGACACCTTGATCTGCCGCCTTGAAAGACATGCGGGCCGCGCGGCCCGCCTCTGCGAGCTGAAGACTGAACCCTTCGCCCGCCTCGCCAATACGTGTGAGCACTGACGTTCGGCCCCAGCCGAGATGCCTTTCGGCGAAAGGGCCTAGCCGATTGGTGGCCAACTGCTTGGCGTCTTTGTACYTTACGGTCGGCGGATCGATCTCGGCAGCGTCTATACGATCGTTGTGAATGGACCATCGCGCTTCGAGCGATTGGTCGATTACGACCATAATAGAGAGAGCCTCGTCGAGGCCTACGACCGGCTCGTCGATGATCGTTGCGGCCACTGGATCCCAACCGCGCAAATGAAGGCCGTAGCGATCTTCAGTGATGAAGCTGGGAGGGAGCCCAGACAGCGTGATGATGATCCGTATGGGATCTTTGATATTCAAATCGTAGAAATCGCAATCGTCTGCGAAGATAAACGAACGCGGATTTAAGCACAGCTCGATTGCGTCAAGGATCGTAGTTTTGGTGGAGTCGCCTGGCCCGATAAGGCAGTTCATACCGGCGGCGGGGGCCCATGTAAGGTTCTTGATGCCTCTGAAGTTCTCGATCTCGATGAAGACGATGCGCATTCCATGCCCCCAACGGCTAACTCATGTGGTCAGTTCCAATTTCGTCTCTACTTGACGCTCGAAACTCGGTTCAGCCGAACTTCAAGTTTTTCATATCCCCAAACGCTCGTTTTCACTTTAAAGCGACGTGGGTTGCTCACTCGGATACCCAGTATTGGCGCCCCTGATACTCAATCGGCCGGCGGTTCGCTTGCCAAGGCTTCCTTGCCACCCGAAGGATAGTCGACGCCGGATATGAAGAGAGAGACTGTGTCACCTTCGACGAAGATGCTGTCCGCTTCGCTGGTATGGGAGCCAGTGAGAGGATCTCGCGCTCCCGACATTTGACCATGTGCCGTGTTAAACGTGATGCTTTCACCGATGACGTAGCCGTATCGGACATAGTCGGACCCGTGCAAACCGTCTGCGCCCTTCGGGTAATTGGCGAACTTCACGACGTTGTACTGCGGTTTCAGGAGGCTGACGAAGGCCTTCTCGGCATCGGCGACGATACGCTTGTGATCGTAAGCCCCGCTGAAGTCCTCGTTTTCGAAGTCGTGGTCCGGTTCGAAAGTGGTCATGATCAATGGCTGAGCGCGAAATAGGAAGAGCATAATCTCGTCCGAAACGCGTGCGCCAGGGTATCGTTGCGGTTCGTTGGAGAGGATCTCCATGCGCGCTTTGTGGCCGCGGCTGATGAGGCGGTCGAAGCTGTCGCCGACCTTCGCGATACCCACATAGAGCAGATCATAGGTGGCCGCTTTTGTGTAGCGCTCGAAACCGGTGATGCCGGAACGTCCGCGTGAGCGATCCCAGATTAACTTTTCCGTCGTGAACCATTCGAGGACTGTCGATCCCGGTTCGTCGACCGGCCCATCCCAGAGTCGTATCAGCTTATTGCCGGCCTCTATCCAGTAGGTACTGCTTGGAGCTGCGGCAACGCCGGGGAGCGCGCGCAAATTGAGGGCAACTGCATCGACGCAGTCGTCGCCGACAAAGAAATCCAGCGTCATCACGTGGGCATCGGCGTCGACGGCAACGTTCCGGAAAGTTGCCTCGGCGCGACCGCCGATCATGTAAAAGTCACTCCCGCGCCAGAGCTCCTCGACCTCGGGAACGTGCTGGAGCCATACTGCCTCTTGGCTGGATATAGGCGGATAAACCGTCTCCATGACAGTCAGCTTAACCTTTTTCTTCGTTGATGCGTTCGTCATGGTTCAACGACCGTATCGTAGCCGAGTCGCTCTCTCGAAAAGAATAGGTCGGAAAAATGTAACGTCATAAGGCCAAATGTCTTTCACGAGCCTCCCTACACTTGCAGTGCCTCGGATTGATTCGCAATATAATTGCAAATGATTCTTTAGGGTGGGGGAACATGGCAGAGATCACCGGTGAAGTGCTTGACGCAATTTTATCGGGCGATCCAGACGAGTTGGGCGTTCATTTACATCTCGTCGAACGTGACATTGTAATCGATGGCCACAAGGTTACGGTGTACTGCCATTGTTTGGCGACTGATGGAAACGGCAAGGTAAAGCTGAAGCGGCTCGCCGAATTCATGCGCCATGCAGCTGCCGATTACGCCATCCCTCGGACACGCATTGAAGAGGCAAGGCAGCGGGATGCAAAGTTCCGATCCACATCGGCAATCGCAGCGTTGCACGAAAAAGCAAGAGCGGTGTTCACCGATCTGGCCAAGACCGGCGAGGGAGGCGAAATGCTCTTGTTCCTCTTGGCAGAGCGATTTTTGGGTATCCCGCACGTCCTCTGCAAGATGGATCTCAAGACTGACAGCCGGATGCACTATCATGGCGCCGACGGCGTCTATGCATCGGTTTCTGACGACGGGAAATTGAAGCTCTTCTGGGGCGAATCCAAGGTCTATAAGGATCCCACTGACGCAATTCGCGACTGCCTCAGTTCCCTGGCGCCATTTTTGATTGAGGAAGACCATCTTGGATCATCCCGAGAGCGCGACTTGATGCTTTTGAGTGATAAGGCGGACCTCGGCGATCCGGAATTGTCGGGCGCCTTCCGTCGCTTCTTCGACACGAGTTCACCACTCTCGAACAGAGTCGAATACTGCGGGGTAGCGTTGGTTGGCTTTGATGCAGATTTCTACCCTGAAGACGATGGACCAGGTGTACTCGAGGATATGGTGGACGCCGCAAAGAAAGGTCTGAAAGTCTGGTCGACATCGGTAGGACGAAGGCTGGCCGCAGAGAAGCTTCAGCATTTCGATATCCATTTTCTCTGCCTGCCGCTTCCTTCCGTCGACAAGTTCAGAGAAGCGTTCCTTGAGGCGATGGGCGCTGATGTCTGAAACCGAACTTCAAGATTGGCTTTACGAGACGTCGTTGCGCAGCGAGTTACAAACGCTTGGCCTGGTCACCACTCTTCTGGAGCTCGACAATGTAGCTCAGGAGCAAGCGCTGGCGGATGTCACGTTTGATTGGCAGCGTTTGCTGTTCGCCGCGAGCATCCTTTCGCGCTCGAAGAAGCGTCTGCACCGCGAAGCAAGCCTTCGCATCGCGACCGGAGCGATGTTGCTTCCGACTTCAGATCCAGTTCGCGACGCAGCCGCGGTGTTGTTTGATAAGCTGTCAAACCGCCGTTCGGTGGTTTTGGCTGAGCAGCGCGGACGGCTAAAGCCGGATCTGGAAGCAAGGCTCGGCGTCGCGCTCAGAATTGAAGACCAACGTAAGCAGCTCGAGAGCTCTATCCTCTTGGAGGCGACGGGCGAGCGCTTGCCAGTCAACGAATTTCAACTTGAGTTCTGGCGCGCAGCTGGTCAGGAGCGGGCTTGGCTGTCTGCCTCCGCACCCACTGCATCTGGCAAAACCTTCCTTGTCTTGAAGTGGCTTGTCGATTGTATAGCAACCGAGAAGATCCGGCGGGCGGTCTACCTTGCGCCGACGCGCGCTCTTGTCTCGGAAATCGAGTCGTCTCTGGCTGATGTCGCCGCTCAGTCCGGGCTCGATATCGAGATCTCGTCACTTCCTTCGGCGCAGAAATACGCTGCCGCGGAGAAATCTGGCAAGCGATGCGTCTTCGTCTTCACCCAAGAGCGATTGCATCTTCTGGCCAACCTGTTGCACGAGCGTGTCGACATCGATCTCGTTGTCGTCGACGAGGCTCACAAGATCGGTGATCCACAGCGCGGTGTCATCCTGCAGGACGCCATTGAGCGCCTGCTCCGATCAAGCCCGAAGATGCGTGTAACATTCGTAAGCCCTGCCACACAGAATCCGGAAGTGCTGCTCGACGACGCACCGGAGAGCACGCCAACAATTCCGATAGACAGCGATGTGGCGACCGTGTTGCAAAACATCGTGGTCGCTCATCAAGTTCCGGCCAAGCCAGCTAAATGGGCACTCAAGTTTCGGCACAATGAAGAATACCTGCCTCTTGGGACGCTAACGCTTGCAAATAAGCCAGGCACCCTGACGAAAAGGCTGGCCTTCATTGCAGCAGCCATTGGTGAGCGGGGCGGCACGCTTGTTTACGCGAATGGGGCGGCCGAGGCCGAGGACGTCGCGGATCTCATCAGCCAGTTGCTTCCGAAAAGGAAAGAGATCGACCAGGAACTGGCCGACCTTGCAGACCTTGCGCGAAAGTGCGTGCACAAAAGCTACAGGTTGGCACCACTGGTGGAAGCCGGCGTCGCTTTCCACTACGGAAACATGCCTTCACTTATCCGCTTGGAAGTTGAGCGTCTATTCAAAACAGGAAAACTCAAGTTTCTCGTCTGCACGTCCACGCTGATAGAGGGCGTCAACCTGTCCTGCAGGACCATTGTGGTTCGCGGTCCCCGCAAAGGCAAAAAGACGCCCATGGAGCCGCAGGATTTCTGGAACCTTGCTGGTAGGGCTGGCAGATGGGGAGACGAATTCCAGGGTAACATCATCTGCATCGACGCTTCCGATGAAAAAGCGTGGCCATCCGGCGTTCCACAGCGGACCCGGTATCCGATCCGGCGAGAGACAGATACCGCTCTTTCGAAACTCGAAGAGCTCGCCGCTTACATTGAACAGCGACCATTGGGTGTGGACCTTGACCCCGCGCAGGTCCGTGCCTTCGAGCAGGTGGGCGCCTATTTGACGACGGCTTTCATTCGCGATCGCTCTCTGATGGGTGCGCCGTGGGCGAAGCGCCAGCCCGTCGCCAACTTGCAACGTCTCGAACAAGCACTCGCCAAAGCGACAGTAGGTCTCGATGTCGCGGCCGACACTGGCGCTCGAAACCCCGGTGTAAGCCTGATCGGGTTGCAGAGGTTGCTGGAATTCTTTCGTAGCTACCCGGGTCCGCCTGAAGACCTGTTGCCTGCACCATCCGAGAGTGATGATGCATATGACCGCTTTTCGAACATGATGGAGAGGATCAATGACAACGTCCTTACCGTCTTCTTGCCGAAAACGCTGATACCCTTGCATTCGCTGACAGTCTTGCAGTGGCTCAAGGGCTTCTCTTTGCCGACGATCATACGCAAGAGGATCGAGTATCTACAACGCCGCGACGGTGAGGTCGATACGGCCGGCATCATTCGAAATACGCTCGAGATGATTGAAGGCACGGCTCGCTTCTTAGCTCCTCGGTATTTCTCTGCGTATGTCGATGTGTTGAACCAGCATTTGAAGGCAATAGATCGGGAAGACCTGATCGACAGCGACCTAGATATCGGCGTTGCCCTGGAATTTGGCGTGAGTTCCGTGACCCTGCGCTCATTGATGGAGCTTGGCATGTCACGCATTGGCGCGGTGGCGCTTTACGAGATTGTGGCCGTGGATGACCTCGACGAGGCGGCGTGTATTCAATGGGTCGTTGACCGGCGTGACCAGTTGGATGCCATCGGCTTGCCGTCAATCGTCGTCCGCGAGGTACGCGAGAAAGTCCTCACAAAAGCGTTGTTGAAGGAGTAGCAGATGGCAAAGTCGGTGGAGCTGTCGAACGGTCGGGTATGGAAGACCAAGAAGGCTGCTGAGCAGCATTTCCGAGATATGCTAGCGCGCTATCGCGATGGCGACCACATATCGGATTATCAGGACCACATCGATCTGTCGGCGCTTCTGGAGCGTTTCGACCTGCTCGTTTCTGACGGTCCCTCAAAAATCGGCGCCGGAATAAAGCGGTTTGAGAGGCGGTTGAACAAAGGAGACGGTTGGTCGAGCCCAGGATTTTGGGTCGTGCGGGTGGACGGCACACCAACGGATTTCAGTTACGTCCAAGCGGTCGTCGGCCGTCCTAAGAGCGACGCAGACGAATTCTCGGTAGCCTGCCATAATGCTGTGTCGCGCGACTTGCTGGGTATGAAGCAGAAACAGTTCGACCACTTCGCCGATGCTGACGGACTGATCGCGTGCGATATCACCGGCAACCTCGTTGCATATTCCGAGGCGCAGCTCAGCCATGCTCACCCTCCTTTCGGGATCATCGTGAAAGAATTCCGGAAATCCAAAGGCTGGGGGGACATTGTCCCACCTGGTATACTTACCGCGTCGGCCGACGCCCAAATATCAACCCACTTCGCAGATGACGCGATTGGTCGGGAGTTTCTGAATTTCCATCACGACCGGGCCGTTCTCAGGATCGTCGGCAAGGACAGACCTCCAACAAGCATGTCCGCAGCAATCACTGTTAATCGGCCGCTTCGTTTTCGATAGCGAGTATTAGAAGAACGATGCTGCCAATGAGAATGGCTACCGGAAGCTGGCCAAGAAAGGCAATATCCGGGATCATGCGCAGAAAGCGGTGGTGTGTCAGCTTACGCTCAGATCATTTCTGGTCATGCACAAGAGCTAAGGCTGTCGGTTGCGCGCACGACCAGGAAACAGACATGAAATGCGAGCAGGCTCACGAGCGAGATCCATAATGCCATCGGCCTCGGCGGCGCCTCGGAAGACGAGGAGAAGATGATGCTTCTGGCTATTGCGAAGCTGGAAGAAGAGGGCCTGATAAATATCGAAGACGCTCCCTTGGATAAGCCGATCGCGGAGAGGGAGAAGGCGGCCGGCTAGCGAACATCCGTTCGTTTAACGGTGGAAGAGCTTTACTGGCTGCTGGCATAGATCTCCCTTCCGGACCATCCCGGTGAGGACATGAAGCACAGTGTAGCAAATGGAGCA
Organism: Rhizobium sp. BR 314; assembly: GCF_047445805.1. NCBI lineage: Bacteria > Pseudomonadati > Pseudomonadota > Alphaproteobacteria > Hyphomicrobiales > Rhizobiaceae > Rhizobium > Rhizobium sp. BR 314. The sequence goes on along the minus strand of NZ_JARWLA010000053.1, from coordinate 18,256 downwards.
CATGAAGCACCGAGAGCACTATGATCGGTCTCGCAAACGTTTGAAATCATTAACGAATTCGGAAAACCCCGTCACAGACGTAACAACTCGCAATAGTAAGATGCACCATCTTGCGAAAACCTAGCGATATGAAATGATAGATTTAGAAACTCATCTTACATGAGTAAATATCTAAGTCATTGATTTTACTGTGTTTTGCTTCTACCGTATGGACAAGGTCATCGACGCAAGGGGGTCCAAACCTCTTGCAGGCCGACAAAGGGCCGGGTCCACACCGGCCCACCCACCTTTCAGGAGAATGGATATGGCAAAAGACGGATCGACTATCGCAAAAAAGCAGCTACTACAGCGTGAACAGCTCTGGCCTGGCGCAGAACCCTGGCTGTGGCATCGCAAGGCAAACAAGGGCTTCGCCACCATCCCGAAGACTATGCCCCTGATCCTCCAGATCATGGACGACCTCAGCAACGGCAAGCCGCTGTCCGCAACTTATCTGGGCCTTTGGTGCGAGACTTGGGACAATTCCATGGTGAACGTCTCCAAGCATCAGGAGATGGCCCACGCGGCTGGCTTTACAGGACAGCGCGCCGTTTACACTTGGAGCGGCCGGATGCAGCTTCTGCAGTCGCTGAATTTCATCGACATCAAGCCGGGCCGCTCCGGGGCGATTAGCCACGTCATTCTGTGGAATCCGCACCGCGTAATCCGCTTCCACCACGAAAAGAAGACTCCCGGCCTCGTCGAGGCCAACTACAATGCTCTGCTTGAGCGTGCCATCGACATCGGTGCGAACGATATGATCGACCAGGTTGTCGTTCCACCTCCGGCGCCGGTCCCTCCTACGCCAAGCCCTCCACTTTCGACGACCCYCTCGGCAATGGTGTTGCCTCCTCAACCGATTGCTCCCGCGCCGCCGGCAATGCCGACGACATTGGAAGAATTGGGTAATATGAACACGGATAACCTTACGAGCCGCTCCTAGAATAGCTCACGTCGGACGCTCTTATGAAAAGCTTTAAAGAATTTAATGCCGAGCTGAACGCGCGGCCGGTCCTGGATGAGATCATACTGACCAAGGACGGTAAGATTTTTGAGTTGTTTGAGGATCGAAAATGGATCTCCGGACGGTTCGATCGCAATATCGGAATCGATCAACCGGCGAGCGGCGCCGGTCAAGTCCATGCCCATGTCTACGGCCGAAAGAACAACGAACTTGTGGTCGTGAATTTCGACGGAACCGCGAGCCATGGCGTCAAGGGCAAGCTTTCCGACAAAGATGCGGATGCGCTTCGAGCTCGCGGCTTCAAAATTCGGTCTGGAAACCTAGTTGAATGGCTGGTTGTGAAATCACCGCCTAAATTGCTCTTCGGGTAGTGTTTAGATAATGCAATTGCACTGCGCAGCCGAGCTCAGTTCATGTCTCGGCCCATGCCCTGAGCAACTGGAATATTCGTGAGACTCACAATTTCCGAACGACGTCGATCATCGGAGACGGCACCCCAATGTCAATCTGGTTCACCGGAGCCTTATATTTCATCCCGAGTGTGATGAGCCCTTGATCGCTGTCACGGAAGAACAAAAGCCTTTCCTTGTGTTTAGCCTGGTATTGATTTGCGAGCTTTGCACGCTGTCTTTCGAGCTTGAACTTCTTCCAGGCCCCTTCAGGGCGCCAGTCAAGACGAAGTATTACGCCCGGACTTAAGGGAAATGGTATAACCGCGAAGCGATCGCCCAGGCCAGCCCCATAACCCTGCAGATCTGGCGGGCCACCCCCCTTGACCCAGAACACAGGATTGTCGCTTGTGACCAGTTGTTGTTTCTCGCTGACCTCAAAGCTCCAGCTCATCCGCGCCATCAGATGCATCAAGGTCTCGGCTTGTTGAAAAGCCAGAAGACCGACCCTCCGATCAACGTTCATCGTGAACATTTCGTTGCTGTGAAGTATCTCCCGCACGGCCGTATCCGCAGCCGTTATTTCGCCCTTTGCCTTCTTCTGACGAAACTCACGCTCCATTTCATGCCTGCTGCCCCATAGGGCCATTTGACCCATCGTTTGAGCAAACTGCCGAAGCTGCGCGGGGCTTCGCGCAAACATGGTCGCGAGAAACGCCGCAAAGTCGAGCTTTGCAACCGGTGTCAAAGGCCGGAAGGCTAGAAGTTCGGGATAGATCTTGGCGGCTTGCGACTCGATCTTTGCGAGGGTGTCCTCGATCACGTCAATCCGGGCGCCATCCTCACCTGTCGGCGTGTAGATGTTGGTCTCGAATGCAGTCTTCTCAGGAGTTGTCTTGCGAGCACTCCCGGTGACACAGTCATGGGTCCAAAGCTCTCCATCCTCCTGTGTGAAATGCCTCAGGTAGAACCGGGGTACGACATGCTGTCGTTTCGTTCGTTCGCTCATGTCATCACCACTGTTGCAGCCCTCGAGTTAGCAAAATCAAAAGATCCCCCATGCTCGAAACCTCCCCCTCCCCGTCATCTCGCGCAAACCGAGTTCCTCAATGATCCGAAGCGCCGCCCGCGGCGTCACCTCGAGCGTTTCGGCGACCATGCCGGCCGAGACCAGCGGCCGGGACATAACCAGCTCGATCAGGCCCGGCAGATTTGAGGACGAGCGCCGGCCGACCAGGCGCCGCTCCAGCATCGTCCGCGCCAGCACCAGCCGGTCGTGCTCCCTGAGGCCGAATTCCGCAGCCGCAATGATCCCATTGACGATTGCGAGCAGCCGGGTGTCTCGCGCGCGATGACGGCGGCGCTCGACGGCAATGGATTTCAAGCCGAGATTGATCGCGACCAGATGCGCCGTCGTCGTCAGGCCCGCTTGCCGCAGCGCCGCGGCCGCCAGCAGCCGGCCAAGCCACGAGGCGTGCTGCAGGACCTGCAGGCTGTTCCAGGCGTCGAGCAGCAGCGCCGCGCGCAGCACCGGCGGCAGGCCTTCGGTCCCGTCCACCGCGACGCGCCATTCCGCCAGCCGCTCGTCCTCGTCCCAATCAAGATCGTAGACCAGCGCATCCTTTTCGAGGGAGGTAATAGGTCCCGGCGCGCTTGCCTTTGTCAGCGCCGCATCCGACCTGGCCAACACCGCGTCCATCGCGGCAATCTCAACAGCGAGTGGATCGGACGTGTCAGGCCCCTCCCCGCTCGGCGCAATCGCGGCTGGTTTCCCAGACGCGACCTCGGCGCCGTCTCGCGCACCAGTCCCGGCTGTCATATCGTCTCCATGACTGCGGAGTATCCTGATCCCGTCAGGGCTCAGTGCCCAGGCGGCGGGTTGCCCGGCGATCCGCCGTCGGCTGCGCAGCACGTCGGTGGCGATCGTCAGCTCATGGGTCGGGGCACGGACATCGAGATGGGCGTCGTGAAGCACCAGGTCCTCGAGATGGACCAGTTCGCCCTCGATCCACAGCGAGGCGCACGCGTCGCTAAAATGCGCTCGCTCGATCAATCCCGACCCGACCGCCGAGCGAGCGATGCGCTCGTCGAGGCGAGCGAGCGCTGAGGCCGCGTCCGAAATCGGCCGCAGCAAGCTGTTCAGAGGCAACTTGGACAAATCATAACGCATTGAAACTATGGTAAATGATTTGTTAAACGGACGCTATCTGATATTTAGTGTCCGTCACTAGGCGATGTTGCCGGTTATCGCCATCGCTTCCGATAAGTACTGCGTATCGGGGGTGTAAGACAGGCCGCAGCCTAGGTTGGCACCTCCCCTCTCGCCGGCACTACGCCAACGGCACTCTTGCCGCCAATTCGCTTCCCCTCCCCTCCTCAACTTCCCTTGCTTTCCGGCGTTTCCGCCAAGGAAGCCCGCTGGCGCACGTTTGTCGCTGCGGACGCTCCGATACCCATGCGCAGCCGCATTTCGAGTCTGGTGGGCCGTTCTCAAACAGATAAAACACGCTTGCAACTGACCATTTTCTCACGCGTTCTTTATCTGTACAAACTAACTTGAAACGAGACTGTTAAAGGCGCCATGGCAAAGCGACAAACCGTTAACATCCACCAGCCTCCTAAGCGGCTGATCGGCTACGCCCGGGTGTCCACGGACGATCAGATCCACGATGCCCAGATCGATGAGTTGCGGGCAGCCGGCTGCGATCGGATCTATCAGGAGCACGGCTCCGGCGCATCGCGGGCTCGACCGGTGTTGACGCGGATGCTCGGCGAACTCACCGCGGGCGACGTCCTGGTCGTCGTCCGCCTCGATCGACTGGCCAGATCGGTGAGCCATCTCTTGTCCGTCATCGAGGACCTCGAGGAGCGGGTCGTGCATTTCCGGTCAATACGGGACCCGATCGATACGTCAACGCCACAGGGCATGTTTTCCCTCCAGGTCCTCGGCGCGGTCGCGCAGCTCGAGCGGGCGCTGATCGCCGAACGCACCAAAGCCGGCATCAAGGCGGCGAAGGCTCGCGGTAAACTTCCTGGCAACCCGGGCCTGCGAGAACGGCGTCCGGAGGCGATCAGGGCAGTTTCACGAGCGCGGGAGAAACTTTATCTCGATGAGCTCATCGCGTCGGCGCAGATGTGGCTGCCAATGGTGCGACAACTGCGCCCGCAACATAGCTGGGATAATGTCGTGCGGGTACTCAACCGTCGCGGTCACGACTGGACCGTCGAGCGCCTTCGTCGCGCCGTTCATCGCCTGGTTCGCGAAAAGCTCGCGGAGAAAGAACTTCTGGCCCGCTCCCCGCGTCGCGCCCCCGAGGACCACCTCATGAAGTTGGCGGCGGCGATCTCTATTGCCGATCCCGATCTGTCACTTCGCGACATTGGCGCGCAACTGGACCAGATGGGAGAACGGCCTGCGCGTGGCGGCAAGAAGTGGCAGCCCTCATCCGTTCGAGACCTGCTGGACGAAGCCCACCGCTCTGGCCTTATTCGCCGGTGACAGCGCAATTCATCGGGCGAGCGCCGGCTGGGTGTTTCGCGCCGCTATCCGATCGCATCGACGTCCACACTTGGCTTTTGAGGATCTGGAGCGCTAGGCAACGGTATTCGCCATCGGTCCGCAGCTACGGTGGACAGCTTTCAACCTGGCACACGGGCGCTAGTTCTTCCGGCGCCTGCGATGGCGGCGGCCCGCCCATCGAGAGGGAGCGTGGATCGCGGCGCAGGTGCCCGCGGTGATGGCGGCGACTTCTCATACGGAAGCGAACCCGCCGCCGAGCCGTCGAGACGGGCGTCTCCCCATGTTAGTCCCTTTCAGCTTGCCGAATTGCGCGCGGCGACGATCCGCGCCGTGTCGTCAATCATCACCGACCGCATGCCGCGGCGGCCGCGAAGGCGACGCGGGCGGGGATGTCGCCAGGCTGATAAGCGAGCGCGCGTGCCAGCGGGCCGCCGTTAGGATGCCCTGGTCGCCGAACAAGAAGGGCCAGGCGCTTCGGGATCGGGCGGCGCCGTCGACGGGACCATGCCCATGATCGCGCCCATCGAAGCGCAACCAATCGTTCTCGTCCGCGCCGCGCCAGCAGACGAAAGCGACCCACCCGCACGGCCGCAGCGCGCGGCGCATATGCGCGCGAATGCCCCTTTAGAATCGTCTAAGAACATCGCTCCGAAACGAGAGAACAGGATGTCGAACGCGCCCTGGCCGACCGGCGTTCCTGGCGTCGGCCACCGGGCACAGGACTGGCCTATCCTGCGGCGCTAACGCGCGCACTGCTGATCAACGGTCGGATACGTCCACGCCCAGCACGTTTCCCCCCGACGCCAGTGGCCAGATGCCAATCAGCTTAGCTCTATGATTAGCGCATCGAGGCAAGCCAAAGCGTCCCGGCTGCAGATCGCTTGGAAGGACTGCAGCGAACGCTGGMCGCTTTCAAACTCGGCTCGCATCTTTTCCAGAACGTCATTGTGATAACGCGCAAGCCACACGTATTTACGATGGACGTTCGGTCGATGCGTTGTGCCTAAGTTCCGGCGCAGCAAGTCAGCGTGCCTTTCCATGAATTGAAGGTAACTCGCGAAGTCGTCGAATTCCCCCTCGCCGGCAGTCAAATAGTCTATGTACCGCGTACCGTCCTCGCCAACTCGAAGAAGTCCGTTGACATAACTCGCTTCCTCCTCCGGATCGTGATTTTCATTATGTAGGCGACTGTCCGCGAGGAAGAGCCTGTATGCGGCTTCGTCAATGACAATCCGCGGATACATGGCTTCCTCGCTCTCGATTTCGTAAGCGCGCACCATCGCCGGTCCGAAGATTGGGCCTTTTCCATTTAAGCCAACATGCACGTCTCCGATCGCGACCCCGGCTCGGATCAATACTCCGCTGTTAATGCATTGTATCTGGATGTGGAGAAGGTCTAGCAACTCGTTGAACAGCGCCCCATCAGCATATTGCGTATCAAAAACACGGACACGCACCACCGCGTCCGACACCGACTCCGCGAACGCTCGACTGCTCAGCCGGACGTCCTTCATTCGTCTCGCGGGTAACTCATCTGGCGTGGAAAATTCCCGCAGATCGAGAATGATGTTGTGAATCTCGGCAGGAGTTCTCGAATTGAGGAGCGCCTGGAAACCCAGCACGTCGATGAAACTTACGATCGCAGGTTCATAATTGGAGGCATTGGCGCGAGCCTTCGATTTCTCCCGCTCGACCTTTTCTCGCTGCCGCCGCCCTTGCGCAACAGCTTTATCTAATTTCGCACGAAAAGCAGCAATTTGATTAGTTGGAGTTGGTTCGGTCACTTTATCGCTCTATTGATGGAAGCACGGTGCAGGACGCTGATAACGCCTTGCCGCTAGTAGATCGCCTAATATGCGGATGGCAAGTTATGCCGGCCTGCCCAGCCCCAGCGCTGCTTCCAAGTTTACTGCTCCCCTCTAGGATCCGCTCGGAACCTCTTTCGTCGATCACCATTGAGGGGCATACCTCACCTCACGACTTATGCGCTCCAGCTGCCTATACGTCTCTTCCAGAATCCATCTCGGGAGTACACTCAGATTTACGCGGAAGTAGAGGTCATTGAGTTGAAATGGCCGTCGCCGAAAGCCCTTTTATTTCAAGATATTAGGACGGTGGTCAGCTGACCACCGAGGAACATGCCATCGCGCACCCGCATCAGGCCTCCCTTTTTAGCGGCTTCAAAGGGATCGATTTGGTCAAGCGAGCCTTGAGGAATTTGCCGAGATAGAGCCGAGCATCAAGCCTCTGACCGACTTGCAGTGGCTCTCATAGCCCCGCGTTGCCTGTCCGCCAATAGAAGAGGTCGTCCTCCACTACTCGCCGCACCGGGCACTAGGAGGCAGTACGTCGAACCACACAGAGACGCCGACACAAGGTAAGCCTCCGCTCAGACGTCCCTCGTTCCTGGCCGGCCGATACCGTTGGCCTTGGCCTTCCGAGGTGCGATCGATTGCCTTCGCCACCAAATGACATGACAGCAAGACTTGACCGCGTTTGCGGTGCTCATCTTCGAAAGCCATTGTCCGCCAAAGTGTTAGATTTGTGGTCAGCTGACCACGACCGAAATCGTGAAGGCTTGGATGCCGATCGGGCAAACCTATCCAGCTTTCAAATTCTTCCCCTGCCCGTTGGCCTTCAGCAATGCCATTATCATCGGTCCAAGCGAGAATTCCCCCCGCTCACTGCGCCGCGTCAAATCACGCAGGTAGCCTCCCGCCGAGTTGATGAAATTCGCTCTCTCCAGGATGCACGCAACCGCCACCGCCGCATTTTCCGGGCCCAGCCCCTCGCAGGCATCCTGATAGGCGGAAGGGCTAACCCCCAGCACAGATCGAACGACCACCGCAGCAGACATCAGATCACGCCAGCTCGCGATGCCCCCCGGCGCGTAGTCCACGATCGTCGGGCATGCCTTGAGCACCAACCCTAATGGGAAAGCCCTTTGCTGTTCATTCTTCGGTTGGCGGCTCGAACTCGACTTTGCCCCCTGCTCCTTTTCAGAGCTAGGTTCAAGTTCACTGAAGGATTCGGATTTTGAATTCTGTATGTGCTGCTCGCTATGAGCGCCATTGGTGCTAGTATTTTGAGAATTTTCGAGCGTTTCCAATCGATTGAGGACTTCCTCGCGAAGCATCTCCATTTCATCAAGGATGGTCGTGGTGCCTGCGAGCGTCGGAACCCGCGGAATTCGTCCTACAAGCGCCACGTAGACGTCCTCGATCGATTGCCAATCTCCATCAACACCCTCTTCCATCGCTGCGGTGATGAGCTTGCGGACATCGCGGCGGCAGATGGTCAGGTTTTCTCTTGCGTGTCTCAATGCCGCTCTATCGGCCGTCACTTGCTGCGCCAGCATCGCCAACTCCTCGGCGCGTGCCAGCAGCGGCGACAAATCGAAGCCGAAGGCGCTCTCGATTTCGCCATCACCGTTCTTGCGGGCGTAGCGCTTACCATTGGCGCTATCCTTCCGAACGATGAGACCCGCTTCCACCAAGATGGCGATGTGTCTGCGCAAAGTCGCGCCCGCCATTGCATGCGCCCGAAGTGCAAGCTGAGCATTCGAGGGGAAGACGATCAGTTGCGCGTCCTGGCGCAACTCATTCTCAGGATAGAAACTCAACAGCGCGTCAAGAACCGCGAGGCTATTGGACTGAATTCCCAGCAACTCCATAGCCGCGGAGGCATCTCTGAAGACCTTCCACTTGTCCGCTGTCTTGCCTTGCTTAATCTCAGCCAAGGCCGCCTGGCGCCGCACGAGCGCGAGCGTCATCGGCCGCCGCCCGAATGGCGTCGTCACACTTCCCGTCTGCATCGTCTTTCACCTTTCAGCAGGCAAAAGAAATCCGCTCACCAAAACGGTGCCAAAGACTCTTGACGAAGATTCGAGGAAATGCGATTCTGTTCGTGCTAAAGAGACAGAAGGGCTTCCACGACGGCAACGTTGAGGGGGCTCTTTTCTTTTGCGGGTTACTCTCCCTGTTTCTGTTGATGCTTGGCACGGTGCTCTTGATAAAGCGCCGGCAAATGTTCGAGTACAAAGGCGGCAAACTCAGGCGTCGCCTTCCTGTCGATCGTGATCTCCAGCTTGCTCTTGCTCTGTGTCACCTGCGCAAGTCTGTTCCCATCCGGGGTCGACATGACCTCCGGCAGACCGCGCGCAATACGACGCGGCTTCAGGTGTCCGATCACCGCCTTGAACCGATCCGCTGATGGCAGCGTCTGAGCCTCTGCCGAACTCGCAAATTTGACGGCGTCCGCTGGCGACCCTGCTTTCTCGACCAGTTCGGCGAGTTGTTGCCAGCTGGGGCGACCGACTCCTGGAGCGGCCCCAATTGCGTCGATCAGCTCGGAGGGGAGGGCGTCGACAAGTAGGAGCATCTTCGACAGATTGCTTTTGTCGATCGACATGGCAGCGATGACGATTTCTCGCGAGAACTGCTTGTTCAGCTGATGCGCGAAACGCGCCTTTTCAATAAAGGTGAGGTCTTCGCGTTCGTTGTTTTCCTGACCCTGGGCCACGACCAATTGCTCGTCCGTCAAGTCGCGAACGACCGCCTTGACCGGCAGTCCGAGCTCTGACACGGCGCGCAGGCGGCGATGGCCGAAGGCAACCTGGTATCGGCCACCTCCTTCCGGATGAGGCCTCACAAGGATTGGGACCTGCTGTCCTTGCTCCCGGATCGACACAAGGAGACCGTCGATATCACCTTGCATACGATCTTGAACGAACGACGGCTCGATTGATGATGGGTCCAGTTCAACGACGGCCTGACCTTCCGCGAGCCGCCGTTCAATCTCCTCGGCACGGCCAAGACGATCATTTTGCTCACGCAGTGCGTTGCCGATATTTGCCGTCAGCTTGGTCGCAGGATCACGTTCTTTTCTCGCCACGCCGAGAAGCGGCATCGACCGAGTCTTGGCCGCTCTATTGTCAGCGACTGATGTAGTGTCGGGCGCGTCTGTGGAGACGCCGAGAAGGTGCTTCCGACTCATGTGGTTCTACCCCAGGCTTTTTTGATCAGAGTCTCGATCTCGTCGTTGACAGCGTTCATCGCCTCCAAGGCGCGATCGTAGGTCGAGCGCGTAAACTGACCACGCTCAACCTCGAACAGCGTCTGGTTTGTCAGGCCAGCGTCAGAAACAGCAGTTGTCTTGAGCATCGGAAAGTTGAGCACGTTTTCACCGAAGATCGAACGAAGATAGCCAACCATCTGGTTTTGGGGCCCGTCACTCGGTTCAAAGCGCGTGATTAGATAGCGCATCCAATTAAATTTGAACTGAGCGCCCGCATTCTCGATCTCGCGCAGGAGATTCGAGGTCATCGCCAGGAACTGGTTCATCGACATCACGTCCAACATCTGCGGATGGACAGTGACCAGGATCGACGTCGCGGCGGTCAAAGCCGAAAGCGTGAGATAGCCCAGTTGAGGAGGGCAGTCGATGACCACGACATCGTAGTTGTCCGCGATGTCTTCGATGACTTGACTGATACGACCATAAAAAAGCGTGTCGCCTTCCTTCCGGCTCATCAGGGCGCGCGGGGTGTCGTGCTCGAACTCCATCAGTTCAAGATTACCCGGAATGAGATGGAGGTCCGGAATGTAGGTTCCTCGCACAACCTGCTCGATCGGAACCTGCTCGTCATCGTACCTGATGGCGCCATAAAGAGTCTCATTCGGACCGACGTCCGTTTCTGGCTGACTGCCGAAGAGTGCGGAAAGGCTTGCCTGGGGATCGAGATCGATTGCCAGGACGCGGTAGCCACGCATCGCCAGATATTGCGCCAGATGCGCGGCTGTCGTCGTCTTGCCCGAGCCACCCTTGAAATTCATCACCGAGATAACTTGAAGCTGCTCGCCCTCGCGACGATGGGGCAGGTAGCGCCGGTTCCCGCGGCCGATCTGGTCCAGGTGCTTGCGGATTGCATGGATATCTTCGATCGTGAACGTGCGTCGACCGCCGGGGCTCATGCTCACGTGCAATTCTGGCATTTCCGAAGCAGTCTGCCTAAGATAAGACTCACCGATGCCGAGCAGTTTTGAGACCTCTGACGGCGCAAAGGATCGAATGCCTTTTTCAGCCGTGGGCGGGAATACCTTGAGATGATGCGCCTGAAGTTGGCTGGAGAGGGCGTCGGCGTGACGCTCCATCAATGCGGTCAGTCCTTCAACGACTGGCGCTGTTTTTGCGGCGGTCTTCGCCATCTCAAAACCCATTTCCTGCAAGTGGCGGTATTTTTCGCGAAACCGGTAAAGTTCCGCCACTAACCATTAGAGCCGATTCTGAATTTTGAGCAAGCGGTTTTAGGTTAACGAAAGGTTAACGCCGCCGCGCCAGAAACATTGATAGCCCCCGATTTTCCGTTAATATTCGCGGAGTTAACAGGCCCGGCCTTTGGCTATGTTCTCGATCTGTTTATCTGTGAATCCTGCAACCCTAACTAGCCGCATTGGGCGTGATGGGACCTGATTTCACCAAACTCCGCGGCCACTGCCGCCCGACTCACTCGCAAAACATTGCAGGATCCTCCAACTACCACGCAATTCCGTTCCATGCTGACTTCTCCGCCGATCAACGACGACGGAGAAATTCATGCAGGTTTTCGCGCTCAACAAACCGCGGAATGTTCACGAAGCTCAGCTCATCCAGCAACATCACCAGCTACGCGCTCGCGTCTTCTCGGAGCGGCTGGGCTGGGAGGTCAACGTCGTAGATGGTGAGGAATCGGACGGCTTCGATTCTCTTGACCCCACCTACATCCTGGCCGTTTCCGACCTGGGCAACGTTAGCGGTTGCGCCCGGCTTCTGCCGGCCGCCGGCCTAACGATGGTGGCGAACGTCTTTTCGTCGCTGCTACCGAGCGACGGACTGAACGCACACCCTGCAATGATCGAGAGCTCCCGCTTCTGCGTGGACACGACCCTTGAAGAGGGCAGGGGGGCAGGCTCGGTGCATGAGGCAACGCTGACGATGTTTGCGGGCATCATCGAGTGGTGCCTCGCAAACGGCATCACCGAGATCGTGACTGTGACCGACCTGCGGTTCGAACGCATTCTCGGACGTGTCGGCTGGCCGCTTCAGCGCATCGGCGATCCGAGCCGTATAGGCGTGACTACAGCCATCGCGGGGATCCTTCCGGTGAACGTAGAAACATTTCTGAGGCTCCGTCCGTCCAGCTATCGCTCGCAATTTGATGGTCCGCTGGGTCAGGCAGCATAAGGGAGAAAACCGTGAACCAGCTTCGTTCTCATCCTCGACTCGTGCGCAAACTTCAGGAGGCGCTGGGCGATCAGCTCTGCGTCGCGCTCGACGATTCGACTGTTGTCGAAATCATGCTCAATCCGGACGGCAAACTGTTCATCGAACGGCTTGGTCATGGCGTTGCACCCGCCGGAGAAATGTCGTCCGCAAGTGCTGAAATGATTATCGGAACCGTGGCGCATTCGCTCCAGTCCGAGGTCGACAGCGAGCAGCCGATCGTCTCCGGCGAACTGCCGATCGGTGGCCATCGCTTCGAAGGACTGTTGCCTCCTGTGGTCTCCAAGCCGGCCTTCACCATTCGCCGTCGCGCCTCACGCTTGATCCCGCTTGAGGATTACGTGCGCTCGGGCGTGATGAGCGAGCAGCAAGCGTTGACGATCCGCAGCGCGATTTCGTCTCGGCTCAACATCATCATCTCCGGCGGCACCGGCTCGGGCAAGACGACGCTTGCCAACGCCGTCATCAACGAAATCGTCAAGTCGGCGCCGGACGACCGCCTCGTCATCCTCGAGGATACCGCGGAGATCCAATGCACAGCCGACAACGCTGTCCTTCTCCACACAAGCGATACTGTCGATATGGCGCGGCTCTTAAAGAGCACGATGCGGCTGCGTCCCGACCGGATCGTCGTCGGCGAAGTCCGTGACGGCGCTGCGCTCACTTTGCTTAAGGCCTGGAATACCGGCCACCCTGGTGGCGTCGCGACCATCCATTCCAACACTGCAATGTCGGCGCTCCGCCGCCTTGAGCAACTGACCGCCGAAGCCAGCCAACAGCCGATGCAGGAGGTGATCGGCGAGGCGGTCGATCTCATCATCTCGATCGAACGGACGGCAAGGGGCCGACGCGTTCGCGATGTCATTCAGGTCGAGCGCTACGCACACGGCCAATACGAAATCGAATCCGATGAGCTCACGGAAGAACAGGAGGCGCGTCATGTCGCGTAAGAACGCTACTATCGCCGCCGCGCTCCTTGTAGCGCCGATCGTCCTGGCGTCGGTTGCCCCTGCATTGGCGAGTTCGGGCGGCAGCCTCCCATGGGAAGGACCACTGCAACAAATCCAGGAATCGATCACCGGCCCGGTTGCCGGTGCCATCGCGCTTGCAGCAGTGGCGATCGCCGGCGGCATGCTGATCTTCGGGGGCGAACTCAACGATTTCGCGCGGCGGCTCGTCTATGTGGTGCTTGTCGCCGGCATCCTTCTCGGCGCGACGAACATCGTCGGCCTTTTCGGCGCCACCGGCGCCTCGATCGGAGCGCCTGACGAGCGCGCCACGTCCATCGATCCAAGCTCAGCAGGGGAGGGGGGTCATGGCTGAGACCTTGTCCGGACTGCAACGCAACCGCATTCACCGCGCCCTGTCGCGCCCGAACCTGCTGATGGGCGCGGACCGGGAGCTGGTGCTGCTCACCGGGCTTGCTGCCGGCATTCTCATTTTCGTAGTGCTGACGGCATACTCCGCCCTTTTCGGCGTTGCCATTTGGATCGTCATCGTCGGCGTCTTGAGGATGATGGCAAAAGCAGACCCGCTCATGCGGCAAGTCTATGTCCGCCATATCTCCTACAAGCATTACTACAAGGCGACCTCCTCGCCGTGGCGTCGGTATTGAGGAGGAGACATGGTCGCGCTCAAACGCTTCCGGGCCACTGGCCCGTCCTTCGCGGATCTCGTTCCCTATGCCGGTCTGGTCGACAATGGTGTGCTCCTGTTGAAAGATGGGAGCCTAATGGCCGGCTGGTACTTTGCCGGCCCGGATTCCGAAAGCGCGACGGATCTGGAGCGCAACGAACTCTCGCGCCAGATCAATACAATACTGTCGAGGCTCGGAAGCGGCTGGATGATCCAAGTCGAAGCGGTCCGCATTCCGACGTTCGACTATCCGTCAGATGATCGTTGCCACTTTCCCGACACGGTCACGCGCGCGATCGACGCCGAACGGCGGGCGCATTTCGCGCGCGTGCAGGGACATTTCGAAAGCAAGCACGCGCTCGTCCTCACATATCGGCCGCTCGAGTCCAAAAAGACGGCGCTCAGCAAATACATCTACTCGGACGAGGAGAGCCGCAAGAAGAGCTATGCGGACACGGTGCTGTTCGTCTTCAAGAACGCCGTGCGCGAGATCGAGCAGTATCTTGCCAACACCCTGTCTATACGCCGGATGGAAACGCGCGAAGTCGTCGAGAGGGGAGGGGAGCGGGTCGCCCGTTACGACGAGCTGCTGCAATTCGTTCGCTTCTGCATCACCGGCGAAAACCATCCGATCCGACTGCCGGATGCGCCGATGTACCTCGACTGGATCGCCACCGCCGAGCTTGAGCATGGGCTGACACCAAAGGTCGAAGGCCGCTTTCTCGGCGTCGTGGCGATCGACGGTCTGCCGGCGGAGAGCTGGCCGGGGATTCTCAATAGCCTCGACCTGATGCCGCTTACCTATCGCTGGTCATCGCGCTTCATTTTTCTCGACGCACAAGAGGCGCGGCAGAAACTCGAACGCACCCGCAAGAAGTGGCAGCAGAAGGTAAGGCCGTTCTTCGATCAACTCTTCCAGACGCAAAGCCGCTCAGTCGATCAGGACGCCATGAGCATGGTGGCCGAGACCGAGGACGCCATTGCCCAGGCTTCCTCACAATTGGTGGCATACGGCTACTATACCCCGGTCATTGTCCTCTTCGATCACGATCGCGAAGCCTTGCAGGAGAAGGCAGAGGCTGTCCGCCGGCTGATCCAGGCCGAGGGTTTCGGGGCGCGGATCGAAACGCTCAACGCGACCGACGCCTTTCTCGGCAGTCTGCCGGGCAACTGGTATTGCAATATCCGCGAACCGCTGATCAACACCAGCAACCTTGCCGATCTCATTCCACTCAACTCTGTCTGGTCGGGCAGCCCTGTCGYACCGTGCCCATTCTACCCGCCGAACTCTCCGCCGCTGATGCAGGTGGCCAGCGGCTCGACGCCGTTTCGCTTGAACCTCCATGTCGACGACGTCGGTCACACGCTGATCTTTGGGCCGACCGGTTCGGGCAAGTCGACGCTGCTGGCACTGATCGCAGCGCAGTTCCGGCGCTACGATCGCGCCCAGATGTTCGCCTTTGACAAGGGGAACTCGCTCCTGCCGTTGACACTCGCCGCAGGCGGCGATCACTACGAGATCGGCGGCGACGCTCACGAAGAGGCGCTGGCCTTCTGCCCACTCTCGGAGCTCGCGACCGATAGTGATCGCGCATGGGCGACGGAATGGATAGAAATGCTGGTTGCGCTGCAGGGCGTTGCCATCACTCCAGATCACCGCAACGCTATCTCGCGTCAGATTGGTTTGATGGCGAGCGTAGCCGGCCGATCGCTTTCGGACTTTGTGAGCGGCGTTCAGATGCGCGAGATCAAGGACGCGCTCCATCATTACACGGTCGATGGACCGATGGGTCAGTTGCTCGACGCCGAACAGGACGGTTTGACCCTCCGCGCCTTCCAGACCTTCGAGATCGAACAGCTGATGAATATGGGCGAGCGCAATCTCGTGCCCGTTCTCACCTATCTGTTCCGCCGGATCGAAAAGCGTCTCGATGGCTCGCCTAGCCTGATTGTCCTCGACGAGGCCTGGTTGATGCTCGGTCATCCGGTGTTTCGCGACAAAATCCGCGAATGGCTTAAAGTGCTGCGCAAGGCCAACTGCGCCGTCGTGCTTGCCACGCAGTCCATCTCGGACGCTGAGCGCTCCGGAATCATCGATGTCCTGAAGGAATCCTGCCCGACGAAGATCTGCCTGCCGAACGGCGCCGCTCGTGAGCCTGGGACGCGCGAATTCTACGAGCGGATCGGCTTCAACGAGCGGCAGATCGAGATCGTCTCGAACGCTACTCCCAAGCGCGAATACTACGTGGTCACCCCCGAAGGCCGGCGGCTATTCGATATGGCGCTCGGCCCTGTGGCGCTCAGTTTTGTCGGGGCCTCCGGCAAGGAAGACCTGAAGCGCATCCGCGCGCTCCATTCCGAACATGGCCACGACTGGCCGATCCACTGGCTTCAAACGAGAGGAGTTCACGATGCCGTATCGCTGCTCAACTTCGAATAGATTGCTCGCCGGTCTGGCGGCAGTCGCATTGATGGCCGGCACCGCCGTGCCCGCAGATGCCGGCACCGCCACTGGTGCCGCCACAGAATGGACGCAGGTCCTGAACAACGGCGAGTTGGTCGCGTTGGTCGGGAAATCGGGCGAGCAAATTCAGAACCAGCTCACCCAGATCAGCCAGCTGGCGCAACAGATCGAAACCCAGCTCAATATCTACCAGAACCTGCTGCAAAACACCGCGACGCTTCCCTCGCATACGTGGGGACAGGTCGAAAGCGATCTCAATCAGCTTCGCAGCATCGTCGACCAGGGCCAGAGCATCTCATTTTCCATGGGCAATGCCGACGATGTGCTGCAGCAGCGCTTCCAGAGCTATTCCAGTCTCAAGACCAACCTGCCTAACTCCGAGAGCTTTTCGTCAAGCTATCAGACCTGGTCCGACACCAACCGGGACACGATCGCCAGCACGCTGAAGGCCGCGAGCCTGACGGCAGAGCAGTTCGACACCGAAGAAGGCACGATGTCTTCGCTGCGGTCCATGTCCGAGACCGCCGACGGGCAGATGAAGGCTCTGCAGGTCGGACACGAGATCGCCGCGCAGCAGGTCGCACAGATGCAGAAGCTTCGTGGCCTGGTATCCCAGCAGATGACCATGATGGGCACCTGGCTCCAGACTGAACAGACCGACAAGGACCTCGCGCAGGCGCGTCGCGAGAAATTCTTCAGCGGAACGGCACCGTCCACCTYCGGCGGCGAAAAAATGAAGGTGGAATGGTGAGAACAAAATCGATCCTAGTCGCAATCGCGATTTTCCTGGCGGCCGGCAGCGCTGGCATCTGGCTGCTCATCTCCGAAAAGCAGGTTGCTCAGGAGCGTCGTGACCAGTTCTTCGGCTCGTCGAAGAAATATCCGACCTCTGGCGGCGAAAAAATGARAGTCGAGTGGTGAGGAGATGACGGCAATATCTCTTCAACGGCTCAGGGCTGCGATCCTGCTCACGACCTTATGCGTGCTGGCGGCTCAGCCAGCCCTCGCCCAGGAAGGCTCGGTGCTAACCTCATTGCAAAGCCAGATTACAACGGCCGCGAAGGGTTGGGAAACAACCGTCATGGATGCGGCGAAGTCGCTTTTCTGGATCCTGGCAACGATCGAGATCGGCATAGCTGCCGTCTGGCTCGCGATACAAGCTGCATCGCTCGACAGCTGGTTCGCCGAGCTCGTCCGGCGGATCATGTTCGTCGGCTTCTTCGCTTTCGTGTTGGCACAAGGGCCGACCTTCGCCAAGGCAGTAGTTGATAGCCTGTTCCAGATCGGCGCCGGAGGCGGCACCGCTTCGCCGGCCGATGTCTTCAATGCCGGACTCGCCGTCGCCACCAAGATGTCGGAAAAGATCCAGTTTGGGCTTTTCGAGGACAATGCGCTGGCGATCTCTGCCGCTTTTGCGATGGTCGTCGTTGTCATCTCGTTCTCGCTCGTCGCCGCGATTTTCGTGTCTGTCATGGTCGAGATGTATATCGGCCTGCTCGCCGGCACGATCATGCTCGGCCTGGGCGGTTCCTCCTATACCAAAGACTTCGCTGTCCGATATTTGATCTATGCTTTCTCGGTCGGAATGAAGCTCATGGCACTGGTCATGATCTCGCGGATCGGATCGGAGGTTCTGATCGGATTGGCAAACCAACCCGACATTGGCGAACAATTCCAGACCGCGCTTGCGATTGCCGGCATTGCCGTCGTCGTTTTCATTGTCGCGATTTATGTGCCGAACATCATGCAGGGCGTTGTCCAGGGCGCCTCGGTTTCGGGCGGAATGGAGGCGATCCGCCACGGCGGCCAAGCGGCATCCTTCGCCACGGGCGCCGGGTTCCTTGCAGCGGGTGCGGCGGGCGCAGGCTTTGCGGCTGCCCAGGCTGCTCGCGCTGCTGGGTCATCCGTTGCAGGTGCAGCTCTTCGTGGTTTCGGTGCAGGAATCGGGTCCGCGGGAAAAGCGGCGGGGTCCGCTGCCAAGGAAA
>NZ_JARWLA010000052.1:0-28057 GCF_047445805.1 Rhizobium sp. BR 314 | reverse complement strand
TACGTGGCCATTGGGCCATCGAGAACTCCCTCCATTGGGTACTCGACGTCACCTTCAACGAGGATGCCGCCCGATCTCGAACCGGGCATGGACCAGCCAACATGGCCGTCGTCCGACACTTCGCCATCAACATGGTTCGAAGCCATAACGACAAGCGCAGTATCAAACTCAGACGAAACAAAGCAGGCAGAAACCCACAATACATGGCCGAAATCATCCGAGCATGACTGTTAACCCGGATTCAGAGCCGTGGTTTCGAGGTGCCGCAGCGCGTCCATGATGATGGCCGCCGCGGGCGCCTCGCGGACCTCGAGAACCTTTTCACCGGTTGAAATGTGTTCGAGCCCGACAAAGCGGCCGTGTCCGAATTTACCAACTGTTTTATTTAGGAGCGGGATTGTGTCGATCAGTGCAACGTCATGGTCATCAATTGACACGAGATTTCCGTCGATAAACCCCAGTTTGATCTCTACCGGCTGCTGCGCGGCAATGTTACGGGTCCAATCAAACGCCTCTTCCGGGATAGAAAAGTTCTCGGGATCGTCCAAAGGTCCAGACTCAAATTCCCGGCACCAGAGGTTTTCGTCCCCGCTCCACGTGCGATCCGTCACAAAAGTCAGTCCGAACTTGGAGAGGGCGGCGGCCTTCTGCTGCCGGCAAATCACCGAGCATTCATACGGACTGCCGAAGTTATCGGAGTCCACGCGATAGATTTCCGACGCGGTGAGCGACACAGCACCGTAACCTTTGGTCCTGATGGTCTGGGGTGCCTGAACAACCGCAATTTGCTTAGCACCCGAGGAAAAGAACTGACCTATCTGGGATTGGGTCCAATATTGCGCTCCTTGCCCTTTTGATGCGCCGCGAACAAAAGCGAGAATCCCATCCTCGGTGGATACGAGATTCCACATGCGGCTCTACCAGCTCGCAGTCCACACCATCAACGGCGTCGTCATGGCAGGCGAGACGCTGATGCTCGTCGTACCGGAGGCAGATGATCTGACCGTCGAAGCCCGGGTGGCCACCCGTGACATCGACCAGATCCACGTCGGGCAGTTGGTCGAGATCCGCTTCAGCGCCTTTAACCAGCGCACCACGCCCGACGTCGAGGCGGAGGTCGTGACGGTCGCTCCCGACCTCGTAACCGATGAGCGCACCGGGGCCACCTATTATCCGCTGCGCATCCACCCCGATCCGGAAAGCCTCGCCAAGCTCAAGGGCCTTTCGCTCTACCCCGGCATGCCCGCCGAGGTCTTCATCAAGATCGCCGACCGTACCGTCATCTCCTACCTGACAAAGCCGCTCACCGACCAGATGCAGCATGCGTTTCGGGAGGATTGAGCAGCGCGTGGCTGGAGCGGCGAGTAGGTATCGGCGAATGAGGTGGGCGCCTCGGGCGGGGCAGCGGTTTTTAAGAACGATGCGTTCCGGGGGAATGCTTCGTCGGCGTATGGGGGTTCGCAGCGCCTCACGTGCAGGCTGTGGCTCATATGTAATTGGGGTTAGGACAGGAGCAGTTCAAAATCCTGCGCTAAGGACGAATGGATCATGAACATCGGTTATTGGCCTCTGAGTAGCAACGGTACAGAAAACCTAAGCGATCGGGCGGTTTATGGTGAGGTCAATCCTTCTCTACTGTGCGTCCTCCAAACTGGTACCGGAAGTCTTGACCCCTGCAGAACGGTACAGCCGTAACTGCGCACAATCGAAGAGAGAGGAATCCCAAGATGCCGCATCCAAGCCAGACCGGAAAACCAAGCCAGACGAGCGACGACTGGTGGATTAACGACCAGACGCCCGACAACCCATATGGCAAGAGCGAGGATTATGAGTCCTTTATCGACCATCTTGGGTCATTGCCCAGTTGGCTGACGCCCGAGATCGCTGCGGGAACGGTGAGGATCAATCTCTACGAACTCAACAACCACCCGGAATACAAGGCCGCCGCGATCGGCGCCTTAGAGATGTGGGCGTCTGTCACACCCCTGAAATTCGAAATCATCGACGACGCGCCGTTCGACGGCACCACGGACCAGATTGAGGTTGTCAGCCCCGAACTTGGCGAGGAGGACGATGGCATGGCCTATTCGAACGGTCACCATGTCAGCATCGGCCAGGGTTTCGACGACAAGGAAGCCCACAAGACCGATGTCGGCGGCTATGTCTTCCAAGCCTTCATGCATGAATTCGGCCATCAATTCGGTCTGAATCATCCTGGAGACTACAATTACAGCGGTCCCGACGGCGCGAGCCGATCACCTATCGGAACGATGCGACCTGGATATATGATCGGTGGCAATACAGCGTCATGTCCTATTTCGATAGCAACGCTGTCGGCGAAACCAGCCTCTGGTTTGCGTCGACGCCGCTTATGGCCGACATCGAGGCCTTCATTCGCCGCCTTTTTTCAACCGTTGACGCGAATGGAGTGCGCACCTACCAGCACATCGACCTCAACACAGAGAACAATATCTACGGCTTCGGGAGCCCACAGCGTAGCTACCAGCTGACCTCCTCTGGCAAGCAGCATGACATCGGCTTCGCGATCCATGATACCGGCGGGACCGACACGATCGATTTCTCCGGCTCGACGGCGGGTACGATCCTCGACTTGCGCGCCGGACATTTCTCCAGCGTCAACGGTTGCAGCAACAATGTTTCGATCTTCGCTGGACACAACGCGGATGCGACCGACTATTACGTCGAGAACGGCATCGGCAGCAGCCATGACGATGTCCTGATCGGCAACGACGGCGCCAACGTCCTCGACGGCCGCGGCGGCGCCGACCGCATGGCTGGCAACGGCGGCGACGATATCTATTTCGTCGATTCCCCGGACGACGTCATTCACGAGAAGGCCAACGGCGGGAACGACACCGTCATCCTCCTGTCCAAGAACCTGAAAATTCCGCAAATCGCCAACGTCGAACACATCATCTACGCCGACGAATTGCCTGGCAACGATGGCAACATCCTCTGTGGCGGAGCTGGCGAGGACACGCTGACCGGCGGCGAGGGTCAGGATACATTCCGCTTCTCGCCTGAGCTTGGGAACGGTAATGTCGAGCGGATCAAGGACTTCAGGGTGATCAACGACATGATCCTGCTGGACAGTCTCGTCTTTGAGAGCGGCGGTGGAGACGGCGCTCTCGCCTTGGGCGCGTTCCACGGGAGCGCGGAGGGCATCGCTCATAACGCAGGCGACCGCATCATCTACAACACCGATAGCGGCGCGTTGTCATATGACGTCGACGGAGGCGGAGAGCTTGCGGCCATTCAGGTTGCGCAGCTGACCCCAAATCTGAGGCTTTCGGCAGCCGACTTCATTGTCATCTAACTCGATACCAGGAGGGGCGCTTGCAGGCGCCCCTTCCGATACTACATTTGCAGTGGTTTATCTTTTCGAGCCCTTAGCTGAGCGGCAATCTCGCTACCGCAGGGCCTTGCGAGGCAATCATGGAGAGTGTGCGATGAAGCACCGGACCGACCGCCGCACAGTATTACAGGCCGTTGGGGCTGCGGCTGTTGCGGCGGTCGCCGGACCAGTCGCTGCTCAATCGTCGGATATTCGCGGCACGGTCACGTTCGAGGGCGGCGCGGTGATACCGAAGGGTCGTCTTGAGATTTATCTCGAGGACCGTGCCATTCAAAATAATGCGCGACGTCGCGCCACGGAAACGCGCATCAGAAGCGACGGCGGGTCAAAGGCGATAGCCTTTTCCTTGTCCCTGCCCGCAAGCTCGGCTGCTTCGAGAACGCTGCAGATCGTCGCGCGCTTGGAGCGTGCGGATGGCCTGCTGGTTGCGCGCGGGAGCACCCAGCTCAAGGCGGCTTCGCCTGTCGACGTCACACTCAACATCGTGATGTATTAAGGGGGCAAGACCAATGACTGACGACAGAACTCGTCTCGAAAATCGATGTCGACAGGTGACCGCCTGACTCGCGCGTAGACACTGGCTAATAGCGGCAGGCTTTGCTCCACCAAACTGGCGCACCATCAAATCCCAGGTTGAGAGATCGATCTGCGGGTGAGGGCACCCAAGGGCTAGGGACTTTGGTTGTTCGGCCGCCTTTCAGAAGGGGCGTGTGAGCTGCTCATAGGTCCGCCGGTACAAGGCGTCGCCAAACAGCCGCAGGACAGCGTTCCGGATCGCACTCGAACCCGGCCTAAGTTTATCGCAAGCGCGCGATTTCTCCTGTACCCAGCAGACGCGACCAAATTTCAAGGGCGGCTACCCGCTTTCCGACGTCACGCGCAGAGCGCCTGCCCCATCTGGCCGGACCGATGCGTCACTCATTCTCGTCAGGTTGCTTCGAGCACCATGTTGAGGGGCGTCTGGGCTGCACGCCGGATATGAGTGAAGCCGCCTGAGCGGATCACCTCGGCCAATCGCCGCTCTCCAGCTTGCGCACCGAGCGCGAGCCCTGTCTCCTGGGCAAGCGAGGTCGGAACGCAGATCATCGTCGAGGCTGAGTAGTAGAGCCGTCCAACCGGATTGATATTCTCCTCCAGGGTATCTCCGGCCGTTGGTTCGACCACCATCCAGACCCCGCCTTTTTTTAACGCCTTTCGGATATGAGCCGCAGCGGCTTTCGGGTCGCCCATGTCGTGCAAACAGTCGAAGCAGGTGATCAAATCGAAATCTCCGCCGTCGAAATCCTGCGCCCGGCCAACCTCGAAGTGCAGGTTCGTCAACCCGTGTGCCTGGGCGTGCGCGATCGCAGCGGCAATCGAGCCTGCATGGAAGTCGTAGCCCACAAAGCGGGAATTGGGAAACGCCTGCGCCAGAAGGATCGTGGATAGCCCGTGCCCACATCCGACGTCCGCCACCTTCGCGCCCGTTTCCAATCTATCGATTACACCGTGGAGTGCCGGCAGCCAGTCCTGCACAAGGGAATTAATATAACCTGGGCGGAATAGTCGCGCGACGGCGCAGAACATGCAGCCAGCCTGATCTCCCCAGGCAACGCCTCGGCCGGTTTTGAAGGCGGACTGCACCTTCGGCTGGTTTTCGACCATCGCAGCAGCGATATCGAACGCGCCAACGAGATTGACCGCGCTGTCCGGCTCGGCAAACACGAAGGCCTGCTCCGGCGTCAGCGAGAACAATCCTCGCTCATGATGCACATAACCTGAGGCTGCCTGTGCCGCCAGCCACTCCCGCACATAACGAGGTGCGCATCCCGAGGCATCGGCAAGTTCGTCGGCCTTCACCGGCCCGACTGCCTTCAGCGTCCTGTATAGCCCGAGAGCATCTCCAATCCGTACCAGCGGCACGCTGAGCGCTCCGCCAAGGTCGTCAAGGACGCGGCTCACGAGTTCATTGAGCGTTGTTTCGTTGATTTCTGTCATGTGAAATTCCTCGTGATTTGTGGCGGCCTCATGCGCCGCTTGTGGTTCAAGGGGTCGGAAACAGATGAACTCGATGCCCTCGATTTCGGATGTATGCACCGCCTACGCTTTGCGTAGACGCTCATCTAGAACCTGCGCATCCCTCTAACTGCATGGCCTTCTCGCACGACAGTAACGCGTAGACGCTTGCGGTGCGCAAACTGGGCGGTTTAATCGCCATCCGTTTTCAGCGAATAATGCCGCCGATGGTACCTCCGTCGCGCTCTTGGGTTTAGCCCCCCGGCTTCTTCTGAGCACTACTCGTGCCAATCAGGTCGCCCCCGCAACCGTCCGAGATTGCGGATGTTTCATCGGGGGGGTGTAGGGTTGCGGACATGTCGTGTCGCAATCCGCCCCCGATCAGTGCCACGATGAAGAGGAAGTTTTGGGAGGGGCGACAACAAATGGGCGAAGACGGTATTAACGAACGCCCGGATCTCGATGCAAGCTGCGGGTCTGAAAGCCGAGGAACTGAGAATGGCCAACACTGATCTAATTCCGGCATCACTGCTCGCACGCAAGGCTGTCGTATGTCTGCGGCAGTCACAACCAGAGGTCATGTCTAACTTAGAATCATAAGCGGCCGAAGAATTCGTTTTTCTTTCCCAACCTGATTTCGCGATTCAAAGGTGCAGACGGACAGGCTGGTTGCGATTTCGCTCACTGGGGCGACCAGCCATAATCCCCATCGGCCTCCCCAACGCGTGCACTGGGTTGGACGCCGGGCGATCAACGGCCAATATAAAGTTTGTAAGGCGCTTAAGAAAATGACTGCCCTCAGAGCTCGTATGTCGATCAGTCCCCGCACTTCGGCGTCAGTTCTTCAGCACCCATCGTGCCATGCACGACAGATTGCGTTTGAGAAAATTCTTCCGATAAGCCATCGCTCAAAACAGTAATTCAATCCATTTTGCTCGGAAGATTAGAACATCTTCGCCTTTCTAAAAGCTACTAAATATATAGGGTAAATTATCTAATCAATCGGGACTCGTGGTCATCATGAACATCCTCGCGCTGAGTGGCAATGTCAAAAGAC
This sequence comes from Rhizobium sp. BR 314, assembly GCF_047445805.1. NCBI lineage: Bacteria > Pseudomonadati > Pseudomonadota > Alphaproteobacteria > Hyphomicrobiales > Rhizobiaceae > Rhizobium > Rhizobium sp. BR 314. The sequence goes on along the minus strand of NZ_JARWLA010000052.1, from coordinate 21,629 downwards.
CGTCCCGCACGGCGTCCTTGGTGAAGGTCGCCGCCGATCGCCTGCGGCAGCGCGTTGGTGGCCACGTGCAGTGCATCGAGCTTGTCGATGCAGCACCGGTGCTCTTTCGGGCGCTCAGAGCTGATCAGCTCGATACCGAGGGCAGGGCGGTCATTGCCGCGGTGGAAGGAGCCGATATCATCATCGCCGGATCACCCGTTTATCGGGCGTCCTACAGCGGCGCGCTGAAGCATCTGTTTGACCTTGTCGATCATCGAGCGCTGACGGGCAAGCGCGTCGTCCTCGCCGCAACCGGCGGCACGCCGTTGCATGGCCTGATGCTTGAGCACCAATTGCGGCCGCTCTTCGGCTTCTTCAATGCGCTGACCGTCCCGACCTCGATCTATGCGCTTGAGGCCGACTTTACCGATCACGAGCTCAGGAATCCTGCCGTCCTCGAGCGCGTGGATCGAGCCGTCGAAGAGGTTTCTGAAATCACGCCGGCGCTCGACATCGGAGCGATCGCGGCCTCGGCAAAACACAGCGGATTGGCAGCTTAGCCATAGAACGAAATTCCAGAGGGAGCCTTACATGACTTTTTCCAATGCCTCAAACGATCCGGTCAAATTTGCCTATTGGGTGCCGAATGTCTCGGGAGGACTGGTGATTTCGAATATCGAACAGCGCACAAGCTGGACGATCGAATACAACAGAAAGCTTGCGCAGATCGCCGAAGCGAGCGGTTTCGACTATGCCCTAAGCCAGATCCGTTTCACGGCAGGCTATGGAGCGGAATTTCAGCATGAGTCCGTTTCGTTCAGTCAGGCCCTTCTTGAATCGACGACGACATTGAAGGTGATCGCAGCGATCCTGCCTGGTCCTTGGAATCCGGCCGTTGCCGCCAAGCAGATTGCCACCATCAATCACCTGACCAACGGGCGCGTCGCAGTCAATATTGTCAGCGGCTGGTTCCGCGGTGAATTTGCCGCCATTGGCGAGCACTGGCTTGATCATGACGAGCGCTATCGCCGCTCGGAGGAGTTCATCCGTGCGCTTCGCGGTATCTGGACCGAGGATAATTTCACCTTCCGCGGCGATTTCTATCGCTTCAACAATTATTCGCTGAAGCCGAAGCCGATCGATCCGCAGCCGGAAATCTTCCAGGGCGGCTCCTCACGCGCAGCTCGCGACATGGCGGCGCGTGTGTCGGACTGGTACTTCACCAACGGCAATACGCCGGCCGAGATCCGCAAGCAGGTTGACGACATCCAATCGAAGGCCAAGGAGAATGGCCATTCAGTGCGGATCGGGGTGAACGCCTTCGCAATCGTGCGCGAAACCGAGGAAGAAGCCAAGGCAGTGCTTGCCGAGATCATCGAGAAGGCCAATCCCGAGGCGGTCAATGCTTTCGGGCATGAAGTTAAGAACGCCGGCAAGGCGTCGCCGGAAGGCGAAGGAAACTGGGCGAAATCTTCTTTCGAAGACCTCGTTCAATATAATGATGGCTTCCGCTCGAACCTCATCGGCACGCCACGGCAGGTTGCCGAGCGGGTTGTGGCGCTGAAGCAGGCGGGTGCGGATCTGATTCTGCTGGGCTTCCTGCATTTCCAGGAGGAGGTCGAGTATTTCGGCAAGCATGTGATTCCGCTGGTTCGTGAGCTCGAAGAGGCCGCCAGCACGCAGCCAGTGGCGGCCGAATAGGCCTCGCTGCAGCAAAATACCTCGTAAAGTGAAACATGATGGGTGCGTGGGCCGATTGGTCCACGCCGACGGGATTGGCGTGCCATGTTCAAGCCGCGCCCGAGCCGAATGGAGGACACTGAATGCCTGCCGCGACCTATTCCCTTGACGTGCTGGATCCCGGTACGCTGCGGGACTCCGGCGACCAGATTGCCCGCGCGTTGCCACCGGGCAAGACCGGCGGCATCCCGCAGCATGACGAAGAGACCCATGCTCTCTCTTTGCATGGCATCAGCCTGTCATTCGGTGGCGTCGCTGCCTTGGTCAATGTAGACCTTTCTGTTGAGCCGGGGGAGATCCGGGCGATTATCGGTCCAAATGGCGCAGGCAAGAGTTCGCTGATCAACGTCATCAGCGGTGTCTATCGCTCGAACCATGGCCATGTTCGTATCGGCTCCAACACCTATCGTCATGTGCCGACGGAGCGATTGGCATCGCTTGGCGTTGCGCGCACGTTCCAGAACCTCGCCTTGTTCAAGGGCTTGAGTGTCACTGATAACGTCATCGCCGGTCGAGCCTATACCGTGTGCTCGACCTTTGCCGAACAGATCCTCGGGCTTGGCCGCGCGCGCCGCGAAGAGGCGGATGCACGCGAGCGGGCGGCCCGTATTCTCGAGTTCCTGCATCTGGGCCAGGTCAGCCATCGTCTCGTAGGCACGCTGCCCTACGGACTGCAAAAACGCGTCGAGCTCGCCCGCGCCCTGGTGGCGGAACCGAAGATCCTGCTTCTAGACGAGCCTATGGCGGGGATGACGGCGAGCGAAAAGAACGACATGGCCGACGTCATCCGGTCTGCCCGAGATCTGTATGACACGACGGTGATCCTCATCGAACACGATATCGGCGTGGTCATGCAGCTTTCCGACCGGATCGCGGTCCTCGATTACGGCCGCAAGATCGCYGACGGCAGCCCGGACGAAATTCGTGCCGACGAGCGCGTCATCGACGCCTATCTCGGCGTCGTTGCGGAAAACGAGGATGGGGAGGGCATCTGATGGCAGATTTCGACTGGCCGTTTCTGATCGAAGTGCTGGTTGGCGGCCTGCTGTCGGGCGTTATGTATTCGCTCGTCGCAATCGGTTTCGTGCTGATCTACAAGACGTCGGGCGTGCTTAATTTCGCTCAAGGGGCAATGTTGCTGTTTGCCGCGCTGACCTTTGTCAGCCTTCTTGAGCGTGGCGTTCCCTTTGCCTTGGCGCTCGTCATTACATTCGCTGTCATGGTGCTGATCGGCATTGCCATCGAGCGTACCGTGCTGCGACCATTGACCAACAAGCCGCCGATTACGCTTTTCATGGCGACGCTCGGGCTCTCCTATATCATCGAGGGGGCGGCTCAACTCATCTGGGGCACGCAGGTCCACGGTCTGGAGCTCGGGATCGAGGATGTTCCATTCGACATTGGCGGCGTGTTCATCAGCCAGTTCGATCTTTTTGCGGCGGCAGTCGCTGCTGCGATGGTGGCGGCGCTGTCCGCCTTCTTCCGCTACACCCGAATTGGGCTGGCATGCCGGGCTGTAGCGGACGATCAGTTCGCTGCGCTTGCAGTCGGACTGAAACTGCCCTGGATTTGGGCAACGGTCTGGGCGGCTGCCGGTGTCGTGGCGCTGGTGGCTGGCCTGCTATGGGGCGCGCGGCTCGGCGTGCAGTTCTCCCTGTCGCTGGTGGTGCTGAAAGCGCTGCCCGTTCTCGTGCTTGGCGGCTTTGATTCCATTCTGGGTGCGATCGTCGGCGGCCTGCTAATCGGCGCGACAGAGAAGCTCGCGGAAGTCTATATCGGCGAATATTTCGGCGGCGGCATCGAAGGTTGGATTGCCTATGTCGCAGCACTCGCCTTCCTGCTCATCCGCCCCTCCGGCCTGTTTGGGCAAAAGCTCGTGGAAAGGGTCTGATATGGCCGTCGTTACCACCGATCATCATCCCACACGGCTTTTCAGCCGCTGGATGACGCCGATTGCCATCCTTGCCGGCGCCTATCTCGTGGTTCCCTTTGTCGGTTCGACCTATTTGTTCGAGGCGATCCTTTTGCCGTTCCTGGCGCTCAGCCTTGCCGGCGTCGGGCTGAATCTGCTTACCGGCTATGCAGGCCAGGTCTCGCTCGGAAGCGCCGCCTTCATGGCCGTCGGTGCCTTTGCTGCTTACAATTTCAATCTGCGCGTCGATGGCCTGCCGTTGATCGTCAGCATCCTGCTGGCCGGCCTTATGGCGGCGGTGATCGGCATCGTCTTCGGCCTGCCGAGCCTCAGATTGAAGGGCTTTTATCTTGCGGTGTCGACGCTCGCCGCGCAGTTCTTCGTGCAGTGGGCTCTCACCAAGTTTAGCTGGTTTTCAAACGACTCTGCCTCCGGGGTCATTGATGCGCCGCCTCTGACGCTTGCGGGCGTCGAGTTTACGGGCCCGGCAGGTCGCTATCTCTTTTCACTTACGATCGTGGTGGTGCTGACCTTCCTGGCGCATCGGCTGACGACCTCTCAAACCGGGCGCAACTTCATCGCCGTTCGGGACAATGAGATCGCGGCGCGCATCATCGGCGTGCCCGTACTGAGAACCAAGTTGCTGGCCTTTGCGATCTCCTCTTTCATCATCGCGGTTGCGGGAGCGCTTTGGGCCTTTGCTTACCTGAGGACCGTCGAGCCGGCCGGCTTCAATCTCGACCGATCGTTCCAAATCCTTTTCATCATCATCATCGGCGGGCTTGCCTCGACGCGGGGCGCCTTTCTCGGCGCCGCCCTGATCGTCGTCTTCCCGCTCGTGCTATCTCGATTGGGCTCGTTCCTGCTCGGTGATGTTTTCGATTCCGGCGTGCTCGACATGAGCCAGCGCATCGTGCTCGGCGCCTTGATCATTCTGTTTCTGATCCTGGAACCGGACGGGCTTTCCTCGCTTTGGGGCAAGATCCGAAGGCGGTTGGGCTCTGCCATCGACAGGCCGGCCTGACCAAGCCGGGGCACAAGCTCCGCAAACATCAAACCCATCGCTCATTCAACCCAGTTCCGGCCATCACACCGGACAATACCCGGAGTGTATCCAAACATGACCATGCTTGCGAAATTGAAGGCCGCTGTCATTGCGGCTGGACTAGCCGTCTCGGCCGCGATACCGGCCGCCCATGCCGATGAACAATATTTCCCGCTGCAGAGCTATCGCGTCGGGCCCTATGCGGCCGGCGGCACAGGTTTCTTCGGTGGTTTTATCGATTATCTGAACCTCATCAACACGCGGAATGGCGGCGTCAACGGCGTCAAGCTCACCTGGTCGGAAGCGGAAACGCAATACGAGGTTGAACGCGGCGTCGAGGCCTACGAGCGTCTCAAGAGCAATCCGAATATTGCCGCCTGGAACCCGCTTTCCGTCGGTATCGCCTATGCCATGATCGACCGCATCACGCAGGACAAGGTGCCGTTGATCACCATCAACCATGGTCGCACGGATTCCACTGATGGCCGCGTTTTCCCCTATGTCTTTCCGCTGCTGCTCAATCCCTATAGCGAGACCTCGGGCATCGTGAACTACATCGCCTCGAAGCTCGGCGGTCTCGACAAGCTGAAGGGCAAGAAGATCGTCGTGCTGTATCACGGCTCGCCCTACGGCAAGGAAACGATCCCGATCTATGAACTCTTGTCGCAGAAATATGGCTTCGAACTGCAGCAGATCGAGGTGCCGCATCCCGGCAATGAGCAACAGGCGCAATGGCTGACGATCCGCCGCGCCAAGCCGGATTACGTCGTCCTGCGCGGCTGGGGTGTCATGAACCCGGTCGCCCTGAAAACCGCGGCCAAGACCGGCTTTCCTGCCGACCATATCATCGGCAATGTCTGGTCGAACTCGGAAGAGGACGTGATCCCGGCCGGCGACGCCGCGAAGGGATATACCGCCATCACGACCCAAGCCTCCGGCACGGAATATCCGATCGTCCAGGAGATCGTGAAGACGCTCTATGACAACGGCAAGGGCAATCTGGAAGACAAGAAGCGCATCGGCTCCGTCTATCATAATCTCGGTATCGTCAACGGTATCCTGAACGTCGAGGCGATCCGTATTGCCCAGGAAAAGTTCGGACATCGGACTCTGACGGGCGACGAGGTCCGCTGGGGCTTCGAGCACCTGCAGCTTGATCCGGCTCGCGTCGAGGCGCTCGGCGCCAAGGGCCTGTTCCATTCCATAAACGTCACCTGGGACAATCACGAGGGCAACGGCTACGTGACCTTCCAGCAGTGGGACGGCAAGAAGTGGAACGTCGTCTCCGATTGGATTGCGCCGGACTGGGCACTGCTCCGGCCGATCATCGAGAAATCCTCGGAAGCCTACGCCAAGGAAAAGGGCATCAAGTTGCGCACGTCCGAAGACGCACAGGCCGTGACGAACTGAGCCCGGTGGCTGGGCATCGGCAGCGCGGTCCTGCTGCTGTCTGCCGGTGCCCGGCTCGCATACGAAACCACACTGAGATTGGGTGGACCATGGCTGGAAAAGACGTTCTGCTGAGCGTGGACGGGATCAAAGCGACCTACAATGGAGCAATCACGGCGCTTCACGGTGTCAGCTTCACACTGCGCCGCGGCGAGATTCTGGCGCTGCTGGGTGCCAATGGCGCCGGCAAGACGACGACGCTCAAGGCGATTTCGAACCTGCTTCCAGCCGAGCGCGGCGAGATTACCGCCGGCGGCGTCCTGTACGAGGGCCGCGACGTCACCACTGCAACGCCGGCCGAATTGGTGCGCGCCGGCCTCGTGCAGGTCCTTGAGGGCCGGCATTGCTTCCGCAATTTGACCATCGAGGAAAATCTCGTTTCCGGCGGCCTTGGACGGAGCGGCTCGCGCTCCGAGATCGCCGCCGATCTGGAGAGAATATACACGATTTTTCCCCGACTAAAGGAGAAGCGCCGCGCGCTGGCCGGTCTTACCTCGGGCGGTGAACAGCAAATGGCGGCGATCGGCCGTGCGCTGATGTCGCGTCCAAAGCTTTTGGTGCTCGACGAACCGTCCATGGGGCTGGCGCCGATCGTCGTGCAGGACATTTTCCGGACGTTGCGGCGGCTGAATGTTGAAGGCGGTCTTTCCATTCTCGTTGCCGAACAGAATTCGGCGATCGCCCTGCGTTATGCCGACCGCGCGACAGTCCTCGAAAACGGCGCTGCAGTGCTTTCGGGAGATGCGGCCGAGTTGCGCGGACGCGACGACGTCAAGGCATTTTATCTCGGTCAGAAATCCACACCGGCATCCATACCCGCCACAACAAGCCTCCCACAGGCCTGATCGGCCGCCATCGTCAACCAGGAGAATCCATCATGACGCTCTCACAGGTCAATACCGAAAATGCCGTCAAGGCTGTGCCGGCGGTTCCTCGTCCGGCTGAGCCCGCCCATGTCATCAAGGACGATGCCGAGGCAATCGCTGTTGCCCGCCGGCTTGCGGCCGAATTCGTGAAGGACTCCGCCAAGCGCGATCGCGAACGCATTTGGCCCGTCGCCGAGTTGGATGCCTTTTCGCAAAGCGGCCTATGGTCGATCAATGTGCCAAAGGCCTTCGGCGGCCCGGAGGTTTCGTACGCCACGCTTGCAAAGGTCATCGAAATCATATCGGCGGCGGATTCATCGATCGGTCAGATCGCCCAGAACCATCTGGGGGTCGTCGCTGCCATCCGGACTGTATCGGATGTCGCCCAGCAGAAACTCCTGTTTGCCGAGGTGCTGAAAGGCACCCGTTTCGGCAACGCTTTTTCGGAATTCGGTTCCAAACGGGCGGTCGATTTCGAAACGCGCTTCAGCGATGCCGGCGACCACGTTGTCRTCAACGGGCGCAAGTTCTATTCCTCCGGCGCTCTGCTCGCGCATCTTGTGCCGATCGTCGCGCTCGATGACGAAGGGCGGGCCTGGTATGCGATTGCCGAGCGGGATGCGCGGGGGCTCACCGTCATCGATGACTGGTCCTCGTTCGGGCAGCGCACGACGCTGTCCGGCACCGTGCTGCTCGACAACGTCAAGGTGCCGAAGACCCATCTCGTGCCTGGATACAAGGGCTATGAAGTGCCGAGCGCAGATGGTGCGATCTTCCAGATCATCCAGGTTGCCGTCGACACCGGTATCGCACAGGCCGCCATTGACGAGACGGTCGCCTTCGTGCGCACCAAGAGCCGGGCATGGGTGGATAGCGGCCAGGATCATGCCTGGGAGGATCCCTATACAATCCAGGCCGTCGGCGACCTGACGCTGCGCCTGCATGCCGCGCAAGCGCTTTTGGAAAAAGCCGGCTATGCAATCGACCGCGCCGTACTGAACCCCAATGCGGAGACGGTCGCCGAAGCGCAGATCGTCACGGCCGAGGCCAAGATCCTATCGACCGAAATCGCGATTGCTGCGACCAACAAGCTGTTCGAACTCGCAGGCACTCGCTCAACACTCGCCGAGCACAACCTCGATCGCCATTGGCGCAATGCGCGCACCCATACGCTCCATGACCCCGTGCGCTGGAAATACGCCATTCTTGGAAGATATTTCCTGAATGGCGAAAATCCCCCGCTGCATGCGTGGAGTTGACGATCCGCAAAAGTCTCTTGCGCCGTCACGGCGTGAGAGACCTCAAGGTTCGTGGCAAAGTGAACCAAATGCGGCCTCTGCCAAACATATGTCGGAGGCGTTGACGAATAAGCCAATATGATCTGCATTATCAAAAGCCGGAGCAGCCGATGGCGCGCATGGATTCGTCTTCGCGCCGCATTTACCTCCTGGCGGCTTTGACGAATTCGTCGGAAAGGTCGTGCCGCTTTTGCAGGAGCGGGGCGTGTATCCGCACCGAAGGCGGAGAAGAGACGCTCCATGCCAACCTCGGCTTGCCTAAACAGTTGCCGGCGGCTGCCCCGTCAGGCTTGGCGGCGGTGATATGAATGATGACGGCCGCCGGCTGTTGCGAGATCGCCAGCGCTTTCGCTGCGACATCCGGCCCTTCGACACGAAAGGCTCTCCTTTTTAAGGGGGTACTTTGGTCAGGCGGCCGGTTCAACCGACAGTCGCTGTCGTGAGTCGGTTCAGAGATTGCTCATCTCGCCATCGAAACCGATTTTTATTGACACTTACCGGCCCCGCCACTGAGGTTCTAGCGCATTTGGCGCCACAGTTGACGATTTGGCACGGTTCTTGAGTCTCGCTTTGGGATCGATCACGGTGACAAGCGCATTGTCCCTTCCGAACCTCTCGCCGGCTCAAGACTCCACCTAGGAACCGCACGATGCAAAACTCGGCCATGAACACGGAATATCCAGCCATCTCAAACCGCGAAAAAGCATGCCTCGCATGGACTGCGAAAGGTAAATCATCGTGGGCGATCGGGAAGACATTGAGCATATCGGAGCACACGGTAAATTTTCATCTTAGGAATGCCATGCGAAAGCTAAACTGCAGCAGCAGAATGGCTGCTGCATTGAAAGCTGTTGAGCTCGGAATCATTGGATGGCATTAGGAATCTGTAATTCGCATCGGGAAGTGCAGGACTAACCGGAATTCGAGTAGAGGGTCGATGAACGAGAAATATCTTCCCATCGCACCAGCAGGTCAGAAGCTCAGAACGCAGGCGGAGCTCGCCTTAAACCCCCTCCGGCGGGGGGCGGGTATATTAACTTCTGCCTTATCGAATCGAGAAATGGGCAGGTCTCCCCGACTTATGAAACTATCTTGCGGCTATCAAGTTGGGCTTGAGGTCAATATTGCTGAACTCGTTCGAAGCTAAATAAGAGATCTTGCGCGGGGGGCGGATCACTGTCACGGGAAGCGGTTTAGGTATGCGAAAAGAACACGCCGGTACGCATGCGAGATGCTCGCCTCGGATCTGGCGACGAAGCAGTTCACTCCCTTTGTCATAAGACTGAGGCGGGTATGGATGCGCCCGAGCTTCTCTAGCGAGGGTGACGGCTCGGAGGAACAATCCCGCCCACTCCTCGGAATTCTCGTGCTTGCACCGTGTCCAGTCGTCATTTGAGGCCGCCATGGGCAAGACCTGCAACGAGATAACGCTGCAGGAAGAGTGCCACCAGATAGACTGGTGCGATGCCCGCGAGAGAAGCAGCCGCCATCTGTCCGAAATTGACCAGCCGATCCCCCTGGAAGAGCGAGATGCCGACGGGAAGCGTGCGCGTCTCGTCGGAAAAGGTGAAGGCGGAGGCAAAGAGGAACTCGTTATAGGCGAGGACCGAGACAATGATCAGCGTCGCCACGATGCCTGGCACAATGATCGGCACGACGATATGGACAAGGATCCGGAAGGGGCCGGCTCCGTCGACTGCTGCCGCCTGTTCAATCTCCAGCGGCATGCGCCGGAGAAAAGGCGTGAGAAGCCAGAAGGCGACGGGAATATTGGCAAAGCCGTAGAGCATCACAAGTCCGGCATGCGTGTTGAGGAGCCCGGTTGCCTTGAGAAGATAGAACAGGGGAATCAGAGCCACGATCGGTGGCGCCATGTAGCTCGACAGAGTGAGATCACCGAGCCACTTGCCACCGATGCCGAGTCGCAGCACGGCGTAGGCGGCGGGGAGGGTGAGCAGCAACGTCAGGGCGCCGGCGAGCAGCGATACGGCAACGGAGTTGGCTATGAATCCTGAAAGACAGGCAGCCTCGAAGGCGGCCGGCCAATTGTCGAGCGTCGGGCTTGTCGGCAGGAAGTGCCCGCTCAGCACGTCGTCTTTGGTCTTGAAAGAAACCGAGATGAGATACGCGATCGGCAGAGTGAAGAAGATGAAGATCGGCGCGGTCGCGGCAACGAGCAGAATGTCGGAGCGGTTGATCTTCATGCGTCTTTCCTCTCGAGATGCTGGTGAATGCGGATGACGGGCCAGAGCACTGCGCCAATTACCAGACTATAGATCAGGGTCTCGGCGGCGGCGCGGGCGACATCGAACTGTTCCAATGCGCGGCGATAGATGGAGAAGCCGGTCGTCGTAGTGGCAAAGCCCGGACCGCCGAACGTCAGGACATAGACGAGGTCGAAGACCTTGAAGGAGAGAATGAGCTTCAGGAGATAGATTGAGGAGAGCGGCGCCGCCACGAGCGGAAGCGTGATGTGCCAGAAGCGTTGCAGAGGTGATGCTCCATCAATGATCGATGCCTCGTGGACGCCTTCGGGAATGGTCGAAAGGGCGGCGAAGCTAAGGATGACGACGAAGGGCGTCCATTGCCAGACATCGGCAACCGCGATCGCGAACCAGGCAAAGACAGGATCGCCCAGGAAGCTTACGGGCGCGTCGACAATGCCAAGGTTCAGGAGCACCCCGTTCAGGAGCCCTCCGGCCGGCGCGAGGATCAACTTCCATGCGACTCCCACCATCACCGGCGGCGTCATGAGCGGCAGCAGGATCAGGCTTACCAGGAACCGTCCGGCCTTCAGGAGCTGGCTGAAGAGCAAGGCGATCAAAAAGCCGATAGCCAGCTGGGTACTCGCCGTGATGAAAGCATAGGCGATGCTCTTGGTCAGAGAGGTCACAAACAGCGGATCCTGGAGGACGTCCCGCACATGTCGCAATCCGACAAAGCTGCGGAAGGGTTTCCCGAGCGTGCTTTTGCTGAGCGCAAGGGCCACCAAGAGAGTGTGGGATAGACCAGGGTCGAGGCGAGCCCGAGCAAGATCGGAGAGATCCACAGCCAACCGATGACCCGGTGTGCCGAAATACCGTGATCTGCCGTCGTTGAGGCGGCGCGTCTTCGAGCGGGGGGGAAATCGATCGCAGTCATGTCATCGTGCCTGTGGTCTTCGTCGTTCTTCTCTGGAAAGGCGTGCCCCCTCGGCCGCGAGCCACGCCTTTGGGACTGGTGTACGACGTCCGCAGGTGGGCCGGGGCTCAATGATCAGCCATTGGCTTCGATGATGTTCGTCCAGGACTTATGGGCATCGGCGATCGCCTGTTCGGCACTTTTGGTCCCGGCAAGGGCGAGGGAGAGTTCATCGGTCAGCGCGTTTTCCAGCTTCGGGGCATAAACGGCCGTGGGCCAGGCGAGGCTGTTTTCAAGTGCACCGTCTGCCAGCAGCGGCTGGACGAGCGGCTGGAAGGCCTTGAACTTTTCGGAGTTAAGGCCGGAGTGACGGTCGGGATCGATACCGGAGCCGGTCAGCGTGAGCAGTTGTTCGTGGTAGCCCTTGCTGGTCGCGAGCTTGATCAGTTCCCAGGCGACGTCCTTGTTCTTCGACCCGCTGGTGATTGCGAAGCCGAAACCGGCGTTGAAGGCAAGACGCGGTGTCTTGTTGGCGCCACCGACTGGAATGCGGGTGACGCCCCACTTGTCGACGATCTTCGAGCCCTTGGGATCCTGGGCGTAGCCGCCGAGGTCAGTCCMAAAGTCGATCTGGGCGGCCTTACCGCTGAGGAAGGCGGGTAGACCTTCCTCGAAGCGCGTCTCGAGCGGCGTCGGCAATGCATGCGGTGCGGATGCGAGGAGCGACTTCAGCGCCTCCACGGCTTCGGCGCTGTCGAGGGCCGAGGTGCCGTCTGCTTTCAGGAAGTTGCCGCCAAAGCCGGTGAGGCGGTTGGCATAGGTCGACAGGATGATCACCGGGATCTTCGCGCCCAGGACTGCAGCACCGTAGATACCGTTCTTGGATTCCGCGTCGGTGATGATCTTGGCGTTTTCATTGTATTCGTCCCAGGTCGTTGCTGGCTTGAGGCCATAACGATCGAAGAGTTCCTTGTTGTAGAACAGAAGGTGGCTGTCGCCGTCATAAGGCAGGCCATAGCGACGGCCTTCATGCAGCGTGTACTGGTCATAGATCGTCTGGATGAAGTCGTCGGGTTGGATTTCCGCCTTGTCTTTCTCGATCAAGTCAGTGACGTCCTCGATCACGCCGTCCTCGGCCAACTGGCCCTTGTAGGTATAGAAATAGTCGATGACGTCGAATTCACCGGCTCCAGATTGAAAGTCGAGGGTCGCCTTGACGCTGACCTGGTCGTAGGGAACGGCGGTTACGTTGACCCTCGCACCCGTAAGCTTCTCGAAATCCTCGGAGATCTTCTTGCCTGTGACGACATGCGGCTGAATGATCAGGAGATTGAGGGTGTGTCCGGCGAACCGATTGCCTGCGGCCAGGGCGGAGGACAAGACGCCCGATGAGAGAAGAGGAAGCGCTCCTGATGCCAGCATGGTCTTCAAGACCGTGCGGCGGCGATATGCTTGGTCGATGATGGGGTCGGACATGAATTGATCCTCGGTTGCGATGGTGCGGGCCGCAGGAATGACCACGGAGCGGTATTCCGTGTGGCACCCGCGTCGGCCTTTGGGGGATCATTCGCCAGATAACTCCTGCCGTTAACCAACAGGAATTTAAAGTACACAAAAAACATAGAATTTCTTTTCGGCGCGACGCTTCGAGCGGCTAGAGCCGAAGTGGCGACGCACGAGCGGATGCTGTCAAATAAGGCCGATCAGCGCGATAACCGAGACGAGAGCCATTCACTGCCCATCAAACTCCGAGAAAAAAATTCCACGAAATAGTCTATAAAAAACATATAATAACTGTTAAATATGTGCAGTGTCTGGATGCTTCGGGGCCAAGCCTGAAATTCGGATGGGATCGAGGAATGACCAAGCAGATACATTTCAACGCCTTCGACATGAACTGCGTGGGTCACCAGTCGCCCGGGCTTTGGGCGCATCCCCGGGACAGATCCTGGAAATACAAGGATCTGGACTACTGGCAAGGTCTTGCGAGGACGCTCGAAAAGGGGGTCTTCGATGGCATCTTCATCGCTGACGTGATCGGCTACTACGACGTCTACAAGGGCAACAACTACCACGCCATCCAACAGGCGGCGCAGATTCCGGTTAATGATCCGATCCAACTCGCGGTCCCGATTGCGCTAGCCACCGAACATCTCGGCATCGGCATCACCGCCTCGATCTCGTTTGAGCACCCCTATCCCTTCGCACGGCGTCTGGCCACCGCCGACCACCTGACAAAGGGGCGCGTCGGCTGGAATATCGTGACCTCCTATCTGGAGAGCGGTGCCAAGAACATTGGACAAGGCGGATTGCGTGCGCATGATAACCGCTACGAAGTGGCGAGCGAATATCTCGAGGTCATCTACAAGCTCCTTGAGGGTTCCTGGGAAGAAGGTGCCGTACTGCGCGACCGCGAGAAACGCATCTTTACCGATCCGTCGAAGGTGCACGAGATCGGCCATAAGGGCCGCTTCTTCGAAGTGCCGGGCTACGCCCTGACCGAGCCGTCGCCGCAGCGTACCCCGGTGCTCTATCAGGCCGGTGCTTCCGGGCCGGGCAAGCAATTCGCGGCGGAGCATGCAGAATGCGTCTTCGTTGCGGCACAGACCAGGACCATTCTGAAGAACTATGTGCGTGATGTCCGGCTGCGGGCGGCGACCGTCGGGCGCGATGCGTCGAAGTTCCGCATCTACAATCTGATGACCGTCATCGTGGACGAAACCGACGAGAAGGCGCGCGCCAAATTCCGCGACTATCTCGATTACGTTTCCTATGATGGCTCGCTGGTTTTCATGTCCGGCTGGACAGGCGTCGACTTTTCGCGCTACGCACCGGACGACCTCGTGCGCAAGGTCGAGACCAACGCCATCCACTCGGCGATCGAGAGCCTTTCGGAAGGCGATCCGAATAAGCGCTGGACGATCAGGGAGCTCGCCGAATGGGGCGGTATCGGCGGTATGGGACCGGTGGTCGTGGGATCGCCCTCCACCATAGCCGACGAGCTGCAGGCCTGGGTTGAGGAGACCGACGTTGACGGCTTCAACCTCGCCTATGCCGTAACTCCCGAGACCTTTGAGGATATCGTCGGCTATCTGGTGCCGGAACTACAGAAGCGCGGGGTCTATCCGACCGGCTATCGCCCCGGAACGCTGCGGGAGAAGCTGTTCGGCGAGGGACCCCATTTGCCCAAGGCCCATCCGGCCGACCGTTACCGCGACATCGAATCCTTCAAACGCAACCAGGCAATTACGCTGGCCAATGCCAGCTGAGGTCCTTAACCGACGAGGTTTTTCCTTATGGGAAGCATCACCGAGACCAAGATTGATCACAGCGTCCATCCGCGCGTCAATTCAACAGACCCATTGTCGCCCCGTCCGCGCCCGGTCAAGCCGGCGCATGTGATCAGGAGCGAAGAGGAGGCTATCCAGATAGCCGAGAAGCTGGCCGCGAGCTTCAAGGTCGGGGCGGCGCTGCGTGACCGGGAGGGACTGCTTCCGATCGCCGAGCTCGACGCGTATTCGCAAAGCGGTCTCTGGAGCATCAACGTGCCGAAAGCTTATGGCGGTCCGGAAGTCTCCTATGCCACGCTCGCAAAGGTGATCGCCATCATCGCTGCGGCCGATCCGGCCATCGCGCAGATCACTCAGAACCATCTGGCGATCGTCGCGACCGTCGATCTCGACGGCACGGAAGGGCAGAAGAAACTGTTCTTCGGCTGGGCGCTCGAAGGGATCCGTTACGGCAACGCCTTCTCCGAACTGAAGAGCAAGACCGTCGCCGATTTCGAGACCAAGGTCGTTCATGATGGCGACGACGTGGTCGTCAACGGAGAGAAATTCTACACGACTGGCGCGCTCCTTGCCCATATCGTGCCGATCGTCGGCGTCGACGAGACTGGCCAGGGCTATCTCGTCTTTGCCGACCGCGACGCCCCCGGTCTCACCGTCACCAACAACTGGTCGAGCTTCGGTCAGCGCACCACCGCGTCGGGTTCGGTTAAGATCGAAAACGTGCGCGTGCCTAAGGCTCGGGCGCTGAAGGTCACCTCTTTCGACCATCCGACAGTCGGCGGCCCTGTCTCGCAGATCATCCAGTCGGCGATCGATGTCGGCATCGCCCGGGGCACGATCGACGATACGATCGAGTTCGTCAGCAAGTATAGCCGGCCTTGGATCGACAGCGGCAAGGCGACCGCCGGCGAAGACCTCTTCACCATTGCCCAGATCGGCGACCTGAAGATCAAGCTGCATGCGGCCGAAGCGCTGCTAGAGATCGCCGGGCACGCCATCGATGTGGCGCGCGCCAATCCGACGCTGGAGACGGTCTCGGAAGCAACGATCAAGACAGGCGAGTCCAAGGTTCTGACGACGGAGATTGCGATCCTGTCAACGAACAAGCTGTTCGAACTTGCAGGAACCCGCTCGMCCCTCGCCGAGCACGGACTTGACCGCCACTGGCGCAATGCCCGCGTCCATACGCTGCATGATCCAGTGCGCTGGAAGTTCTACCATGTCGGCAATTATTATCTGAACCGCGTCCACCCGCCGCGCCACGCCTGGAACTGACCCCAAGATGAGCACAAATGATCGCAAGCTGCACCGGGATGCAGCGCTCACCGCCGGCCGTCCCGCGCCGCGCATAGCCGCGCGCGGGGGCCTGGCCCATGTCATCCGCGATGATGCGGAGGCCATCCAGATCGCGACGGACCTTGCGCTTGAATTCGCGGTCGGTGCCGCTCAGCGCGACCGCGAACGACGCCTTCCGCTTGCGGAGATCGACCGCTTCTCGCAAAGCGGTCTCTGGGCAATCACCATCCCGAAGGAATATGGCGGCGCCGGCGTCTCTGCGGTGACGCTGGCCGAGGTCACCGCCATCATCTCGGCTGCGGACTCTTCAATCGGGCAGATCCCGCAAAATCATTTCTACATGGTAGAGGCGCTGCGACTGACCGGCAGCGAGGAGCAGAAGCAGCACTATTTCCGGGGCGTGCTGCAGGGTGACCGTCTTGGCAACGCCTTCACAGAGATCGGCACGAAGACGCCGGTCGACTTTAAGACGCATTTCGCCGAGCGCGACGGAAAACTCTATCTGAACGGCCAGAAGTTTTACGCGACCGGCTCACTGTTCGCCCATAT
This sequence comes from Rhizobium sp. BR 314, assembly GCF_047445805.1. Taxonomy (NCBI): domain Bacteria; kingdom Pseudomonadati; phylum Pseudomonadota; class Alphaproteobacteria; order Hyphomicrobiales; family Rhizobiaceae; genus Rhizobium; species Rhizobium sp. BR 314. The sequence goes on along the minus strand of NZ_JARWLA010000052.1, from coordinate 5,085 downwards.
CGTCGTCGCTGTGGCGAAGGGACCGAATGGCCGCGTCCATTTGGTCTTCATGGACCGGGCTGCTCCGGGGCTCGGCTTCGTCGACGACTGGTCGTCCTTCGGGCAGCGTTCGACAGGGAGCGGGACCGTCACCTTCGACGACGTCGAGGTGGCGCCGTTTCAGATCGTTGACCATGATGGAAGCTTCGAACAGCCGACGCCGATGGGTCCTTTTGCGCAGATAATCCATGCTGCTGTGCAAGTCGGCATCGCGCGCGGGGCGCTCGCGGAGACGATTTCCTACGTTCGTGCCCATGCACGGCCATTTTTTGAACTGACGATCGAGCACGGTTATGAGGATCCGCACACCATACATGGCGTCGGCGACGTCGCGATCAGAGTGCATGCGGCCGACGCGCTGCTCAAAAGGGCGGGGCGGATCATCGACCGCGCCATCGCAGAACCGACGGCGGCGAGCGTAGCGCAGGCATCCGTTGCTGTCGCGGAGGTTAAGGCGCTCGGGACGGAAGTGGCACAGCTTGCCGCCACCAAGCTTATCGAGTTCGGTGGTGCGCGCTCGACGCTCGAAGGCTATGGGCTCGACCGCTTTTGGCGTAATGCCCGCACGCATTCCCTGCATGATCCGGTGCGCTGGAAATATCACCATATCGGAAACTTCTATCTGAATGGCATCCTGCCCCCGCGGCATGGCGCCCTCTGATTTTCAGATTACCTATCGAATTCTGTGGAGATCCGAATGAGATCGCCTTGGCGCTCTGATATCGGTGACGGGTCTGGCCTATGGTACAAACGACCCTGCGCACCGGATAAACGTCTCCGCAGGTAAGATGACACTCTTTCCGGAGCGACCCGACGATTTCCTGAACTGCTCGCAGAGTGTTCGACCGAGGTTGCCGACGAAAGACTGATCGGTCGAGATGGCCTGCCTTATCCCTGGCGTTCCGTTTTCGGTGACTATGTGGCTGCCCGACTGCGCCCCTTGATCGCAGAGGGTCGGATCGTGCACTGCCGAGCCACAATCCAGACAGTTGGCCGAGACGGTCAGGAATATCGCTTGCAGGCTGCCGACTGATCCGAGATTCGAGCCGATTTCCTGGTCCTTGCCGTCAGCCATCCGCCGCCGGCTTTGCCCACGTCCTCGTGCCGTTGCGCGGAGACGGCAAACTCGTCATGGATGTCACGGTCGCTGGTGCGCTGGCCCCATCGCGGCGACCGACCATGTGCTGATTATCGGGAACGGACGGACCGGGCAGACGTCGTGGCATCGCTGAAGCGTCGCGGACGTTATGGCCACATCATCCATCTCTCGGCGCGGTCTTCGTTCGCGCGGGCACAGCCGGCCGGACAGGAGGCGCTGGGCGATCTCGTGACGGAACCCGCAATGACGGCGAGCCGCCTCTTGCGGCACGTGCGCACAGCGGACAGGAAGGCTGAGGCCAAGGGACTGTCCTGGCACTGTGTGCTCGATGCTGTTCGCTTGCAGGGACAAGAAGTGTGGGCCGCTTTGCCGATGGCCGAACGCCGGCCGATCGCCCGCCATGTCAGGCCGTTCTGGGACGTCCACCGCTTCCGCATCCGCCGCAGGTGGAGGATGTCATCAATGATGAGCTCTCCAGCGGCAAACTTGAGATCCTCGCCGCTTCAGTAGCGGCGGTTGAGAGAACCGGCTCCAGCTTCAAGGTGAGCCTACGACAACGGCACAGGCGAGATAGTCGGGAAATCATGGTCGAGGCCATCGTCGTGACAACAGGGCCGGGGCATGGCGCTATTCTCGAGAGCCAGGACTTTTTACGCGACCTTAGCGTCGCCGGCCTCCTGCAGCCCTGCCCGACGTGGCTCGGTATCGCCTGCAATGGTAAAGCACATTCGATCTCTCGAGGGAGTGAAGCCGTGTCTAATGTGCTCATTGCCGGCCCCTTGGCCGAGGAACCTCTGGTGAACTGATGGGTCTGCCCCAGGTCACCGAACACGCCGTGTTCGGTGCGAACCGTATCAGACAGACACTTACTGATCACTTCGGTCACTAAGACCGCCGCAAGAGAACCGATCTTTTCGAAAGCCGCACGATAGTTGGAAGAAAATTGCTTATGAAAACTATAGAATTTAATAATATCGAGAAAATCTGTAACGGTTCTGCCGCTTTTGACAGGAATGGGAATGACGGTAATCGATAGGCCTCTCGACTTTCTTTGGTTCATCCCTTCGTCCGGTGACGGTGCGTATCTGGGGTCGGACGATCTCAGCCGCCCGGCGGATCCCGCCTATTTCCGCGAAATCGCGAAGGCTGCCGACCGGCTGGGATATTCCGGCGTGCTTATCCCAACGGGGGCGGCGTGCGAAGAATCCTTCATTCTGGCCGCCGATCTCGCCGCCCATACCGAGCGACTGAAATTTCTGGTGGCCATTCGGCCGGGTACGGCATCGCCGGCTTATTATGCGCGCCTTGCCGCGACGCTCGACCGCGTTTCCAATGGCCGCCTGCTGATTAACATCGTGGTCGGCGGCAGTGCCCAGGAGCTCGCCGGTGACGGCATTTTCCTGCCGCATGACGAACGCTACGATCATGCGGGCGAGTTCTTCCAGGTGTTCAACTCGCTGGTCGAGACCGGAAAGGCCAACCTCGACGGCAAGTATATCAAGGCCATCGATGCGAGACTTGGCCTGCCGCCTATACAGGAACCGCGCCCTCCGCTCTATTTCGGCGGATCGTCCGACGCTGCAATTGCGTTTTCCGGCGGTATCACCGACAAGTACCTGACCTGGGGCGAACCGCCGGCGCAAGTGGCAGAGAAGATTGCCAAGGTCCGCCAGGCCGCCGCGGCGAAGGGCAAGCACGTCAGCTTCGGCATCCGTCTTCACTTCATCGTTCGCGAGACCGATGAAGAGGCCTGGGCCGCGGCCGACCGGCTGATTTCCAAGCTTTCCGACGAAACGATTGCCGCAGCGCAGGAAGTGTTCGCGAAGAGCTCGGATTCGGTCGGCCAGGCGCGCATGGTCGCCCTGCATCAGGGACGCCGCGAAAAGCTCGAAGTCTCTCCCAATCTCTGGGCGGGGATTGGTCTCGTCCGCACGGGTGCGGGGACCGCACTGGTCGGATCTCCGAAGACCATCGCGGAACGTCTCCGGGAATATCAGGAGCTCGGGATCGATACCGTCATCGCCTCCGGCTATCCGCACCTGGAAGAAGCCTACCGGGTTTGCGAGTTGCTCTTCCCCGAAATAGGCCTGCCCGGCCCTCATGGGCAGATCCGCTCCGCATTCGGCGAACACCGGGTCTTTGGGGGAGGCGGACATGGCGGAAACGTGAAGATCGCATCCGCCTCCTGAAGAATTTACCGGCGAGCTCCTCCTGTCTGGAAGGAGCGCACAATGGCTGCCGCTGGGAGCCGAACCAGAAACCGACGCGGGCGGAGAAGTCGATCCACGGGCCCCGTTGGGATCTTTCATTAGACCTCGTTATTTAGGAGGAGACGGCCGTTTCAGAAGAGTGATTGACTCTAACGCCCCAAATCGCATGGGAAAGGTCGGCTTGCGCTAAATATTGCCTGCGGGCTACCCTCGACAACAGACTGTAGTCTCGTGTCCACCTCGCTCAAATGACCGACGTCTGAGCCGATCAATTCGAAGAGGTGATGGTTCAAGAAGCTGTAGAGATCAGCCGCTAGCCGGGCTGCCTCTTCTCCAAGGCAGGCCAGGTCGTAGATTCGATTGCCAGACCGGGCCTCGACCGTATGCCACAAAAGCGCCTTGCTGACGGAAATGGCGATAACATCCAGGCAAGGAAGACTGACGCCGTCGCTGACATCGAGCTGTACGGTCGCGGAAAACGATGAGTTAAAGCGGCACCTTCCATTTTCCCTATGGAAGGAGGGGTGCAAAGAAACCAGGCTGGTATGTTCGAACGCGCTCAAACATCAGAGCTCACGTGCTACCAGAAAATTCAATCCGGTAGCCACGCGCAATCAATCCAGTGCCGTTCATACCGTTTCGCGAATTCTGTCATCTCCCGGACATTCGCTTGAGGGGTTTGGCAGGCGCGGGCGCAGGTGGTGACCACATCCCGGTAAAAAGTAGGGGAGACCGGCCGAATGCCCTCGTAGTTCATGATCAGGTCGGGAAGGCGCTCCGCGATTGCCTCGCCACGGCGCGCCATGACAACGGTCGGCGGCGTTCCATATGCATTGATCAAGACGTATCGCCAGCTCGGATCTGCCTCTCCCTGCGCGGGAACGAGTTCACAAGGACAAGCATCACCAGCGCCGGAAATCTCCTGATAGATCGCGTCGAGCGCCTGTGCTTTTCTGGCGATCAGGACGTAAGGTCCCGAAGGAGTGTAGCCGCCCATCCGCTCGTCATACGCGACGCCCAACAGGCGTGAAAGGTCGTAGCGGGCCGTTCTGTCCAGGGAGGAGCGTTCCGAGAGAAACCATTGGAGTTGTCGCAGGGTAACGCCGACCGTAGCCGCAATCTCTTTCGGCGGATTGGGCCAGCAGGCGACCAGATTTTTGGCGATTTCCGCCGTATTGTCGTGCTCTTCATAAGCTGGAAACTCGTCATCATCGTCCATGTCGCCTAATGGCTCCTCTCCCGAAAGCAGCCAGGTTCTGCCGCATAAGTTGTCATGGTGAAAATAACGCGGCCGATCGGGCGGCAGCGAGATCTCCCAGGATGACAGCCATGGACCGACTTCCCAATCGACGTCTTCGAGGGGAATGGATGGCGGGGTGCGCATTGGCAACTCCAGCCACCGCTCGATGTTCTCGAGTTTTCGGTTGCTGAGCCTGCGAGGACCCCGGCCGGCCCTCCAGTCGTGATCCTTATGTGCATCGCGGCAAAGGGCCTCGACGGACGCGGCCAGAGACGGATCAACCGGGTCGTGCTTCTTCAAGTACCCCTCCGCAGAGATTATGACTCTTTGACTGGATAGGCCTTGTGGAGTTTTTCACGGGCTTTTTCGGTGGTGAACATCCATTGGATTTGTGCCCTTTGCGCGTTTCTCTGCTGCTGCCAAGCATTGATCTCTGCAATCATCCTGTGTTTGTCGTCGATCCTGCGGTCGAGGCATTGGCTGGCTTTTCAAAACGC
>NZ_JARWLA010000051.1:0-32901 GCF_047445805.1 Rhizobium sp. BR 314 | reverse complement strand
GTCCTGGAGGCGGCGGTTGTGCCAGCCGTGCCTGTGCCGGCTTTGCGTTCCGCAATCTGGGCAGATGCCGACCGGTTTCGCAGCAGCCGAAACAACCCAGTTTTCTTCATCTTGAACGGTGATACCCAGTATTTTGACCCCTGGGCCGGGTGACCATTTCAATTGCGCTCGCATCCCTGCAGATAGCGATCGAGGCGCTAACACCCTGTTAACCACAGAAATTGAGGATGAACCCATTTAAGTGCAAAACGACAACATGGCTGGCATCAAGCGAAACGAAAAATTGTGCTTGCTGCCAAAGACCTGAAAGCGCAAGCGGTCACTCAGATCTTGCCGGATGAGACAACAGGATAACGTTGACTTTTGGAACTCGAGGCACCTCGTTAAAGCAATGTTGAAAATTGGCGCCGTTCACCAATCGGCGGCGTTCATCGCTCCGTTGAATAGCCGATTCTAGTGAATACCCATTGACTCGTTCACTGTTTTGAGCTATTCAACAAAACGATGAAACCAGTTAATTCAGTGAACGTCGAGCGATTTGCACCTCAGGTGGTCGAGGATTTTCTGACCGGCCTGCCGAACCTGAAGATTATTAGCATTGAACGGGAAGTCCTCGATTTCAGTCGCTGGAGAGCTGATATCAAGGTAAAAGCGCAGTTTGCGGGCAAACCCCTTAATCTCGTAATCGAAGTCAAGGCCAGTGGACAGCCGCAAATGGTGAGGAGCGCCGCTCAGCACCTGCAGCGATATATGCAGAACGTGCATGAAAACGACGTGCCGGTGGTCATGGCGCCTTACTTGTCGCCGCAAGCGCGTGCAGTGTGTCGAGAAGAAAATGTTGGCTACCTTGATTACTTTGGCAATGCCCTGATTGCGTCTGACGGGCTTTACATCGAGCGATCCGTCCCAGGCCGGCCAGAGCCAGAACGACGTAGCCTCAGATCCATGTACAAACCCAAAGCAGCGCGCATTCTGCGATGCTTGCTCCACCACCCAGGCCGTCATTGGCGTATTTCTGACTTGGCGGAGGCGGCGAATGTAAGCGCTGGCCTGGCGAGCAATGTTGGCGCCCGCATTCGCGAGTTTGGATGGGCCGAATTAACCGATGATGGGCTCGTGCTCGTCTCTCCAGATGATTTGCTGGACAGTTGGGCTGAGAATTACGAACCGCCTAAAGGCGAAGAATACCATTGCTATACACCATATCACGGTCGACAATTCACCGACCGGCTTCGCGCCGCAGCTGGACACGGGCAGGTCGTTTTGGCGTCCTTTTCAGCGGCCGAATGGCTCGCTCCGTTCGTGCGCCATCCGAACAATTACGTCTATGCCGATGAGCTGGGCTTCGTGTCGCTCACGAACGCAATCAGTTTGAAACCTGTCTCCAAGGGCGGCAATATTGTTGTCGTTATTCCGGAAGAAGATGGCGTCCTAGATGACGCAATACAGATCTCCGAAGGGTTGCGTGCTACCAGCGCGGTGCAAACATATCTCGATCTCACTAATTCGGGGGATCGCGGGAAGGAAGGTGCCCAATTCCTTCGCTCAAAACTGATGGACTGGCAGAAATGATAGAAGAAGTTCCAAAGGCTCCCGAATATTCCGACCGCTTGAGCGCTGCCGTTCGATCCGTTCTTGTCGAGATCGGACAGACTCTTGGCAGTTATCGGGGCCAATTCGCAGTCGTCGGTGGCGCAGTACCTTGGCTTCTCTTAGAGGACGCCGAGATGAAGCATGTTGGCACGGGCGATGTTGATCTCAGCCTCGACGCTGAGGCATTGGCCGACGATGCGCAATACAAGGGTCTCGTCGAGTCACTTAGAGAGCAGGGTTACGCTCCGCGCGAACATCTGAAAAATTTCCAGATGGCACGCACCGTCAACCCCGGAGATGGCGGAGGGGACATCGAGGTCCTGGTTGATTTCCTCAGGCCTTTTGACGCAGTGATCGAGAAGAACCGTCCTCCCCTGACTGCCGATTTTGCAACCCAGCGGGCATTTGGTGCAGACCTTGCCACCCGTTTTTATGAAATGGTCGCGATCGAGGGTAATATGCCCGGCGGTGGCAAGAACCGCGTGATGGTAGCAGTCGCTTCAATTCCGGCCCTCCTTGCGATGAAGGGCCATGCGGTCGAAGGACGCAACAAACCCAAAGACGCCTATGACATCTATTACTCGGTCCGAAACTTCCCGGGTGGAGTGGATGCTCTTGTGGAAGCTTGTGGGCCGCTTATGTGCGAGAAAAGCGCGATTGAAGGCTACCAGAAAATTGCTGGGAAATTCAGGGAAGTCGACGATTTTGGTCCGACCTGCGTGCGAGCCTTCGTAGAAGACGAAGACATCCTTGACGGTCGTACTGGCGACGAATGGCAGCAAGACGCTTACGGGCAAGTTCGAACCTGGCTTGATGCTATAGGGTTTTAACTCAAGATCCCTCTCAAATCGAAGCAAGGCTTCCCATTTATGGTCCCGGCAATGTCGTGTTTTCGATATGCCCCTTGCTTTGTTGTATTATGAATGCATGCGGACCTCTGGTGCCATCATCCTTTTGTTGATTTGCTCCTGACGAGATACGAACCCGTACCCAACCAATTGACGCCTCAGTGAGAAATGCGCCAACAAGCAGCAGGCGCTGGAGTTCACCATCCAAAAAATTCAATCCGCACGCGTCGATGAGAGTTCCGTAGCCATTTGGCTGGAACGAGCGCCACTGAATGGCGAAAATGCAGGCAACTACCATCGTCCGCCGGATGAAATACAACCCTCAAGAGTTTTTCTAGGGATTGCCCTTTCAATGCTCTTGTTTCAAGGGTAATCTCCCGAGCCTATTGTGGGGCATTCAATCCAAAATCACGTCTCGCTCCTAGTTTTTGACGAGATGCTGTTTTTGCCGGCGCGTCGAGTGCATTTCAGGCGACATTTTCCGATCGTTGAGTTCCGCGAACTCAACAGCGTGTGCGACTGTCTCTCGTGAGGCTGCTATGGCAACGTTGGCGTTGCTCGACATGGTAAGTCCCTATGTCGTCGGTGGTGCGGCCATTGGCCAACCGCTGCATGAACTGTTGAGCGCATTGTTTGTCACCGAAATCGAAACGGCCTTTGACGACAATGGGATCTGCCTCAGCGGCATTGCCCGTTTCAGCGCCAGCGTTGGCAATGCATTACCGACTTTCACGCCGCCCTTCACCATCACCTGGAACCCCAACGCCAGCGTCGACCATCGTACGCAGCGCACCCAGGGCGCGTATTGGGATTTTCCAGATATCGCGATCAGCTTCCGGCTGACTGCCCCCCGCATTTCTTCACCCGTCGCCGACCTCGTGGTTTCCAGTGGTCCTGGCGGCAATCCGGCAGCACTTAACAACCCGCAGCTTGCCGCACTGCTGGCGGGGCTTGGCCAGGGCCAACCGGCTGCAGGTCAGACGGCGGCGGATTCTGTCGATACGGTTTTTCATCTCGATCTGCTGATCGATGCCGCAACGCTGCATCTGCCGTTCCTCACGGGCGCCTTGCTGCAGCCGGACGGCATGCTTGCTCCCGACCCGGCCAACCCCGAAGTCACGCTCGTCCTACCCAAGATCAAGCTGTCGATCGACCAGACCGCCGGAGCCATAACGGGCGGAGGCAGCGATCCGCAGGTATCGATCAATTTCGATTCCTGGGCTGCGTTCGACATCGATGATCCGGCCGGAGCCGGCTACGGCGATCTGCTGCGAATGCAGCCACCCTACGCCTTCTTCGGTCCCGACAGCGTTTTGGGCTTCGGCTTCAATAGCCTGCTGCTCGATCTCTCAGGTACCGAAACGCCGCCCGTGATCCTCGAAAAGTTCGGCGTCGGTGATGATTTCCGTGGCTTCTATGCCCCCGATGTGCGGGTCTTCGTGCAGCCGCCGGGGCTCAATGGCTTCGGTATCGACGTTTCGGCGCGGGAACTGCTGTTCCAATTCGGCAGCGACGGCGGCCTGTCGGCAATCTTCGGCCTCGACGTCGTCAAGCCGGACGCCGCACAAGGGGCGACGATCAGCATCTACGACGAGTTCGGCGGGTTCGTCGACAAGATCGCGCTGCCCGACGTCGCGGCGCCTCCTGCCCCGCCCTTTACGTCTGACATCTTGCCCGTGCCCCGGAAGTCGCAATGGGTGGTTGACGTCACGGGCGGGCAGCCGCCTTACAATATCAACATCGACGGCAAGACCCAGACCACCGACCCCATCATCATCCAGCTTGCCCCCAATCAGACCACCCGCACCGTCGGCATCGACATTCTCGATGTGCACGCCGGCGCCCAGCCGCGCCATGCCGACATGCGCGTGGCCCTGCTGCCGCCGTCCCTGACCGCGCCGGAGGGCGGCGTTACCCCCACCTCCGAAAAGGCCGTGCTGACCGTCACCACTGCCGGCCCTCCCGGCTTTGCCATCAGTATGCTGGATTCCCCGGAACAGGAAAAGGTTACCATCATCTTCGCGCCGGACACAGCCGTCGCGACGCTTTCAACAGCCGGCGGAGCACCGCAAGCGCTGCCGATCACCGCCGGCCGCGCTTCGGTATCGCTGCCGCATGGCGCCTCGGTAGACATCAGCGCCTCCTGGAATATCGCGGCCCAACCGCCGAGCCCGATCACATTTCACGGCCAGTTCCAATATGATCAGCCGTTCCGCTCGCCCACGACACCTGAGACGGTCGACGATCCCGCCTGGGTAATTTTCGCCAGGAATCCAGAGAACATCCGGACGATCCCCTCGGCGGATACCGCCAATCCCAACCAGCAGAATTGGCAGGGTACAGACAACGAACTCGTCGGCAGCGCAGCCTTCAAGGCCTTCGTCGCCGCGGCCAAGGCAGCACCGGGCGCGCATATCACACTCGCGGGCGAAGCCAGCAAGGAGAAGGTCCCGGTCATCGAATACAACGTAGCACTGTCGCAGCGCCGCATCTGGGCGATCCGCAAGTTGCTCGAAGCCCAAGGCGTCATCAACCCGGTCACCGAACTGCCGGAGGGTGAGCAGCCACCTGCTGATCCTTACCTGGCTCCCGGGCGCGGCGCCTACCGCCGCGTCGAAGCCACCATGCCGGCCGGCGGTCAGCCAGCGACGACGGCGATCGCCGCTGTGCACATTGCCCGGCCTGCCCGCAAACCGGTGCCGCAGCCCTTCAAGCCGCCAGTCATCAAGCGTGAGGCACCTGGCAATGACAGCATCCGTTTCAAGGAACTGCATGTCCGGGTCGAGCTCGACCACAACCGCCTGATTGCCATCGAGCTTCGCCTCAAAGTCGACGTCACCACAGTCCTCGAGAGCTATTTGACCACGGTCCAGCAGCAGAACCCGGTGCCGCAGGGCCAGGGACAGATTTCGCTGCCCGTCGGCACAGCGGCCGATCCCAATGACGGCGTGCTCGACATACGGCTTCAGCTAACCCTCGACGACACCGTCGGGCGATGGCAGGTACTGGCAAGCCTGTTCGAGCAGGATAGCGACGGCTTTCTGCAGACGCCGCCACCCGCGGCCCTCGCCGCGGGTCCCGTGGGTGAAAATTTCTGGCGCGACTATTTCGGCCTTCTGATCGCGCTCGCGCCGCTGCTCGATGCTATCGCTACCTCCAACACGCCGGCCGGCGACCTCGTCGCGCTGACTATCGGAGCAGGTGTTCCGCTCGCCGCCGCCCAGCTCGATATCGTGCATGTGCCGCGCATCACCTTCTACGGCGGCGAGCTGGTCGTCGCACACGATCCCAATGGTACGCAGGGCGCGCTGCTACTCGACGTCGAGGTGGCGCTCGTCGTCACGCTCGACCTTGCCGGCGTCACGCTCATCGATACCGACCCCGACAACCCGATCACGATCCGTTACAAGGCGGTCGGGTTCAAGACCTCGGACAAGCCGCAATTCCGCGACGTTATCCCGGTCTTCGACTCCTCGAAGGGTTTTACCATCAACATCCCGAGCACCGGCGGCATCAACGTACCCGCGCCGCTCGGCGATATCCTTCAGGTGTCCGGCGCGCGCATCGCCCGGTCCAACCCGGCCAATCTGGAGCTCGACCTCAATCTCAAGGTCGACCTCGGCGTCGTCACCGTCGACAAGACGACCATCCGTATCCCTCTCGAAGGCGGTCACCTGCCGACGATCACAGCGCTTGGCGTCCACATCAACGTCAGCGGCGCCATCGAGGGCGGAGGGTACCTTGCGATCTATCCCGACGGCTTCGCCGGCCAACTCGACGTCTCGTTGCCAGGTCTCGGCGTCCGTGTCGCGGCAGGTCTCTCGGTCCGCCACGTGCCGACGCCACCCGCGCCGGGACCGCAGGCCACCGCAATCCTGCTGACGCTCGAGGTCGACTTCCCGGTGCCGATTGCCCTCGGCAATTCAGGGCTTGGAATTTTCGGCTTTGGCGGCCTCTTCGCGCTGCATTTCCGCCGTGACGAGCATCCCAACGATCCCGTTCCGGCGCTGGAATGGCTGACCCGCGTCAACGGCAATCCGATGGAGATCACCGGCTGGGTGCCCGACATCGACCATTGGGCCATCGGCCTCGGCGCCGTGCTCGGAACGATGGACGCGGGCTTTACGCTCAACGTCAAGGGCATGCTCATCTTCGAGATGCCCGGACCGCGCATCCTTCTCGTGATGAAGGCGAAGATCATTGCGATCCGACCGCCGCGCGAGGGCAACCCGACAGCAACGATCCTGGCGGTCATCGATATCGATCTCGGGCGCGGGCGCATCACCATCGGGCTCACCTTTGACTACGAGATCAAGCCACTGCTCTCCGTCCACGTACCGACGCGCGCCATCTTCCCCTTCGACGACCTGACCCATTTCGCAGTCGATGTAGGTTCCTGGTACAACCCGGCAACGGTTACCTTCTTCGACCTCTTCAAGGCTCGCGGATATTTCATGATCCGCGGCAAGGGCATACCGGACAGCTCGGCCCCAACCGACAATTACGACGGCGGCAACGACAGCACCTTCCCCTTACTGCCTTTGCGGCTTGGCGGCTTCGCCATCGCAACGGGCGTGTCTGTCTCGTTCACCTGGGGCGATGTCGATGACGGGCTCTACCTTTCGGTCGGTGCCGCTGCCGATGCGGGCCTCGGATTTGCGCCAATCCTCTTTACCGGCGAGATCAGACTATGGGGAGAGCTGCACCTCTGGGTGGTGAGCATCGAAGCGGCAGCCAAGCTCACGGTCGTCGCTGGGCAGATACCCGACGGCCCGCCAGTGCCTGATCCGGACTATCCTGGCGACCCGACCCATCTCTACCAGCCGACAAAGAACGTCGTTCAGATCGACGGCGAAGTGCACGGCGAGGTCGACCTGTTCTTCTTCAGCGTATCGGGATCCGTGCATTTGACGCTGGGCTCTAAACCCGACGATCCGCCTGCCCCGCCGCCGCTTGTCAATGGCGTCAGCCTGCAGTCGCGGGCGGCGGCGCTGCTCGCCGGGGTCAGCAGCGACCGTCCGATCGACGGCAAGCTTGCCGATGCGCATGCCGACGGCAGCGCCATTCCCGACAGCGAAGCCGTGCCGATCGACGCAATCGTCGTGCTGCACTTCGACTGCACGCCTCGTATCGCTGGCGCCTTCTCGGTGACACAGCCAGACCCGAACGATGCCAGCCAAACCGTCACAACCAGCGTCGCAATTGGCCCCATCGGTCCATCCTCTCCGGCGGTGCATCGCGGGACGCCCTACTACACATACCGTGTCAAAGGCATTTCCTTCGACCAGGCGCTGACCCCCGGCGCGGTGCCCGCCGTCTGGTGGCCGAACGTTCCCAATCCCACCGCCGAGAGCAAGCGCGAGCTCGCATTACTGACGCGCGTGCCCGATGCGCATCCCAACGCCGTCGAGCGCAGCCGCCACGCCGAGGATTTCCTCGACCACCATTGGGCGACAATCTGCGACGAAGTCGCTCCCGCCACATCGGTGCTCTGGACCTTTCACGACCAGCCACTCGGCCCCTCGAGCATCGGCTGGTTGATGTTCGGCACCGCCTGGCCCGACCCACCCCAGTCGACACGCCAGACGCCGCCCGGGCTCCGCCTCGACATCGCGGAGAACTGGCGTTCCGGCAATCCGGTGGCCGATCTCATGGTGGACGTTGCGCCGGCAAGAGTGATCGGGGGGGGCGTCGCCTGCGCCGAGGGCTGCGCCGCTCACGGTTCGTTGGTGCGGCAGCGTCCCGACATCCATCTCGTGCAGACCGCCATGCCCCAACGCCCGAGCTTCACCACGATCCGCGATTTCGCCGCCGTCGCGAGCTCTTCTGAGCAACTGGCTAGCTTCTCCAAGCTCCTGCCCGGCCTTGCGGATGCAGCACAGCGGCGGGCTAGGCGCGGCTGCTACGCCAAATTGCTCGAAGCGCCGTTCCAGCGACCACAGTTGCCGGACGTTCGGCGCAGCCATCCGCTCGCGGGGATTATTGACGAGCTGCTTGCCGAAGCCATCCGGGGCGACGACTACGCGGACGTGCTGACGCTCGCGACCGGCGAAATCGTGACGCTTCGGGTTCTGATCTTCGCGCCCGACCAGATCGTGCGGAGCGGCCGCCTCCAGGCGCGGTACTTCGATGCCGACGGCAATCCACTTGACACGGTGAAGATCGAAGCCAACGGCAACGGCAGTCGACGCGTGCAGGCGCTCAACGACCTGCCAAAACCCTGGATCGATCGCAAGGGACCGTGGGCTTGCCGGGTCATCGAGGTCTTCAGCCTGCTCTCGACCGCCAACCGGAGGGAGGATGGCGCCATCATCCTTGTTGATGCGAAGACCCCACCGGGAACGGCCTATGTCCAGTTCGGCATCGTTGATCTGCGGCGTCTCATCGCCAAGGGCTTTAACCGCCCCAGTTATCTCGTCGGCGTCGTCGAGACGATGACCGCAGCCGAGGTGGCGCGCGAAGCCGACGAGACGCTGATCCAGAACCACAAAAAGAGCGAGATCAATGGTGCGCTTGCGCCGATGACGGCGCCGCCTGCGCTCCTCCTGCCCAATACCGAATATGCCGTGTCGGTCGACTGGGAATGGGCGACATGCAACGCCGATGGGTCGGATGCAAATACATGGAACGCTGCCCCGGCCCAGACCTTCCGCTTCCGTACCGACAATCAGCCATTGGCGCCCCGCGTCATCGCCTCCCCCGGTGACCCGCCGGACCAAGCAAAGACGATGCCTGTAAGGCTCGACCCATGGATCATCACAACCGACCCCGACGAGGGCGAGCGGTTCTACTTCCACGGTCTGCCAATCCGGATCGTCTTCTCCGTCGACTACCTGCTGACGATGTTCAAAACTTACGGGGTTGAGTTGCAGGCCAAAGTCCGCGCTGCCTCGTACAAGAATGCCGCTCCCACGTCGCCCGGGTTCCCCGACACCTTTGCCTTGCTCAAGGACGCCATTACCGCAGCGATAGCCGATCAGGTCAACACCAAGCCTCTCGATGGCGTGTCGGTGTTATCGCCGTGGGAGGACATGATCCGTAACGTCTTGGCTGACGCACCTTGCGTCCCCACATCGGGAACCGTCACCCGTCATACCATCGTCGACGTCAACCTGCTGCTTGAGCCGAGCACCGATTTCATCCTCGACATCGAGCCGGTCAATCCTCCCCCGGTGCCACCCGGAAAGCTCCTAACGCCACTCTTCCGACGCGCCTTCACCACGTCACGCTACGCCAATCCAGGCGCCATGTGCGCCGACGTTGCCATGAGCAAGCCAGCGGAGTTTCCGGCAGGGGTTGCTGATATCGCCGATCTCCTGGCTCTGCTCACCTCGCCCCAGCTGTCCCGATCGCAGATCGATGCGGCCCTCGGCAAGGCGGGCCTGCGACCCGTTGTCGAAGTCAAGAGCCCCGAGGTCGAGATATTATGGGCACCAGATGGTGGCGCGCTGCAGCCCCGGCTCGTCGTCATCCGTACCCCCGAACCACTGGTGCGGACCCGCAAGGAGCCGCGGACCTACGAACCGCCTGGGCAGCCGCGGCTGCAGCGCGAGGTGATCAGCCTCGTCGACAAGCCCTACCTCGAGGTGGTCCCGACGGCGGGCGTCGCCGACGCAGCGCCGCTTCACATCATCAGCCAGTCCGGCCTCAACATTGTGATTGCCGCGGTCGACGCGGGACGCAACAAGCCGATCGCATTCTCGCTCAGGGTGCATGAAAACCCGTTCCTCGGCGAGGGGAGCGGCACGTCGGATATCGACCTGCTCAAGATGACCCTCGATGCCGCAATCTGGGAGGTAGCATAATGGCGCCGCGCGTCTGCTTTCCGGGCGAGTTCTTCCTCGACGCAATCGTCGTCGATCCGCGCCGGCAACTCGCAGCACAGGATCGCCCGGCAGAGGCGCAGGATTGGGCCCGCGTGGCGGCTCCTGATGACCGCGCGATGCGCAGGGCCCGCGAACGCGGCCCTTACATTGCCCTACGCTGGGTGCTGAATGCGAGCCTCGGCATACCGCTTGAGCCATTCACGGTGTGGCGGCGGACAGCGCTCAAACGACCTCCCGCGAAGCCCATCGACAACTGGCATCGCATTGCCCCGGACACCTTTTGGTGGGACGGGCTTACGGAAATGCTCCTCATCGAGCTCGACGTGAACGCGCCGGTGACCGCATACGGCCTGTCGCGGGCCGATAACGATCCGGTGGCGACGGTCAGCGGCGGGCCGGGCACGATCACGCTGCGTGGTGGGCCGATGCTCGGGGTCCGGCTAAGCGACGAAAGCGCTCTCACCAACGCCCGCGGCCTCTCCGCCATCGTGATGGCGGATGACGGCGGATGGCAGGAAATACAGCGCGTCGGCCTGCCGGTGCCGGCGCAACTCGTCAACACGAGTTATTATCGTGCGGATCAGCAAGGCTACGTCAACTCCTACATCGACGACCCGATGGCCGCCGCAATGCAGAGGCTCAAGGACTGGGGGCCGGTCGTGGGATGGCCGCCGCTCGCGGGGCTCGACCCTTGGGTGCCGCCAGACGCCGCGGCGCTGGTCGATCAACTCGGTGCCAACATCATGACGGACCTCCTGCAGGTGCTCGCCGATCATCCGCCGCCGGACGTCGATGCGCAGCAACTTGCCGACGCCAAGCCGAGGTTGCTGCCGCGCTTCGAGCAGCAAATCGCCGGTCTCAAATACGAGTTCGGTGCCGGTCGTGCGATCGATCGTTCGGAGATGACGACGCGGCCGCTGCAAAGTCTCACCACGGCGGTTGCCACCGACACCTGGGCCAGCCTCGCGCTCGGCTACGGCACCGGCGCTGATGTCGGCGAGCCCAGCGGGCGCCTGCGGGAGCTCGACGACTTCATGGTGACCGTGCCGTGGAGCGGCCTGATCAAGGTCGCCGTACAGGCGCCGTCGATCTGGCCGTTCGGCGATAAGCCGCCACAGATCATTTCCAGGCAGGTCGACCGGGAGCTGGCCGCCATCGTGCTCGCACCAACCTTCCGCGCGACGCCGGACACCCCAAACCCGTTGCTACCGGCGCCGAGCTTTGTCGAGGGCGCGCCCAAACCCGACGCCCCGTTTACCAGTTCGGTGAAGATCGAGACGCCGCGCACCTCACCGCAGCCCGGTCGCGGCCGTGCCAGTGCCTACGCCCTCGCCCGCTTCGACAAGCCCGGCGCCGGTCAATATCGCATGCGCCGGCGGCCCGGGGGAGACGGCTGGGTGCCGATCGGCGCAGCTGCCCCAGCGCGGGCGATGGGGCAGCCGTCCGACCCCGCTCTGACGCCGAATACCGTCATGCTTCGCGACAGCGGCGTGTCGCGGCCGATCACCGGCGCCGCGCTCAGCTACCAATATGCGGCCGCCGCCTGCGACCTCTTCGGCCAGTGGAGTAGTTGGTCCACCGCATGGCTGGCGCTGGGGCCTGGCGACGTGCAGACGCCGACGGTCGCGGTTTGCCGGGCGCGCGCAAGCGCACCGACAGGGGCAGATCCCTGCGCGCTCGACGCCAGCACCGAAATCGTCTGGGAGGCGAGCGAACGGACGCTCGGGCGGCTCCACCTGATCGTCGACGTATTCGACCCCTATCCGGCGCCCCCCGCCCCGCTCGCCGATCCACCGGACGCGCCACAGCCCGGCGCCGGCGTTGCCGACGCCTTCATTCAGTTCGACTCTTCAGGCATGGTTGTCCTAAAGCCCGCCAACGTTACCGTCACACCGCTGCACCCCGATGACACAGAGGTAACCAACGCCAGTCCCTTTGTCGGCACGGAGCGGCGCTACCGCATTGAGTGGCCGACGCTGTCGATCGCCTATGGCGCGGCAAAGGAAAAGGCAGTCTCGATCTACGCTCAGGCGGAAGAGACAATCCGGCCGGGAGAATGGAGCGGCTGGGGTCACGCCCGCGAAATGGTCATCGCACCCAATCCGCTCCCCCCGCCGACACCGATACCCCTGCCCCCCGAATATCCGGTCTGGGCCTCGCTGCCGGACGCCGCCGGCCTCTCCTACGCCACTATCGCCTGGGCGCCGACAGGGGCCTGGCGCTATCGCGTGTTCGAGGCCACCGAAGCAGCTATCCTTGCGGCCTGCGGCCGGCCCGGCCCGGTGCTGACTCAGGGCCTCCACAGCCGGATGCAGACGCTCTTCGATCTCCACAAGGGCAACGCGCACCTCCCGACGATCAAGGCGGCGTACCGCAAGCTAGGCGACGAGCCGATCCTGCCGCTCATCCACCCGGACGGTACGATGCGCTACGAAGCGCTGCTGCCCCGTGGCAGCGGCCTGATCCATTGTTTCATCGTTGTCGGCGTCAGCGAAACGAACGTCGTCTCCGGCTGGCCCGTGCCGGATGCCGATGGCCGCAAGGGTTTTCTGGCCTACGCCATTCCGCGCCCTCTGCGCCTCCCCATGCCCGAGATCAGGGCAACGATTGGCGCGACGGGGTCGCCCGAAATCACCGTGACTGCAGCCGGCGCCACGCCGGCCACGCAGGTCACCCTCTACCGTGGACGCAACGCCGTCGTGGCGCGCACGCTGGGCACGATGGAGAGGGTCGCAGCCGTGTCGCCGAACCCCGCCACCTGGATCGCGACGACCTTTACTGATGCAGCGGCCCTGCGCAGCTGGGAGCTGCTGCAGTACCGGGCCGTGGTCCGACCAAACGACGACCTCGACAAGGCGGGGCTCGCCGTCGACTCGCCTCCTTCCCGCTCCTATGGCCTGCTCTTTCCACCGGCCGGGCCGCCCGCGCTGTCGCTGGTAGAGGTTGCGCCGCGGCGCTCGAAGACGCTTGCAGTGGTTAAAGTCACGAGCGACGCGCCCCGCGCTAGCGCGGCCATCGGCGACCATTTGCTGTCCTGGATGTGCCGGCAGGGAAGCGCTGCGCCGGTCGCGGGATCATCGACATTCGGTGGCCTCTCCAGTTTCCCCACGCTCGACGGCATGCTCCGCTCGATCGAGCACGCGGCCTATGTCGGGACTAACGTTTTTCTCCGGCTCGATCGCACCGATGGAGCACCGTTGGCGCTAAGCGTCGACGTGACCGATCCTCTCGGACGGTCCACCCACGGACTGCTCGATCTCCCACCGTTCGTTGCCGATCCGGCGCCGGTCATCTCGAGCTTTCTGCTGACGCGCCGACAGACTATCCTCGCCCCAGCTGTCTGGATCGCCATGGATACCAACGCCCCTGAAATGCTGGAGCCTGGCCACGATTGGACGCTGCAAGTTCGCGTCCGGCCGAACAATTTGCTGATTCCGTGGACAACCCGCAGCTTCTCGGTCCTAGGCCTTCTATCCGTTGCGACCGAAAGCCAGGTGCCGTCACCAGCGCACACGATGGATAGCATGCTGGCGCGGCGCCTGCTCGGCAGTGGCAAGTTCGTGCTTTGGATCCGGGCCTCCGTCGCAATTGCGGTCGGCGTTACGCTGACCAACAGCCTCGGGCAGAGCGCCTCGCAACAAGGATCGACGAGATGAGGAGCGCACCATGGCAATAACCGTTGCGGGCCAGGGTGACATCCGGCAGCGATTGAACAGCGATGGGCTTGCATCCTTGGGCCTGGCCGGCCCCCTGCTCTCGCCCGTCTGGACCCAAGCGCTGCCGGTGGCAAATGTTGGCAATTTCAGCTTCACAGTCGCCGCGCAATGGTACGCCCCGCTGGCCGGCATGCTGATTACCGAGCCCAATCCCACAAGCCTCGGACTGTCTCGTCTCGACGGTACGCCATGGCCGACAACAACCGGCAACGCCGTCGTCTTTCGCATCCACCCCCAAGCGAGGTTGCGGCTCGAACGCCTCATAGTCAGCAATTTGCAGCCGGCCAATGCGGGGCCGCCCGACCGGTCGATCCGGCCAATACCCGCTATGTTCCTGATCACCAACCCTGGCATGACCTTCGCGACGCCGTGGATCGCCAATGCTGGCGAGCAAATCATGCCGGCCGGCGACGTAACGATGTATGATGAACATGGCCTTGCGGTCGATCCCTTTGCCTTCGCGGCGGCGCTCGCGGCGATGATCGCCAGCACCCCGGCTGCAGGTGGCCCCGCGCCGGCTGGAGCGCCAGCCGGAACGCTTGCTGCCATCGCTGGCTGCGCTCCCGCTGGCAACTTCATCCATGCTGTCGATCTGCACGGCCGCCCCTGGCAGGATCCTCCCGGCGTCAACGCTGGTATCAGCCTCTATACCGCAGGGGCGGGCGGCGCCGCACCGACGCAGGGCCAGCACATAGGCGACGGCCTCGTTTATGCATTCCCGTCCGGGGCGACCATCGCCGCCGATGCCGATCCAAGCGGCACGCAAAGTGCCCTGACCACGCCGGCGCTGCTCCGCTTTGGTTGGCAGGTACAGGGCCGGTTGAACAACCTGCCCGTGAGCTGGCCGGCGGCCGGCCCGCAGAGGCCGGCGCGAGACACGATGCGCCTTGCCGTTTGCGATCCAACGTTCCACCTCTTGGGGAACCTCACGCTGACCGCGCGCGACGGCGTACCGGGTGCCGACGTCAGGACCAACGCCTCGCAGGCCTCCATCCTCAGGGAAGGCAGCCCGATTACCCTGTTCACGGAGAGTCGCTCGGCGCTCGGCTGGATCGGGCAAGTCATCCTCAATCTGCAAGGTGGCAATCCGGCGGCGGCGTTCCAGACCGGCCCGATGTTCGCCGCAAGCTCCTTCTTTGACGGCGGCCAGTGGCCCCTCCCGAATATCCCGGGACCGAATGGCGCCTGGCCGATCGCACCCGCTGCGACGCCGGTTCCTGGCAATGACGCCAACGTCATGGCAGCGCTGGCGCCGATCAAGACCGCCGTAGCCAACTGGATCGCCGGTAGCAACGACGTCCTCGTCACACTGCCAGCCGGGCTGCCGGCAGGCGTCGCCATCCGCTTCTATCCGATCCAGATCCTCATGGGGGTTTCGCCGGACGAGCAACCCTTGCTGCGGCGTGCCGACGGCAATGCCACCATTACCACTGGCGCGGCAACCGACACCGTACGAATGGTTGATCCCTTCAACCTCGGCCTCAACGCAGTTCGCCCCGGCGGCACGACGACACTGCGCATGGATGCAGCACTGACCTGGTTGACTGCCGCCGGCGCCGTGCCACGCGTCAAGCTGATCGGCAATCTGCACTTGACTGTCGGTGCTGATGTGCCGGCTCCTCCGCTGCCGCCTGCCAATTTCCTCGCTTCGATGTTCTGGCGCGGTACGGCGTCCAATCCGATGATCGGCGCTCCGTCCCGCGGACCTTTTCCGCTGGCGGCAGCACTTGGCGACCCGATTGCCTTTATCCAGGGTGTCGTTCGCCATCTCTCGACCGATGCCAATCCGCGCGAAGCGCCACGGCTGCCGACGATGTCGCGCAACGAGAGCCTCTTTGCGCTGCAGCTACAACCCGGAGCCGCCGCCGATATTTACCGGTCGATGCTCACGGGCGCCTTCCTGACGCGCGAGGCCGATGCCCAATCTCCCCGCCTCGCCAATCCCGGCGGCGCGGGTTGGCACGAAGTGCATGCACCGAGCCTTGCCGCTACAAGCCAGATCGGCTTTGATCTCTGGATCGCCGCGGCGCACCGGGCGCGGCCGGTTGTGCCGACCGCCGACGTTGCGCAAGTCTTCCAGTCAGGGCCAATCGCCGGCCTACCGACCAATTGGGTTCTGCTTCAGGCGAACGCCACCTCCGTCCCACCCGCTGCGCCGGCGGCGCCTTCGACTATCGCGGCCGCGGTGCTGCAGACCGTACCGGCCTATGTCGAGACGCCGGAGCTTGCGATTATCCCCGACACCGACATCGCCGCAGCTGTTAATTGGGTCACCACGCAACTCGGCAATTGGGTATCAACGCCGAACGATCCGGAATTGCACCGGCAGATTGCACGCGAGCTTCGAACTTCCAACTACGGTCGCCGCGACGCGCAATGGGCGCTCCGTCGCGCCATCGCGCACGCTCGAGAACTCGTCTACATCGAGACACCGCTGCTGGCACATACGACGCACGACGCCGGCCCGCCGCAGGACCCAGTGGCAGCGGTCGACCTTGTGAACGTGCTCGCCAACCGCTTGACCATAGAACCACGCCTGCGCGTGGTTATCCTCGTGCCGCGCGAACCGCCCTTCGTGAAAGGGTATGAGCCCTTTTCTGCCTACTTCTATGCCAACCGACTCGAAGTGGCGACAACGCTCGCTCTGGCGGGAGGCATGGTCGATGGCCTCAATGGGCAGCGGCCACGGGTCGTGATCGGCCATCCGATGGGCATGCCTGGTCGACCGCTGACGATCCGTAGCACGACGGTCATCGTCGACGACGTCTGGTGCCTGCAAGGCACTTCCTCGATCAGCCGTCGCGGCCTCACCTTCGACGGTGCAACCGATGTGGCACTTGTCGACTGGCAGATGGATCGCGGGGCATGCGTCGCCATTCGGGCACACCGAAAAGCCCTGATGGGGCTGCATTTAGGGGTTGGGCCAACGCCGGTTGGTGGAGGAGCGCCCGCAAACAGCGTCGCCGCCCCCTCGGGCGATTGGGTCAGGCTTCACCAGCCCGTCAGCGCGCACGAGGCTTTCGCCGATGCCCTCGCCGCCGGCTCCAATCGGGGAAAGCTGCTTCCCCTATGGCCAGGCCCAGATCCCGCGGCTCCAGGCGCCGTGATCGCCCATCCCGCCGATGTCGCAGACCCGGATGGGCGCGGTGGCGCCAGCTTTATCACGACCCTGGCAGCCGCCCTCGGCGGAAGCAGCGTTGTCTAGCGACCCGGCGAGAACGGCAGCAACAGATGGAGAGGGAGGCGTCCCGAGCCCGCAAAGGCCTTTTGTCGATCGGCTCCGAACAATGACCGCGCTGAGATCCACTTCATAAACGTGGATTTGATGGGAAAATCGAAACATCAATGGGGTCTTGAGTGACGCAGACCAGCAATCGCTCGTTTCTCCAAAAACAGCGGGTATTTTAACAGCTAAGCCCCTCTCTGCGGGGCGTCCTCGGATACTGTTTCACGGGCGAAAGGAGGAACCTTCGTTCGCCTTTTCAGTAAGGACACGGGAGGCAAGGCGAATGAAGTTATATTTCAGCAGAAACCCCAATCCGCGCCTTGCAGTTGCCGTTGCGCGGCTCCTGAAAACAGATGTCGCATTCGAGTTCGCCGCACCAATGGCTCCCGGACAAGCGGAGCGATATCTGCCGCTCAACCCAAACCTTCTTCTGCCAATTTTGGAGCACTCCGGTCGAACGCTTTGGGAAAGTGATGCCATCGCCTGCTGGCTATCCAGACATACGGGGTCGAACTTCTGGAGAACCGACGGCGAAGAGCCGGACATGATCCGCTGGATCAGTTGGGCGAAGGAGAACTTCATGAAGGCGTGTGACACCGTTCATTGGGAGCGTGGCACGAAGCTGCGCTACGGTATCGGGCCGTGTGACGAGACGATGGTTGCGGAGGGCCTGCGACAATTCCACAAGGCGGCAGTCATTCTCGAAAGTGAGCTGGCCGATCGACCATGGATCCTCGGCGAAACGATCTCGTTTGCCGATTTTCGAATGGCGACGTTCTTACCCTTCAACGACGTGGCGCGCCTCCCGATAGAGGACTATCCAGCTATTAGACGCTGGTCTGATCGATTGAACCAGATCGAAGCCTGGCGCGATCCGTTTCATGGATTAGACGCTCCGTGTTTGCCGCCGCTTTCCAAGTGAAATAGGGCTCCTCACAGCGTCCGCGGTTCGAAGTGTACAGGACGGAAGGTTTGTGCTTGAAACGCGACAAGCGTCATGGAGCCGGCTTCCCGCATATCATTTACGCTCCGATCTACGCTCTTGAAGGGATCAGAACCGACGACCCCGTTGATACAAAGAGCTATCCGTCTGAAATTCCTCAAGAGCTGACCTTACTTGTTTTCAGTCCGGTCGGTATACGCATCACACGCCGTTGCACACTACGTCGCCTTGAGGAAGCAACCATATGATATCGCTATGTAGCGTGATAACGAATGTTGACTGTATTCGGCGAGCGGTGACTCGTGCGACCATGATGGAATGCTCACTTAGCGATAAGGCAAACCTGGCGCGATGGCCGGAAGGAAGGCGCTAAGCGGCACTGGTCACAACTTTTACCCGGATGCAACAAATGCCTCTAGTCGGAGTAAGAACCGAAGCCGGAGCGCCCTCGTTAGCTTGAGCTGCGAACGCGAGCTACGACGTGCCGCTTTTGCCATCGTCCGAACCAGCATTGCTGCTCTCCTCCGGTGAAGGAACCAATTCACCAAGAAAAGACTTCGCATCATCTAGCGAGTTATCATTCGGCACCTCAGGGTCGACAGCGTCTGCGACCTGGCGCACGTTTGAATCGTCGATCTCGAGATGTTCTTTAAATGCCGCTTCATAGCGATGATAACTCTCAGGCCATCCACTTCCCCAAACCTCCTGCCCCTCGCCTATAGGCGTGGGGATTCCATCTTGCAACTCGCCCTAATCTTTGGCTTGCGGTGTCTTCTGATCCTCCCCGCGCGACTTTACCCACGGCTGGATTGAAAGCGCAGCAGTGGCCGGAAGGATGGCGGAGCGACAGCTATCGGGAATGCTCAGAGCTATCTTGTACGACCGAAATGAAGGCGCGAACTTGCCGCCGCCGCCGCCTCGTGGTGGCGAGAGCTTTCGAAAAGACAAAACATAATGTTCAAGGAGCAAGTGAGACAGCGCTTACGCTTCAGCTTAATAACGGCTGCACCTCAATTAGCCCTTTACGAAAGGGCCATTAAAGTTCGGCTTTTTCGGCCTCTCCACCATTAAGGTTAAACCAGGAAGGAAAGTCTGGCGGCCTAGTGTGAAATGTTCTGTCACCTCGTCGCAATTCGCTCTCATAGCCTCCTGTTTCAGGGTTCCAGTACAGGAAAAGCTCGGTATCCAGGATCTGAATCAAACTGCCTGCCTGCAGGCCATCAAGAGTAAATTCTACTTCCTGCAGCTTGATCGGCTTTTTGATGCCCACGATTCTTGCAAAGAGCTCAATGTGATATGGGCCGTCAACAAAGAGAAATTCCATGGCATCGCGGCGGGGATTGAAATGATGGTCAGCGGTGACGCCGGTTTGCCCGACGAACAAACCACTGCCGAGTGTGAGCTTGCCGCTCTCGGTGTGTCCCCAGAAGTCGAAGAGGTAGGACCCGTAGTTCGTTGTCACCTGAGCAAACATCAGCTCAACACCACAACCCTTGATCGCAGTCGCATAAAGCAGCGTCCGAACGAACAGCTTATACCGACCTGACGGCTGCTCCCGCTTAAGGCAAACAAGCGTCGGCTGCGTCATTTTCAGCTTTCCTCGGCGCAATTGTGTCATCCAAAGCGTGAACACCGACAAACATAACGAGAGCACCGAAAGGACGGTGGGCAGGATGGATGCGAACGTAGTCATGCAAAACTCTCCCAAAGATCATATCTTTTCGCTCGGATCGTCCCATTGCCTTTTAAGGCTGCAATCCCGCCAATAGCATGCACGATCGTCGACTATCTGGCGCGTTCCCCATGTCAGCACAGGCACTTTGCCTAAAGTCTAGTGTATCATGATCTCGTCCCCAGGCGGGAAGGAGCGGTCCATTTCGGTCGGCTTGACCGTTCACGATGACTTGCCTGTACTCGGTTGCGCACGAATCCGGAAAGATACGTTTCATCCAGCAGCACATTCACGGGAGACGGTTGCACCTAACTCGTGTTGCTCTGCAATGGGAGGATGGCCAGATGTTTGATATGCGCCGCTGCACATCGGCTTTCGGGACCATCGGCCCGGATCTGCCCGCACCTCTCACGTCCTCTACTAGATTTAAAATTGTCAGATCACCAAAAAGTTGTGCAGTATTCTTGATACGCGTTAGGAGCACTTGACCTCGCACTCTACTGCCGCAATGTAGACACATGTGGTCAGACAACGAAACAGACGAAGATTACCTCAACTATACTGAAGTCGCCGAACTGATCTGTGAAATGGTCACGGACGCGACACTTCTTCCGCTTTCGGTCGGTGTATACGGCGGATGGGGCGCTGGCAAATCGAGTGTCCTCAATCTTGTTGAAAAAACTTTGTCGCAGCGGAGCGACACAGTCATCGTCGAATTCGATGCCTGGCTGTACCAGGGTTATGATGAAGCTAAATCTGCACTCATGACGGTAATTGCTTCGCAGTTACTATCGGCAGCCCCGGCGACATTGAAGGAAAAGGCACTCGATCTCTTTCGTCGGACGAAGAAACTCCGCCTTCTCGGTCTCGGCTTGGAGGTCGGGCTTGCCGCCGTGGGTTTTCCGACGATGGGTGCGGCCTCGAAAGTGATGAACTCGGCACAAAACCTGTGGAACGGAGACATCAAGGAAGAGGATTTCGCCAACTTCAAGGAAGGAGCGACTGCAGCGAAAGAGAAGACGTCCGGTTTGATTTCACCCAAGGAAATAAAATCGCCGCCCGAGGAGATCGAGGCATTCAAAGCCGAGTTCGGCGATGTCTTAGGAAAGATGCAAAAGCGGCTGGTGGTATTCGTTGACAATCTCGACCGCTGCCTACCCGAAAACGCCATCAGAAGCCTCGAGGCCATGCGGCTGTTCCTGTCGATGGACAAGACCGCGTTTATTGTCGCCGCCGACGTCGACATCATCAGGCACGCTGTTCAATCCCAATTCAAGGGCGCTTCTCCCAGACACGTGATCGACTACCTCGACAAGATGATCCAGTTTCCGGTTGCAGTGCCGCAACTAGGCTTGCGCGAGGTCACGTCCTACCTTTGCATGCTAATCGCGACCCGGTCCGGGGCTGGGTCTGTCGAAATCGACAAGCTGCGCGAGTATCTTATCGATAGCATTCAGAATTCATGGCGGACCGACGCCCCGCTCGAACAGGACAAAGTCGTCTCGATCTTGGGTGGAGAGAGATCCTTAGAGGCACAGATCGATACGGCATTCCGTATCGCTCCGATCCTTGCCCACTCGAAGGCGGTTAGCGGCAATCCTCGCCTGATCAAGCGTATGATGAACGTCATTCGGATGCGATATGCGACAGCAAAGCGGCGGAACATGGAGCTCGACGAGGCCATCATCACCAAGCTTGCCTTGTTCGAACGCTGCACCGACGAAGGCACGTTCAAGGCCCTGCTGGAGCTGATCAACAACGCCGGGAATGGAAAACCCGAGCTATTCGACCCGGCGCGGAGGGCGACGCTGACGCTTCCGGACGCATTGGAGCAACACCGTCCGTTCGTTATGGAGTGGCTCGGCCTCGAGCCGCCACTCAACGGCGTAGACCTTCGTCCTGCCATCTATCTCGCGCGCGAGACATTGCCGCTACGCCTAGCTTCCAAGACGCTTTCGCAGGCGTCCAGGGACGCGGTCGGCGAGCTATTGAAGGTTCCGACACTCGCATCTAAGGCGGCGAAAACGGCAATCGAAAAGATACCAGCCGCCGAACTCCAGGAAGTCATGCACGAGCTTGTCTCGTCACTGCGCCAGAACAGTGACTGGAGCACTAAGCGAGGGGATTTGAACGGTGCGATCGTCCTGGCCCAAGAGAAGCCAGAGACAGCGGGAATCCTTATGGGCCTTCTCTCACGGATCCCCGACCAGCCCCCGTGGCTCAAGCACATGATACTGGGCATCAACAAATGAGGATGAAATGGGGACGTCGGCGTCGTCACGGGGATCGAATGCAAGTCAGCCGCTAGTGCCGTCATGGGCTGACGACCAGCCCGACAAGAAGCTTCCCACTCCGGAACCTCAACGGTTCCGGACGTTTAGGACCACTTTCGGAAAAGCAATAGCGGACGGCGGGAACAAGGCAGACATAAAGACCTCGCTCGGTCATTTCGCGCGAACAGCGACTGGTGGCCGCGACGTCGGTCCTCGTCGTTTTGGCAATGTCTACACCGCAGGCGGCGATATGTTCTCCGCGTTGCGGGGCATCGCCCGGGGAAACTCGGTGCCGGGCCTCCACACGCAAAGCTTCGTCGGCAGGACGGTCKACTACTTCGCTCAGATCCTCGGACAATTCCTCGCGGGCGAAACGGCGGATGCCGACCGGATCAACGTTGCCGTCCAAGAAGCCGTTGCGCTGATGCTCGACCTCGATGCAACCTTCGATCCACAGATGCTGACCGATGACGTGGTCGACGGCCTGCTTTCGGAATTCATGTCGCAGTCGATCTTCCAGAACATCGTCGAGGAAGCCGGTGGCGCGTGGGACCGTGCCGACGACGAAAAGAAGACGGCTGAATGTGAAAGAAACCTTCTCGATCTGATCCGCGCGGTCGTCGACACATCCCTGCAGCAGCACCTGAGATCCGGCACTCGCCAGTTCACTCAAGCGGAAATTAAAGACTTCATGCGTGAAGCCACCACCACGGCTTGGCGCGAGTGGGAGAGCTACCAATGACCGTCAGCCACCTGAAATTCCGCACCGAGCAGCTCACCGTAGCGAATGCAGGTCGTTCCGGTGTACTCGATGTCCGGCTGTATGGGGCGACAGCGCTTGCCGGGTCCGCTCACATAGGAAACACCGTTGCCGACCAGGTGCAGCGGCTGAGCGCCAACACGACGACCGTCGCGTTCGACTTGCTCTCGATCGCTCTCGCGGTTACGGCCGCGGACTCCTTCATCCAGCGCAACGCGTTGGGGGAGAACGGATGGGCCCGTGATTTCGACATCGAGCTTCCTTTGGTCAATCCTAACACCTGGCAGCCTGTGAAGGAACGTCTCGAGCATGCGTTGCACTTTCTGAGCGGTGACACCTGGAATTTCACATTCCTGAGTGGCGGGAGAAACAGACCCTCGGCGATGCAAACACACAAGAAGCGGATCGCGAACCTCGCCGGTGTGGACTGCGTCAGCCTCTTCTCCGGCGGCCTGGACAGTTGGATTGGCGTCAATAACCTCCTACGCAATAAAAGAGTGCCGATCCTCGTCAGCCACGCATACACCGGCGACCGCAAGTATCAAAATGCCCTGTTTCCAACATTCAAGGGCCGCGCCGAACGTTTCGCCGTCAACGCAAGCCCCATGCGGCAATTCAGCGGCCACGACACCACCATGCGGACCAGGAGCTTCAACTTTGTAGCGTTCGCTGCCGTCGCGGCTGAGGCGATCTCCGAACTCAACAGGACAAGTGCGAAGGTTCCCCTCTACGTCCCTGAGAACGGCTTCATCGCGCTCAACGCACCATTGACGCCGAGGCGTGTCGGGACATTGAGCACACGGACAACCCATCCCCACTATCTCTCCGAGTTGCAGGCCATCTTTGATGCGGTAGGCATCCGCGCGCAACTGGAGAATCCCTACCGCCACAAGACCAAGGGACAGATGCTCAAGGATTTCAGCCCCGGTCCATCAGAGATTGGCGCCGCGATGAACACCGTCTCTTGCGGAAAATGGAAGCGGAAAGGTATCCAATGCGGACACTGTGTACCCTGCATCATCAGGAAGTCAGCCTTTTTCGCCGCCGGAATCTCCGACACCACAAACTATGGTTGGACGCTCCAGCAAGCGATCGCGCACGATAATGTCCACACCAAGGATGACGTGATGTCGATGGCTTTCGCCGTTAGTCCTTCAAAGCCGACAGATCTCACGAAGCGCGCGCTGGCGAGCGGCCCCCTACCCCTGGAGGCTGTCGAACGGCAGGGATGGTTTGACGTGCACCATCAAGGACTGTACGAGGTCGCGGACTATCTGCGATCTGAAGGCGTCATTAGTTGATAGATTTCCACTGCCACCTTGACCTGTTCAAGGACCCCGCTGGTGCGGTCGCGGCCGCAGACGAGTCGGGATACTACGTGCTGTCGGTCACCACGACACCCAAGGCTTTTCCCAAGACCGCGCAACTGGCGAAAGGACGAAAGAGGATCAAGACCGCGCTCGGCCTGCATCCCGAAATTGCCCATCTGCGCAAATCGGAGCTCGGCCTTTTTGACAGGCTGATATTGGAGACACCCTATGTCGGCGAGGTTGGTCTCGATGGCAGCAAGGATCACCGCGCGCATTTTGAAGACCAGCAATTCGTCTTCAACCATATCCTCTCGACGTGTCGGGCGGCCGGCGGACGTGTCCTTTCGATCCACAGCCGCGGCGCGGCCTGTCAGGTGCTCGATGCCTTGGACAAACATGCAGGATTTGGTTCCGCTGTCCTGCACTGGTTCTCCGGAACACCTGCCCAGCTCCGGAGAGCTGCAGACGCAGGATGCTGGTTTTCGGTGGGCTGCCCGATGTTCCGTTCGGCAAAGGGCAGAGAACTTGTATCCCTGATGCCAAGAGACAGGGTTCTAACCGAAACGGATGCACCATTCACGACGACATCCGAGAAGCCCTATGACGGCTCCGAAATCGGCGATGCCATTATCGAACTCGCGGGAATTTGGAATATCACGCCTGCTGCCACAAACAAGCGCCTGGCGGACAATCTTAGAGCCCTTCTTCGATAGACCTCGACCGTCTCGGACGGACTTTATAGCGTCACGAACGGCCCGGAAGGAGGTGCCATTGTTTGACGCAAAAAATGCAATTTGAAAAGCCGATCCATCCGAGATCAGCATTTAGCGATATCACTACCATATCGCGCGGTCTCTTTGACCGGGAGCTCTCGAAAATATTCTATGACCGCAAAGTGCTCTCCGAACTTGAGTGTAAACTAGCGTCGCGATGCAACCCCACCCACGAACGTAATTTCAACGGCTTACAATGTGTATCGGTACTCGAACTCCATGCCGATACACAGGCCATGATCAAGAATACCTCGAAATTGCAGTTCATCGGCTCATTCCGCGTTGACCCGCAGTTGCCTACTGCGGATCAACGCGGAATGACCATCATATCGTAATGTCCCCCGTGGCCGCTCTTTTCGAAGATCGCCTTGAAGACCCGAAGATAGCTTTCGACAGTCTGCTCGTCGCACACAAGATACAGGTCCTCGTGAATACTGTGCGATCCATCGTTGATCCACGAAAAGAGGGAGTTGCAGACCAACTGGTCCTCGCCCTCGAACATCGAGACTATGTCGTCCCTGTTCACGTTGCCCATGATTAAGAAGTAATTTTCGATTATGCGACGCAGAGTGTTCTGGATGGTGAGACTCGACCGCGCGTCGTCCCGAACCTCATGCCACAGCATCTCATAGGAGGATTTTATCGGGTTAGTCGGATGTGCAACAACGATCGAATGGTCACCCATCTTCTTGACGATCCAAAACGTTTCGAAGTTCCGGCGATCCGTTCCACGCGACGGATCGAACGACACTTCCTTATGGAAGTAGATGTTGTGCGTTAGGACAAAAACCTGCTTGATAGAGCTAGCCTGATCTCGGGCTTTGTCGAATACCTTCTTTATGAGACTACTGACGATGAAGAGGATATCGCTGTCGAGGCTGGAAACCGGATCGTCAAAAACGACGACCCTTGGAGACGTCGTACCGCTCTCCGACACGCTGCCGCT
Organism: Rhizobium sp. BR 314; assembly: GCF_047445805.1. Taxonomy (NCBI): domain Bacteria; kingdom Pseudomonadati; phylum Pseudomonadota; class Alphaproteobacteria; order Hyphomicrobiales; family Rhizobiaceae; genus Rhizobium; species Rhizobium sp. BR 314. Next base: position 7,015 of record NZ_JARWLA010000051.1, on the reverse strand, counting down.
GATACGGTGGTAAAAATAGAGAAACGTGATAAAAGTCTTCTCGCCTTCGCTCAGCGTTTCACCTGCATCGGTTCCGTCGGCGCGAATAACCCTGTAGTGAAGCTGATCCGACCCCGCGGTTGCCAGCCGGAAATTCCTGAATCCGAAGGAGAGCAGAAGCTGGTTGATGGCATTGACGGTGGGCTGAACGCTGGTGATCGTCTTCTCCAACTCGGTCAACTCTGCCTGCTTGGCGATTTTGGCAGACGATTTCGAGTCTATTCCCTTCCCAAGCCCGTCAATGGCGGACCGCAAGTCCGAGCTTCGCGATCGGTAGGTCCCTATCGCCAGTGAGCTCTCCTCCACAACGTATCGCCAGACATCACCGACAAGAGCGGCTCGTTCGGTGACAATGTTGTCTACGAGCTCATTGTGGGCAGCAATCTTCGTGTTCGCTGCGGAAATTACATCGGAAATCTCGTGAAAGATATCGACGAAGGTCTCCAGCATGACCTTTTCGCTGGGCTCTTTCTTTTTTCGCTCCAGATACTGCTGGTTGAGGCTCAATACAGATTGGAACCTCGATCTGAGTTGTGTCAACGAAGCTATGTCCAGGTAGCTGCTGGGATTAGCGAGCATGCTGTCGAGCTGCGATAGAAGGCTTCGTGATCGCGAGGCATAGTCCTCGGCGAGACGATTGATGTCCTCGATATCCTTGTTAAACTGCTCGTCGAAGTACTCGGCGATTTCGGCCCTGAAATGTGCATCCGTCGACTGCTGGCAGAACGGGCACCGATCGTCGTGAAAGTATTGAAGACCCTGTTTGACCCAATCACTGTTGCCAAGCCGTTTGATCAACCCAGAGATATCAACGTCGTCCTTGCCGACAACGCTGCGGCCAAGAACCGGTGAGGAGTGTATGGCCGCGAATTGGGTCGCCTCGAAAGCTGCGATAAGGCTTTCTCGTTGCTTGGTCTCTCCAAAGAGCGTCGCTGCCCTGCGTTCCAGGTCTTCGAGCGCGTGGACGTCGCGTTTGTTATCGTTTGCCTCGCGAAACATTCGGTCCGCGAAACTGGCTTTGGCGTTGAGGACACCTTGAAATGCCTCTTTGAACTTGCCTTCGAATTTAACTTTCGCTTCCCAGCACTCCTCCCTGAATGCCTCATCCAAGACATCCAGATCGCTCTGTTTTTCTTTCTGTGTCGCCGTCCTCGCTTCGATGGCGCGCTGTATGTCCGCAACCTCCATTCGTGCTGCCTCTATTGCCGCGATGATCGCGGCGTCTTGTTGGCCCAAGGTGAAGATGCCGCGCATCCTGGAGGTGAAGTTGTCGGTTACGAAATCGCGATTGTAGACCAGTGTCTCAAGCGCCACGTCGCGCTCCCAGACGAGCCCGCATGACGGATATCGATCCGGGGCAGCTATCACGCGAGATATCGTTGTCTTGCCCGAGCCGTTCGCACCATATATGAAGTTGATCGGCCTGAGGCTCGGCAGCGACTGATGTGTTCCCGTAAAGCTTGCCACACCGTGCAGATTTATTCTCTCGAGCATCCGACGAATCCCGCTTCTTCTGCGTGGCGAGATTACACTCGAATGCAACCAAAGCAATCGGTCTGATGGCTGTCACGTCGTACAGCTTGGCCCATCGGTCCAGCGCTGGACCGGAAGACCTAGAATTCGACCTTCTCGTCCCAGACATCACCAATATGGACCGACAGGACGTCGACATCGCGTTCGATGTCCTTTCCATCTACGTCGCCGACCACCCTGGTTTCACCCGTTCTTTGGAGCCGTCCACCCCACGTACGGGTTATCAACTCCAACACGTATGCCGAAAGGCGCGTTTTCAGATCACCCGGCAGCTGTTCGTTCTCTGGCCAGGTCGTGGCAACGCTGCCGACGATACGACCTTCATGCTTTGGCACGACCACCAGGTCTGCTGCCATATTGAAGTTATGTCGGAAGTCGCGTGGGAAAACTTGGTCACGGTCCTCCTCATATTCAAAATAGCCATCCAGTTCGATGCTGATCCGCGTCGTAGATTCCGCCAATTCGATAACCTGGTGCTGATCAAGCCACTCGCCGCCATATTGGACGATTTTCAGTGTTCCTAGCTCGCCGCCGCAAGCAAGCACTACTTCCGCGACCTGGGCTTGCAATTCCTCGTCTCTTACGCTCTCGGCGAAGAGATTTGCCTGATCTGTAGCCCATGCTGCGAGACCCGCATTGTCCACTACTGGAATCGCCATGTCGCGCGCGGCTGTTGTGGCTTCACCCAGAAGAACCCCACTGATATTCTTCAGTTGCGTAGCCCGCAGCCCCGCGACGGTGACCCAGCCGCCTCGCGGAGGGTACGTATACTGTGGTTCGGGCTGAATAGCAGCCCGGCCGACGATTTGTTCATCGGCGTTCCGTAAAAGGCGCATGAACTTGGCAGGCGTGTGCTCGGGCGATTGCCATGGCGCAAGTCTCGACGCAAACTCGCCATCGGCGATGTCCAGCCAGTCTCCGGGACGGGTTACCGGAGTCTCCACACCATCCGTTCTCAAGAACAATGCGACGTTGAGGTTGGGCGCTAGAAGGCCGATTAGCGAGTACATCGTATATGTACCTCGCATGTAAAATGGTGTGTGTAAGAGGCCTCCTCGTGCAGACGGGTCGGCATCCAGTCTGACTTCGACCCGCGTACCTCCGTCCAGTGGTAACGCCTTGTATTCCGGTTGAGACAGGATAGGCCTCATCGAAGTGCCGCTACGGAACTCAAGCAACCTTCCGGTCTCGCCCCCCCTGTCGCATCGCCGTGAAAACACTCTGACGGCGCTGCCGAGCATGAAGACGGAGAAAAAGCCAATGCCGAAGCGCCCGATTGAATCCATTCCGGCCGCCATTAGCCCTGGAAACTCTTCCATCGCCATCGGTGAGCGCCAGAATGAAGTGCCAAAGTCAAGCAGGGGCCCAGTCAGCACCAGCTCCGACATTCCGATGCCGTTGTCTTCGACGGTCAGCCATTGCCCGTCGTCTCGCTTTTCCAAAGAGATGATGATTCTACCCCAGTCATCGGTTCTGTTCTCAAAACGGCGACGAGCCTGAACCGCATCGGCTGCGTTTTGAATGAGTTCGCGCAACGGAACGGTGGGGTCGTCTCCATACAGCTTAGCGCCGCCCAATGTTTCGATGACGCGGGGCACGTCCGATATCTTCATGCGAGCATCGACAGGTCGCCAGTTCTTCGTTTTTACAGTCCTTGCGAGTGCCTCCGGCGTCCCGGCTCCCTTCACGCCTCGAACCCGCAATACGTCCCGATTGCTGCTCTTCAGCAGTTGATCGACGTCGTTCAATTCCTGATCGACAAGGCTGATCGTATCATAGGCCAGCCACCATGCTTCCGCTTGTGATTGGTCGAACGGCTGGCCCGTTGTGAAGACAACAGTGTCCGACTCTACATGAGGTCTTGCAAGCCGCTCCTGAAACGACCAGTGCTGAGCCGAAACGCCAGTTGGCTTGATGATTGCCCCCATGAATTTGGGCGCTCGGCGACTATCGATATGAAGGACATCCGCCACTCTAAGCAGGCATGCGATCTTGATCTTGTCGACGACGTGGCGAGTTTTCTGGGCGAAACCTCCGAGGTTACCGCTCAATTCGGTTTCCAGTTTGGAGACGGACCACCAGTGACTATGGGCGATCTGACCGATCGTGGTACCGTAGAACGTCCTCAGCGCGGGATCGTCAATGAGGTTATATCGGATCCCCCCGGCCTCCCAGCTCTGCTCCGCCAGCTGCTCTGCCTGCTCGGCGTGCAGACGACGAAGGACGTCGGGGATGATCAGCTTCTCCACGGCTTCGGGAATATTTTCCACTGTTATGGAGGCATCGCCGTTGATCTCCTGGTTGCCGATATAACGGGCTACGGAGTCTTTCCATATCAGAGTTTGCTTGAGGTCTGCCAAGCCGTTGGGAAAGGCGGCCAGACTCATTCCCGCGTCATGCAATAGAACCGCCGCGCCAAACACGAAAGCTTCCGCAGGGTTGAGTGTTACGGTGTCTTCGCAGGCAAGCGACGCCATATCCCAGAGCGCATCGAGATGCGTGATGTCGTGGACGGTCATTCCCGGCAGGTCGGTCGCGATCCGCGAGACGAGCTGCTCTGCTTTTTCCCGCATTTCCAGGTATTGGTTTCTAAAATATTCTTGTTCGCCCGCGGTCGTGTCCGGAAAAGTGGCTTCGAACGCCTGTCGCCATAGCCAAGTCTGGCGGAAATCGAGGTAAATGGCCAACGTATTACTCCGATCGCGCAGTATTTCGATTGAGCGAACATCGTCAGGTGGAACCGCAGAGTGTCAAGCGCTGACGCGCCAACTCGATGAGATTTTCCCAGTTATCCCGCGCGCAAATGAAAAGGGACTGTGCGCAAACCTCCCGGAGCTGGCAGAAGCGGTTCTATTAGCTGAACAATGGTCTCCTGCGTGCGGCAATCCATGAGAATGGACAGGCGAGCGGCCGGGTTTCGCTCTCCCAATGCCGCCACCTGACTTTAACCTCAAACGGCGGCGCCACAGAGGGGGGCGTCTAATCCGGAGCTCCGCGCAGCGGCATTGAGCCGTTTGTCGTTAAGGAATTTGCGGGACCGGCACTCTCGACATAGAGACCATAGCGAGTGCCGTAGCCTGCAACACTTAAGCGCATGCCAGGTGCAAGGCTCTGTCTGAAGCTATCCGGGAAACCGCACAGTTCTCTGAACACCAAGGGCAATCCCTCAAGTTTGATGGGTCGCCGGCAGCCTTTGCTCTCAAATCCGTCGATTTGTACCACTGTATAGGGCAGCTCAACATGCGAACCAGTGAACGCGGGGAAGAGCATGGGAACGATAAGAATTGCGATATTCCGGCCGGCGGCAAAGGCAAGCAATGCCGCGCCTCCGATGAGTATTGGATTATTATCGCGCAATTCTCGGTAGGTTCGCAGGAGCAGAACATAGACTGCAGCCGATATCAGGCCGACCACGATGCTCGGTATCATCATCATCGACGCCCACTCTGTCGACGGCAAGAATAATGGAATGAACACGCCGACAATCATTGGCACCGCGACACCGACCAAGATCCAAAGCCAAAGCAGCTTGCGCGCTAGCCAAGGAAGCTCCCGCCGTGCTTGGCGCTGTTCGCCACGCGCTCTGGCCGGCTTATTCGCCACGATAACACGCCTGGCCTCCGCTGCGGTCATGGCGTGCGGGTAACGCGGCGGCGCCTCGATCTTGCCGGACGCGACCCAGCGCTTGATCTGTTTGATCTGGTTGTCCGAAGCAGGATCGTGGAGTTTGATCCACGCCGATAACTCCTTGTCGTCGCCTAGCGCGCTTTCCGGGATCGTCTGATTTATGCGCAATGCAATCCATTTGGCGCGCTCGATTTTTGTCGAAGAAGGGCGACGCACCGTCATACTTTTGAACCGCCCTCTTCGCGCTTCTCAATAGCGAACTGATTCATCAGCGACCTTTATCCCCCGTTACGCCCGTCCAAATCGCTGTGATCATTTATCGTAGGAGAGCACCAGCAGGACAAGGCCTCTTCCCCAGATTTCGAGGCAGGATTTTCTAATTTACCCGCCAGTAACCATATGAATTAACGTTGTTCTTTCCCGATAATGAATCGAAATCAACTCTGACTTCCGTTCGTCATACAGATTTTGGATGTGTGTATCATTATCGATAGGTAGCAAGTATCGATAGTGATGGTTTTCAGGCCGTAAAACCGATAAAGTCGGGGCAAATCACAGCGCCAGAGCCGCCCTATGTCGAAGTCCAAAGTCCTCCCCTCCCCCGTCGATCCGGTGCTGAAACGCGCCGAGGAACTCGATGCATTCGACGCCATCCTGCCCTTTGCCCGCCGCGATCAGCTGGCGACGCTCTTGACCGACGACGACGTCGCCACCCTCAAGCATCTCGCCAAGGAAGGCATGGGCGCCAACACGCTGAGAGCGCTCGCCTCCGATCTCGGCTATCTCGAAGCCTGGTGCGAACTCGCCATCGGCGCACCGCTCCCCTGGCCGGCACCTGAAAGTTTACTGTTGAAATTCGTCGCCCATCATCTCTGGGATCCGGTCGAACGCGCCGAGGATCCCAGCCATGGCATGCCTGATGACGTCGAGGTGGGCATGCGTGCAAAGGGCCTGCTGCGCGCCGACGGCCCGCATGCGCCCGACACCGTGCGCCGGCGACTGACCTCCTGGTCGATCCTGACCCGCTGGCGGGGCCTATCTGGATTTTTTGCTGCCCCATCCCTGAAGACCGCGCTCCGGCTCGCCGTGCGGGCGAGCGCCCGGCCAAGACAGCGGAAGAGCAGAAAGGCTGTCACCGGCGATATCCTGGCAAAGCTGCTGGCCACTTGCGCCGGCGATCGTCCGGTCGATCTTCGCGATCGAGCCCTGCTGCTCACCGCCTTTGCCGCCGGTGGCCGGCGACGCTCCGAAGTCGTCGACCTGCGCATCGAGGATTTGGTCGACGAGGAGCCGGTGCATGCCGACCCTAGGAATACCGCCTCCCCTCTCCTGCCCTGCCTGACTATCAATCTCGGCCGCACCAAGACGACGACGGCCGACGACCGCACCCATGTCATCCTGATCGGCCGACCTGTCGACGCCCTGAAACAATGGGTCGAGGCGGCTGGGATCGAGGCCGGACCGGTGTTTCGGCGCATCGACCAATGGGACAATATAGACCGGCGGGCGCTGACGCCGCAATCGGTCAATCTGATCCTCAAAACGCGATGCCGCCACGCAGGGCTCAAACGTAAGCGGACAGGCCATCCCACGTAGCATCGAGACGCGAAATCGCTCATTTTCAGCATGAATCATGCTGGGAAACCTATGAGTGAAGATATGAATCATGGTCGTACGTTCGAAATTCTGACGGCGGAGCCGGTGCGAACGCGGCGGAAACCGAAGTCGTGGTCAGATGAGGACAAGGCTTTGATTTTGGAGCAAGCTCTGGCTCCTGGCGCTAATGTCTCTGCGGTCGCGCGTGCCCATGGAATGG
>NZ_JARWLA010000050.1:0-35296 GCF_047445805.1 Rhizobium sp. BR 314 | reverse complement strand
CTTTATGACATCGTGAACCCTGGAGATGGAACGCCATGCAACGCTCGCCATGTTCCGGTTCAATTGCTTGCCAAGTGCGATGTTGTCGTAGATCGGAAGCCGAAGAAACAGGCCTTCCTGCTTGCGGTCTTCAGGAATGAAACCAATGCCCGCTGAGATGGCACTCGAAAAGCCTGAGGATACGTTCACATCGATCATGCTGTCGTCGCGGCGACGCTGGACGCTCGCAGCTGCGGCGGGTTCGACCCCGACGACCGCACGCATGATTTCACGCTGCCCCTGGCCCTCCAGCCCGGCGAGCCCGATGATCTCGCCCGTGCGTACGGAAAAACCGACTGGCGGGCCATGGTCATTGAGACGAAGCCCTGCCACGACGAGCATCGGCGATCCAATGGCCTGTGCCCTCGGCGGAAAGAAACTCTGAAGTTCGCGTCCAACCATGGTTGCCACGAGCGTTTGGAGATTAAAGTCTTCTGCCCTGGCTGTCTTTACCCAAGCCCCGTCCTTCATGACGGTGATGGTGTCGCACAGTTCGAACACCTCGTTCATCCGATGCGAGATGTAGACGACAGCCTTGTTTTGCGCCTTCAGATCGCGGATGACCTTGAAGAGATGAGCGACGTCCGTTGAGTTTAGTGCCGCGGTCGGTTCATCGAAAATGAAGACATCGGCATTGGATGTCAGGCCTTTGGCGATTTCCACTGCCTGCTGCTGGGCAACCGTCAGCGTTTCCACAATCGCCGTCGCGTCCAGTTGAGGGAAAACGTCGGCAAGCAGCTTGCGGGATCGCTCGACGACCTCGGCGGTGTCTATCGACCCATCGGCACGCCGCGGTTCGTGTCCAAGAAACATGTTTTCGGCGACCGTGAGATTGGGGATCAGGGTGAACTCCTGAAACACTGTCGACACCCCGGCGAGACGCGCTTCCTTGGGGGACCGGAAGGTCACCTCTTCTCCTCGCAGACGGATGCGTCCAGCGGTCTGTTGATAGACGCCGGCCAGAATTCGCATCAGCGTGGATTTTCCCGCCCCGTTCTCGCCCATCAACGCGTGGACGGAGCCGCGTTCAAGCGAAAATTGAACATTCGACAGGACTTTGGTCGCACCAAAGGACTTGTTGATGCTGACCATCTCGACAAGCATACTCATGAACACTTCCATCTGCGAGGGTGAAGAGGGCGCGCTTGTCCGCGCCCTCAATGCGTCAGGCCTTGAAGTACTCGAGGAGCTTCTCATTCGGCATTTCTGTCGGGGCCCAGTAAGCGTCCGTGAGATCGGAGCGGTAAAACTGTGCAAGATTTTCGTCGACGATCGGCTTGGGCCGGTTGGTCCAGTTGCGCTGGATCGGCTTGCCTTCGAGAAGCGCGAAGGACGCACGCAGGGCTGCCGTCGAAAGAGCCGGAGGGCAAATGGGCCCGATCGAAGAGAGCTTTTCATCATTCCAACGACGCATCCATCCGTTCAGGGCTTCTCCCGTGATCGGTGGAATGGTGGAAGCCCCGGCTTCCTGCAGCGCGTCCAGGACCCCGAGCGACATATTTGCGCCGTCAGTCCAGACCCCGGCGACATCGGGATCAGAGAGATAGAGGCTTTCGGCGATCTTCTTTGAGTCCTCGTAGGACCAGCTGCCGTGCTGGGTTGAGGTGATTTGGAGACCGGACTTGCTGAAGACTTCCATCGCCCCGGCGTAACGATCAGCATCGATCGGATGCCCGGCGACGCCGCGCAGCACCCACACTTTTCCCTTGTTGCCTAGTTTGTCGACCAGGAACTGAGCCATCACCCGACCGAAGTAGAAGTCGTCGCCCTGGACCTGCACCGTGAAATCCTCGGTGTCGACGCGACCGAGATAGACGACCGTCGGAATGCCGGCGGCCTTTGCCTTCCTGATGCCTTCCACGGCCGAGCCTGTTGTAAGCGGCGCAATGATGATTGCATCGACTTTTTGTGCGATCAGATCTTCGATGTCGGCGACCTGTTTTGAGGCGTTGAGGTCGGCGCTTCGGAATTGATAGTCTGCGACACGGGCCTTGTTCCTGCTAATCTCGTATTCGGCTTCGAACGCGGTCTGATAGGTGTGCGTTGAACCGGCCAGGCCATAGTGGCTGTGACCGATCTTCCAGGGACCTGCCTTGGCGAACTTACCAGCTTCGACGACGGGGTTTTCCCCTTCGGACGGCCAAGTGTCGGGCAGCAGGGCGATAGTATCGTCTGCCCGCAGGATGCCCGGTATTCCGAACGCGCCCGCTGCAATCAAGGCACTGCCCGTCTGCAGGAATGTACGTCTTTTCATCAGAATTCTCCTCCTCTTGCCACCCAACGCGGCCATTTTGTCTGCGACCTGGAGCGCCGTTATCTTCCAGCCATCGCCGAATTCTCCCCAAACGGCAGATCGCATCATTATGAATAAGCAGACAATCTGTCAATAAAGTATCTTGAATTTCGGATTTTCGACGTGTCGTCTGTGTTATCACGCTGATTTAGTTGTTCTTTTATTGCGGCTCGGTTCGATATAGCAATAAGACAAAGCAACCGTCCGTCACCTCACCCCACGAGCGCGCAACAGGGAACACAGCAGACCGCGCCTCGCCGGCGAGGTTCATGAAAAGGAAGTTTGGCGCCATTATCGCTACCATTGCCCGGAAAATGAGGCTGCGAGGCGCAGGAAATACGGGCGCTACCGTCAGCCGGAGCGTTCGATGAACGTCACGTCAGACTCAGTCAATCTGTCAAGCAAATTCCAGTTCAGCCAACAATTCGGGCCAAGATCTAGATCGGCCGCATACCCTGAGGAAGCAATTGATATTACATCGCTTTGTTTCTTTACATGTCCGTGTAGCGCGTTGGCATTGGCCTCAGCGAGCATTTTCGTTCACTGAAGATAATTGACTGATTGTCTGCTAACGCCTACAAGTGTCACCCACCGGCCGAGCGCGCACTTAAGGAGTCATTTTATGAAAGAAGCATACGCTGCAATTTCGCGCGAAAAGGCAAAGCCTCTTGTTCTGGAGTGCATCGGGATCGATCAACCTCGCCCCGACGAAATCCTCGTCCGGATCGTGGCGAGCGGTGTCTGCCACACCGACATGGTTGTTCGCGACCAAGGATATGACGTACCGCAGCCCGTGGTTCTCGGCCATGAAGGCTCCGGCGTCGTGGAAGTGGTCGGGGCCGATGTAAAAGGGCTTTCGCCCGGTGACCACGTGGCTCTAAGCTACGCATATTGCGGGAAATGCGAAAAGTGCCGGGGAGGCACGCCTTATTATTGTGAAGACTTTTTCGGCAGAAATTTCCGTGGCACCCGGCCGGATGGCAGTTGCCCGCTACATGATTCACACGGTACCCAGATCAGCGGGTGCTTCTTCGAGCAGTCTTCTTTCGCCACCTACGCCATCGCCAGCGAGCGCAATGCGGTCAAGGTTTCCAAAGATGTTCCGCTCGAACTCATGGGACCGCTGGGCTGCGGGCTGCAAACGGGCGCCGGAGCGGTTCTCAACTGCCTCAAGCCCCAACCGGGATCTTCCATTGCAGTGTTCGGCGCGGGTGCGGTCGGCATGGCAGCCGTAATGGCGGCGAAGATCGCCGGATGCTCGACCATCATCGTGATCGACCTTAACGATGAACGTCTCGAACTGGCGATTGAACTGGGTGCAACCCACATCATAAACGCCCGCAATGGGGATAGCGTCAAGGCAATCAGGGAAATCATTCCCGAAGGCGCAGACTTCAGTCTCGAATGCACGAGCTCGCCGAAGGTGTTTCGCCAAGCGGTCGATTGCCTCGGCACCCCAGGAACCTGTGGACTGGTCGGATCGTCCGCGCTCGGAACGGAAGGGATCGTCGATATCGGCAACTTTCTGTTCGGCCGTACGCTCGTCGGTGTGGTCGAAGGCCAGAGCATTCCCTCCAAATTCATACCCGAGCTCATCGAATACTGGCAGCAGGGACGGTTCCCGTTCGACAAGCTCGTCCAGTTCTACGATCTCAACCAGATCAACGAGGCAATGGCCGATTCCGAGAGCGGCAAGGTCATCAAGCCGATCCTGCGCATGAAGCACTAAGCTCCCGTCACGAACATTGTCCAGAAGTCAGCCTCCCAAGGCAACGTCCGGCGGGGCCGTGGTCGTCACGGTCTCGCCCGGACACTCTGGAACGCAGGTGTGAGGCGCAACACCGTTTCATCATTGCAACGCGACCAAGTCGCGGTAACGATAGTGAGCTCTTCCAGGTCAAAATATTAGTCTGCGACGGCGCAGTTTCTCGGCGATCTGTGACCGCCGCATCAGGGCCTTGCGGCAGTTGACGGCCGCAAGCCATTGCAGAATCTGCAAATGTGAAGTGAGGTTCAACTGATGCTGCCCTTGAGTCATAAGAGCACTGGGGCGGGCAGGCACGAGCGTCCCGACACGTGCGCCTTGCGTCAACGTGCCACCAGGAAAATGCCAGACAACCGGTGATGATCTTGCCAGCGAGTGGCCGGTGGCGCGCTGTCCTCGTCCCGTCGAAAAATACCTACGAAACTATCGAGATGGGTCATCAGACGTTGCGTCAACGCGAGCCTTAAGCAGACAGACCCAGCACAAAGGTGAGTCTAGCGCCTGCCTCTCTCCGCACGTTCCGACGTTCCATTGCCGTTCTGCCCTCGACGTTCGCCTGGGCAGCGTGATCGGCCGGGTCCTGCTCGCGGTCGACCGCCTCTTTTTGAAGGCTGTCGGCGCGGTCTTGACCAAGAGTTTCCCCGCCTACTGCAGAATGTGTCATCGGGCCTCCGTGACCAGCTAAAACATTGCGGGTGGCGAGCCTTAAGACGCGCCACCAACCGTTGGACTACGACTGTATGCCGCCCATGCAGACGTATTTCATCGAAAGGAAGTCATCCATGCCGTATTTCGAGCCCTCGCGGCCGAACCCCGACTGCTTGACGCCGCCGAACGGTGCGACCTCCGTCGAGATCAGGCCGGTGTTGACGCCGACCATCCCGTACTCCAGGGCCTCCGTAACCTTCCAGACATTTCGAAGGTCGTTGGCGTAGAAGTAGGCAGCGAGACCGAACTCGGTGTCGTTGGCCAGTTCAATGACCTCGTCTGTCGTTTCGAACCTGAAGACCGGGGCGAGCGGCGCAAAGGTCTCCTCTCGTGCGACCTTCATTTCCTTTGTGGCTTCCGAGAGAAGCGTCGGCTGGACGAAGGTGCCACCACGCTCGTCCCTTGCGCCGCCGACAACGACCTTCGCACCCTTACCGACAGCGTCATCGATGTGGCTGTAGAGCTTCGCTACTGCATCCTCGTTGATCAGCGGACCGATGGTGGCTCCATCCTCGAACCCGTCAAGGACCTTGAGCGCGGAAACCCGCGCCGCCAGTTTTTCTATGAAGCGGTCGTAAACCCCGCTCTGGACGTAGAGACGGTTGGCGCAAACGCAGGTCTGGCCGGCATTGCGGAACTTGGACAGCATCGCTCCTTCCACGGCCTCGTCGAGGTCGGCATCGTCGAAGACGATGAAGGGAGCGTTGCCGCCGAGTTCGAGGCTGAGCTTCATGATCTTTTGTGCGCCCTGCGCCATCAGGATGCGCCCGACCTCGGTAGACCCTGTGAAGGTCAGCTTCTTGACGACGGGGTTCGAGCAGACTTCTTCACCGAACATCCGGGCGTTGTCTGTCGGCAGGACGCTGAACAGGCCGCCGGGTATTCCCGCACGCTCAGCGAGGATGGCAAGAGCAAGGGCCGACAATGGGGTTTCGGCGGCCGGCTTGAAGATGATGGCGCAGCCGGATGCCAGCGCCGGGGCGATCTTGCGGCAGACCATGGCGGAAGGAAAGTTCCAGGGCGCGATGGCCGCCACCACGCCGACGGGCTGTTTGATGACTATTAGGCGCTTGTCGGCCTGATGCCCCGGAATGGTGTCCCCGTAAACACGCTTGGCTTCTTCCCCGAACCATTCAATGTAGGAAGCGCCGTAGGCGATCTCGCCGCGTGCCTCGGCCAGAGGCTTGCCCATCTCGGACGTCAGGATGATCGCGAGGTCCTCGGTGTTGGCCGTGACGAGGTCGAAGAACTTCCGCATGACGCCGGCACGTTCCTTGCCCGATCGTGCGGCCCACTTTTTCTGGGCGAGTTTGGCGACGTCGATGGCTTCGCGGACGTCCTGGAGTCCTGCGCTCGGGAGACTCGCAATCACGTCCCCAGTCGAGGGATTGTGGACCTGGATCGTCTTGCCGCTCGCGCCCTCTTTTCGCCAGTCGCCTCCTACCAGCATTTCCTCGCGTACCAGGGAGGGGTCTTTCAGGCGATCCAGTAGAGCGGTGGAGATAGCCATTGATATTCCTTTCGATGCAACGTTCAAATCTGATTACGGATGTGTGGTGAGCGGGCGTAGATCGCGACCATGGGGACGATCAGCAGCCCTACGACGGCCTGTTGTGCCGGGAAACTGAGCCCCAGGCCGACGAGAAGCGAGGTCAGGACAGTAAGCACGAGGACGCCGAGGACGGTCGCTCCATACCCGCCGGCACCACCTAGAAGAGATGTTCCGCCGATAACGACCGCCGCCACGGTGGTGAACAGATAGGGATCACCGACCCCGACGAAACCGCCGCCGGAGAAACCGAGGAGCAGCATTCCGGTGAGTGCCGACATCGCCCCGCTGACGCTGTGGATCACTGTCCAGATCTTGAATTCCGAGATTCCGAGGCGGGCGGCGGCCGTGCGGCTCCCGCCAACAGCATAGAGGCTCCGGCCAAACCAGGTGTTGTGCATTATCCAGCCCAGGGCGACGGCGATGAAAGCCCATATGACGATAACCGGTGGAAACGGCAGACCGAAGAACTTGCCGTTGAACGCCGAAAGGTTGCGAAGCCATCCGGGGACGGGCGCAAAGACGGTACCGCCGAACTGCGATCCGAGCGAGGTGTAGATCTGGACCGCCCCGACGGCCGCGAAACCCAGGCCGAGCGACATGATCAGCGCCTGACCCTGCAGCCGGAAGCTGAGGGCGCCGTTGCAAGCCCCGACCAAAGTGCCAAGGACGAGCACGACGATCATGGCGACGGGCGCCGGAAGACCCGCCACCATGAGGCTTGGAAGCAGGATATTGGCGCCACCGATGATGTATGGGATGGAAAGATCCAGCGCTCCAACGAGCGCGCAGAGCGTCTGCCCGACAGACGCCAGCCCCAGGAAGGCGGCGAGCAGGAGGATCGATCGCGCGTTCTGCGGCGACACGAAGCCCGGCACGAGCAGCGCTCCAAGAATGAGCAGACATGCAAGGAGACAAAAGCCGATCGAAATACTCTTGTGCTTGCGCAAAGGGCTGGCGCCACGGGCCGCGCCGATTTCTGTGTTCAAGACAGTGGAGATCATTTCCTTACTCCCTCACGCGACAGTGCGGCGGCTGATGACGAAGACGTTCACGAGAAGTGATCCAACGAGGATCAGGCCAAAGGCCATTTGCGTAACGAAGCCCGAAACCGTACCGAAGTTGAAAGTGGACAGAAGATACGAGATGAGGAACATGTTGATCGCGCCGAGCGTCGAGCCGAGCGCACCGCCGCGCCCCCCGGAGAGACTGGCGCCGCCAAGGACCAGCGCCGTGACCGCTTGCAGCGTGTAGGTGCTGCCCTGGGTCGGGTCGCCGGATGAGATCAGCGCGGTGTAGCTCAATGCGGCGAGCCCGGCAAAAACGCCGCCGACCATATGGGCGATGATGCGCACGACGTCGACCTGCACACCACTGGTATAGGCCATCCGCTCGTCAGCGCCTGTCATCCGCAGGTTGCGGTAAAACATCGTGCCCCTCAGGACGCCCCAGATTGCGAAAGCGCCGAGCAGAAGCAACAGGACAGGCGAAAATACGCTCGTTCCCGCGCCCCAGCTTAGCATCCAGTCTGGAGCGACACCGCCGGGACGCGACATGACCATCAGGTTGACGCCCGACAGAACGAGGAAACCGGAGAGCGTGACGATGATGGGCGCGACGCGCACGTAGATGATCACGAGCGCTTGCACCAACTGGAACGCCGCTCCCAATCCCACCGCCCAGGCAATGATGGCCACAGGGTGCGTGATGCCGTTGCCGACCAGCCACGTAATGAGCGTGACGTTGACGAAGCCCATCAGCGGTCCGACGGAAAGGTCCACGGCTCCGCGGCCCGCCATGACGATCGGTGTTATCGCGAGCGCGGTGAGGATCAGCGGCGTTGCAACCAGAATGGCTCCGGCCAGACCATTGTTCGTGAACAGACCTTGGCCACGGAAGGCGACGGCGCAAAGGAGGACAAGGAAAAGCCCGGCCGGAACGTACAGCGAGCGGTCCTGCGTGACTTGACGGAAAGCGGTTGCAGACATCATGCGGTCCTTTCCAGATCGAAATCAACGGAAGCGTCCCGGGCTTTCCCGAACATAGCGGCGAGGATTGGTGCCTCGGCGATTTCCTCGCCGGTCAGGGATCGAAACAACGTTCCCCCGAAGAACACGTCGACGCGATCGGCAAACCCGATGAACTCCTCGATCTCAGTCGACAGGTAGATGACACTGCCGCCTTTTTCAGCAAACAGGCGGAGTTCGCGGTAGAGGTCGCGCTTGGTGCCGAGATCGACGCCGCGGGCGGGGTCATTCAGGAGGATGACTTGGGGATCGTTTGCGAAGGCGCGCCCGATGAGCACCTTCTGTTGGTTGCCACCCGACAGTGAGGTGATCCTGTTCGACGGGCTGCCGATCTTGATGCGCAGACGATCCACTTCGCGCTTGAACATCGGTTTCAGCGTGGGCTTGCGGATCACACCCAGGGGGCCGAGCTTCTTCCTGTAGACACCGATGGCGAGATTTTCGAAGATGCTTTGTTGCGGGAAAATACCCTCGCGCTTGCGGTCCCCGGAGACGTAGGAAACACCGAGGTTTGCAGCATCGTCGAGCGATCGCAGCGGGACCATCTTGTCCGTATCCACCGAGCGGACCTTCACCTCGCCACCGAACGGCTGGATGATGCCCGCCAAGGCGCGGATAAAAGCGTCCTGCCCCTGCCCATCAAGCCCGGCCACGCCGACGATGCTCCCCTTGGGAAGGTCGAAATCGAACAGGCGCGCCGACCGGTGCGCGGCGAGACCAGTCGCAGTTAGTATTAGAGGGGCCGAGAGCGGCTTCTTTCGGGAGGCGTATTCTGTCGCATCGCTGGCGCGCCGATCTGCCGGCGTCATCATGGACAGCAGGTTTTCCTCGGTGATCTCGTCCTTTCCGAGCGTACCGACAGTTATCCCATCACGCAGGATCGTCGCACGGTCGGCGATACGCACGAGTTCGGCGATCCGGTGGGTGACGATGAGGATCGTCGCGCCCTCGGCACGAAGGCGGTCGATTTCCGCATGGAGCCGGAGGGTCGAGTCGAGGTCGAGCGCGGCCGAAGATTCGTCGAGAATCAGCACCTGCGGCTTGCGAAGGATAGCCCGGGCGATGACGATCCACTGTTTGATGCTGAGTGGGAGGCTGCCTGCCAGCTGATCGAGGTCTACGGATTTTCCGACGAGCCGCGCCACGATTTCAGCCGCTTCTGTCCGCCGATCGCCGGTCGACTGCGAACGAAAGACACCGTCACGACCGACATAGAGGTTCTCGAACACGCTGGCCTCGTCGGCAACCAGTACTTCCTGGAAGATGGTGGTCAGGCCGACCCGCTTGGCGTCGACGGGCGAGGCAACCTTTTCACCCAGGATCGTGACCTTGCCTGCGTCCGGGTGCAAAACGCCCGACATGATCTTGGCCATCGTGCTCTTGCCGCTGCCGTTCTCGCCGACGATGGCGTGCACCTCTCCGGCGCGGGCCTCGAAGTCGCACTTCTTGAGTGCCCTCGTCTCCCCGAACGCCTTGGCGACATCTATCATTCTGACTGTTATCTCGCTGTCCATCGCAGACCTCCCACCCGCAACGTCCGCCAAGGCGGCTTTTACGATCATCCAAGGTCCCGCCCGGCGGTTAAGCCACCGGGCGGATCCGGCTTACTGGGCTACCGGCTTCCAGGGATCGGCAGGACGCTCGAAGTACTGGTCGGCAATCGCACTTGGGAACCATCCGTCCGCCTTCGGTTCGACGAAATCAGTCGAGTTCAAATCGCAATCCTCGGGGATCGCGGCGCGAACGTCATCGATTGTGAACGGCAGGACTGGGCGCAGGAAGGACTGCACCTTTGGCCCCTGCCCTTCGAGCGTGCGAAGCATGATCTCCCACATCTGCTGCATCTCGCGGCGCGGCGGCCAGATATGGAAGCCGGCATCGATCCATTCCGGATTCTGGCGCCAGTAACATGCCGCCGAAGCCTCGCCGCCCAGCGTAATCGGCACCATGTCGCGGCCCGACTGGAGCATGGCGTTCAACACGCCGTTCTCCTGCGCGCCCTGTGTCAGAATACCGTCAATCTGGATGGGGTTCGTCGCCAAAAATTTCTGCACCTCGACCTGTGCTACCTGGTCGGTCCACTTGCCAGCCACTTCGCCGACAATCTTGATGTCGGGATACTTTGCCAGCGCGTCTTTGGCGGCCTTGTCGAAGCTGTCGGATGAGGCGAAGCCAGGGATGCCCGACACGAGAAGCACGTTGCCTTTCTTGCCGATCTTGTCTGCGAGCCAGATCGCCATCTCGCCGCCGCCCTGCGCGTGATTGGCAGCGCCGTTGATCGCGTAAGGCGACGTCACGTATCCCGARAACGAGAAGACAGGAACGCCTGCCTTATAGGCGTACTCGATCGTCTGATTGAGAGCGGTGACGTTCGAGCAGCAGATGATGATGGCATCAACACCATCATCAACCATCTGGCGCATCTGCTGAATCTGGACGGCGTCCTTGAGGTCGGACTGAGTGACCACGACTTCAGATACGAGCCCCGCTTTTTTGGAGCGCGGCAAGAGGTCATTCATGACGGCATCGAGGGCCGCTGCGCGCCACGTATTGCCGGCATAGCTACTGGCGTAGCCGATCTTCCAGGGCGGTCCCTTCTTCGGTTTGAAGTCCTTGTAGGCACTCGCTCCGAGCGGAACCTGCGGGTCGACGACCTCGTAGATTTTCTTCTCGTTGGCGGGGAGCTGGTCGACGCCGTCAGCCCAGGCCGTGGTCGTCAGGGCGCTGACCGCGATCAGCGCCCCCATGGTTCCGGTTAAACTCCGTCTCATTGGATGCTCCTCCCAAGAGATTGTTTCAGGCGACTTTCGCCCTGGTTGCGGATGCCTGCCGGATTTCCTCGAGGATCGGCAGCAGGTATTTTCTGAACTCGGTGTAGTCTTCGGTGACCGGGAAATGACCGAGCTTCTCCATCGTCCAGAACTTGCTGCCCTTGACGAGATCGGCGGCGATCTTGGTGTCGGCCGGGGAGGTATTCGGATCGTATTCGCCCGTCAGGAAGTACAGCATGCACTTCGACGTATCGATCTTGCTCGCCTCTTCGGGTGAGACATTGTGGTCGTAGTAGTAGTAATAGAGGTCACCTGCGAAGACGCCCGGACCGCCGCAGCTATATTCCCACTGGATTTCGCGGACATTGGCTTCTGGTGAGTAGGGCGAGATATTGAGCATCATGGCCGCGCCGATGGAGGTGCGGTTCACGTTTGGGTTGTCGAATTCTTTCCTAATGCCTGCCATGCCGACATCGACATATTCGGCAGCCGAGCGCAGTGCCCCTTCGACGGAGATAGTAGCGCGGAAGTTGTCGGGGTAATTCGACGCCAGATCGATAGCAAGATGTCCGCCCATCGAGCTACCCATATAAACGGGGCGGTCCAGACCAAGGGCCTTAGAGAGTTCCAGTTGGAAATCCATCATGAACTTCTTGGTCATGTTGTACTCTTTCTCCCACCAGCGAACGCCGTGTGGAGGAAGAGACTTCCCGTGATAGGGCAAGTCGAACGCGATAACGCGGAAGTTCTTGGTCACGTCTTCGTCGCAGAGCGTGTGGCGGTACTGGCGGCCGTCGGAGCCCGCCGTGTGACCGACAAGCAAGGGAATGCCCTCTCCGGCTTCCTCGTAATAGACGCGATATTCGATGCCTTCGATCGTCAGGTAGACGTAACGGCCCGTGATTGGATCATGTCTGGTCATGCTGCTACTCCTTCCGGGCGGGCTTCGCGCATCAGGCTCGTCATGCGATTGAGCGCAGGGAGATACGCGAAGGTTTCGTTATTGTTGCTAAGGAACAGACCGTGTTTGATGTTTGACGACTGCAGGCACTGATAAAACGGCCGCGGCTTCTTCTGGAGAAGCGCGTCCCACTGTTCACCCGTGCCCCGGATGACGATCTTGCACTTCTCGTCGTCGTAGGCGGCTTCTTCGACCTTCACCATCTTGCCGTCTTCGAAGTGGAGTGCGACGCTGCGGCTCGGAAAATCGCATTTGATAATGCCGTTGAGATAACGGGTTTCGCGCTTGAACTCGAAGTCCTCCAGCGCCAGTTTTTTGAACTTCTCGAGATCGATGGCCAAGTTCGGCTCCTCCCTGGTTAAAACGGCGCGGCCGATCCACGCCTTTCAAAATTTTCCGCCACGCCCAGCGGCGGCGGCTTCAGATGCCCATTTCGTTGAAGACCTCCTGGGCGTTTCGGAAGCTGTCGATGCCCGCCGGTACGCCGGCGTAGATCGCGACCTGCAGGAAAATCTCCTGGATTTCCTCCTTGGTGAGGCCGTTGTTGATCGCGCCGCGCACGTGGCCCTTGAGCTCATGCGGACGATTGAGGACAGAGATCATGCCAAGGTTCAGAATGGACCGCGCGCGCCTGTCGAGGCCTGGTCGATTCCAGATCTCGTTCCAGCAATACTCAGTGACGAGCTGCTGCATAGGCCAGGTGAAGTCGGTCGCCTTACCGAGTGCTGCGTCGACATAGGCATCGCCCATGACTTCACGACGCGTCGCCAGCCCTTGAGCGAACTGTTTCGAAGGGACAGGCCGCTCCTTGCCGTGTGTTTTCACTTTCGTTTCTTTCGTGGCGGTCATTCGACAACGCTCCTAGCTTTACTGTCTACGACAAGATCAACTGATTATCAGACAATCTGTCTGTTTCGCCCGAGTTCGCGAGTTTCCGAGGCTAATTGTGATCTTCGACGTATCGGATAATACGGGTGTGGTCCTCGGATGGGCCTAGCGCCTTCTGTGCAGCATCCCAGGCGTCTGCCGTGCTGGCGAGAGCATCGAGGCGAAGACCAAGCGTCTTGGCGAGATCGGCGGCGATGCGGATATCCTTGGCCATCAGGCCAATGGCAAATCCCGACCCGAACGTCTCAGAGAGGATGAACTGCTTCATCTTCACTTCGGTGGCGTTGTTCTTTCCAGACGACGAGTTGAGAATATCGACGATCGTCGCCGGCTCCAGGCCGAAGGCGCGTCCAAGAAGGACACCCTCGATCGCCGCCAGCACACCTGCACCGGATACGAAGTTGTTAATCGCTTTCATCGCGTGACCCGAGCCAACTGGCCCCGTCCGGAACACCTGTTGTCCCACTGCCTTCAGCAGCGGCTCGGCCTCCTCGATATCAGCATCCTCCCCACCGGCCATGATTGTCAAGGTGCCAGAAACGGCGCGCTTGACGCCTCCGGAGACCGGGGCGTCAACCAGCCGAAGGCCACGAGAAGCAAGTTCGAGACCGAGTTCCCTTGTGTCGTTTGGAGCAGACGAACTCATGTCTATGACGACGGCATTCTGCTTCAGGCCGCCACAGGCGTTTTCGCCCAGCAGCGCCTCGCGCACGATCTTGCCGTTCGGAAGCATGGTGATCACGAAACTGGCCCCGACCATGGCGTCAGAAATCGTTTCGGCGGCTCGCCCGCCCGCATCAGCGAGCTTTATCCTGGCATCTTTCGAGAGGTCGAAACCGACGACATCGAAGCCCGCCGAAATGAGATGTTGAGCCATAGGTTGGCCCATCGCGCCCAGCCCTATAAAGGCCACGCGCGTTGCGTTGAGTGTCGATGACATTTTTTCCTCCGGACGCGTGCGAGCAATGAAACCCGCCTTCCTTCAGAGAGGATTAAAAAGATTATCAGACAATCTGTCAATCGAAATTTTAAGTTTCTGGCGCTGCGTTCTTCCGGAGGTATTCAAGTGCGACCTTGGCAGCCTGGTCGATATGGAATTTGCAGGCCGCCGCCGCCAACGGCCCGTTGCGATTCTGGATTGCGTTCGCAATATCCCTAATTTCGGCAATGCTGTGCGCAAGCCGTCCCGGTTGCGTCATGGTTGTCATTCGAAGGAGATTTATCCGATTATGCAGAGCTGTCAGCATTTGCCTTACGAACACGTTTTTGCTGCCGTCCATCAAACAGTTGTAAAACGCGTTTTTCGCATCTATGAGGCGCGCACCGACGCCACTTTCGGCAGCGGCTTCGAATTCGACCACCGCGGCTAGAAGTGTCGCTATGTCGGCGGCAGTGCCATGCTCAGCGAACTGCTGGCCCGCGAATCCTTCAAGAAGAGCCCGAACGGTATAGAGTTGCTGCGCTTCCTCGTAGGTGATCGTACTGACGACCGGTCCCTTATGGGGATAGCTTGTGATAATGCCTTCAGCTTCGAGCTGTCGCATTGCCTCGCGAACCGAGGTCCTGCCGACGCCCAGCATTTCGCAAAGTTCTCGCTCTACCAGTCGCTGGCCGGGCTTAAATCGCCCACTGGCTATCGCCTGACGGAGAGTCTCCTCAACTTTTACGCGCAACGTCGCACTTTGTCTGGATATCTGTAGGTCCGTCTGCATCGCCCGCCAACACCTGAAATCGGCTCACGCCGCGCTAAATCATTCTCTACATATGGAGGCATTCGCTCTTAATATCAATCCAGATTGTCTGAGAGCTGCGAGCCTCAATTGATCTCTTCGCGACAGCTTTGCCTGCTCGTCGTGTCTGACAGCCATAGACTTGCGGGCTCTTAAGTCGCGGATAGCGCCGCCCGGAGCGCGATCTGACACGGTCCTACAGCTATGGCCTTGAAGTCGTCAGCGCATAGACTGGTGAGAAGGACAGAAGACGGCGCATATCGTGCTCGGTGGCCGCTCGCCTCGCAATCGCAAAAACTTCAAAAAATCTCGAGGCATGGCTAAGAGAAGGTTGGGCATCACGCATATTGCTGTCTCGGCGTTTTAAAGAACGCCGGACGATCTTGCTGCCCGTCAGAGGTTCGATCAGCCTCGCGCCCGCATTTCAGCCGAGGCAGTGTCTTCCAGCCATACGTTTTCCAGCCATTGCTTGAACGCGTTGACCTTTTCTGATCTGAGCCGCGAGCGGACATATGTGAGCGTGTGGCAACGAAGGTTGGGGCCTGTCATCCCGAACGGAAGGACGAGGTTACCTCTTTCCACATCCCGTTCAAGAAGCCGGTAGCTCTCCAGGCACACGCCGCGTCCTTCGACAGCGGTCGCGATCGCCATAAACGCATCGCGAAATCGAGCGCCGCGATTGACGTCAATCGCCAAGCCGTGGTCCTTCGCCCATTGTTGCCAGCTGTAAAGCGTCTGCTCCGACTTGATCAAGGTGTGGCCCACCAGATCCGATGGCTTGCGTATGGGCCGCTCGCCATTCGCCACCTCGGGAGAGCAGGCTACGACGATTGTCTCAAGGGGGAACTCCTCCGCCGCGATAGAGCCCAGTCGAGGAGCGCTGCCGTAGCAGATATCGACATCGACCGAGCCATCGGACAATTTTGCAGGATCCGATGTAGACAGAAGCCTGATTTCGATCGAGGGATACAATTCTTCGAACCGAGGCAATCTTGGCATAAGCCATAGCGAAGCCAGACTTGAAGCACAGCCGACGCTCAGGACGTCGACGCTGTTGCGCCGGCACACCTCATCGGTCGCCTGCTCAATCATCGAAAGCGCTTCTGAAAGATCACGGTGGTATCGCTCGCCAATCTCGGTGAGCGACACGTTCCTTCCAATGCGGTGAAAGAGTTTTTCCCCAAGGTCGTCTTCCATCAGCCTGATTTGGTGGCTGATCGCCGAGGGAGTAAGCTGCAGCTGGGCAGCAGCCTCGAGAAATGAACCCTTTCTGCCGGCTGCGACGAACGACTGTATTGCACGAATGGATGGAAGTGACGTCATCACGTTCTCGATCCATAGACATCTGATCTAAGAGCACAGCGGGTCATAGCAATGCTACCTTGCGCGCGGCACGGTGGCCAAACTCGGACCGAATACTCTCACCTGCAGCAATCCGCTTGATGTCTCCGAGAACTTGCGAGAAGTCTGCGAGGCTCGAGGTGCCAAAGCCCATATAGACCTGCTTGAACAGCTGATAGAGGGTCTCATAACGTCCGCGCGTGCTCGGATCAGGCTCAAACTTTCTGTAGCCCACGCACATGGCTGCCTGAGCGCTCTCGATTGATCCATGATCTTTGGATGCAAGAGCGGCGAATATTCCCGAACCGAGACCGGTCGGAATACCGTCGGGGACCAATATGGGCTTGCCTATAACATTGGCGTAGATCTGGTTGAGGATGTCGTTCCTTTGCGGGATACCTCCCCCATTAATGACGCGGTTGACTGGAACGCCGTGCTGCTCCATCCGCTCCAGGACAACCCGTGTGTGGAAAGCCGTACCTTCAATCGCGGCATACAGTTCGTCCTGCGCTGTATGGCCGAGATGCCAGCCAAGCGTCATTCCACCAAGGTCGGAGCGGACGAGAACCGTCCGGTCCCCGTTGTCCCAGGGGAGACGCATCAGACCGGTCTTTCCGCCTTCGATGCTTTCCAGGCCTTCAGCGAGCCTGGACACCGTCGTGCCGGCACGTCGTGCTATTGCGTCGAACAGGTCGCCTGTCGCAGACAGGCCTGCCTCAACTCCCACAAGGTCTGGATGTGCACTCCCTGGGACGACGCCGCAAACACCGGGGATTAGCTTCACACGTTCACTAACGGCAATGATACAGGTCGACGTACCGATCACATTGACGACGTCCCCCAGACGGCAGCCAGCGCCAATTGCATCCCAATGGGCATCAAACGCACCCGTGGGAACTGGTATCCCCGCGGTCAGGCCGAGTCGTTCGCCCCAGTATGTGCTGAGCCCACCTGCGATCGAAGCAGAGGTCTGATATGTTCCGCCAATCTTCTCGCGCACGCCGTCGAAAAGCGGATCGACGCGGGACAAGAAAGCCTGCGAGGGCAAGCCACCCCATTTCGGGTTCCACATCCACTTGTGTCCCATGGCGCAGACGCTGCGCACCATGCGAGCCGTGTCGGTCACTCCGGTGAGGACCGCGGCTGCCATGTCGCAATGTTCCACGGCGGTCCCAAAGCGCTCGCGCTGGTCGGGGTTGTGGCGCATCCAGTGGAGAAGCTTGGCAAAGCCCCACTCGTGGGAATAGGTTCCGCCGCACCATTCAATTGCTTCAATGTGCATGTCGTGCGCCATCGCCGTTATCTCTTCGGCTTCCGCTTTGGCGCGGTGGTCACACCAGAGGTAGTAGTCCCCCAAAGGCTGCATATTTTTGTCGACAGGCAACACCGAGGACCCCGTCGTGTCGACCGCAATCGCACGGATCTCCTTGGAATCTACGCCGCATTCGTCCATCACTCGATGCATCGCCAGCACAAGCGCTTCCATATGATCTACGTGGGACTGCGTTGCCAGGTCGGGATCGGAACGACGCCGCTCGAGAGGATATTCCGCGACGCAGGTTCCAAGGGAACCCTTCTCGGAATCAGCTAGCGTTACCCGCACGCTCAAGGTTCCGAAATCAACTCCTGCTACAATCGACATGATAATCCTACTTGGAACTGTCTGGCTGGCCGTAGGTCGCCGACTGGCCGTGCTTGCGTTGATAGTGGAGGTCCAGCAAAGCGTCGGAAATTTCTGGATCGTCCTGGTTCAGTTGCCGGGCGTGGAAGGCAATCTTGGCGACAGCCTCGAGCATCTCCGCGTTATGAACGGCGTCGGCTGCGTCCTTGCCCCAGGAGAAGGGGCCGTGATCGTTAACCAGGGCTGCGGGGACGGAGAGCGGCGCATTGTTTCCGAGTGCCTCGACGATGACCTTGCCCGTGTTGCGGACGTAACCGTCTATGATTTCGTCGTCGCGCAGCTTGCGAGTAACGGGGATCGTTCCGTTGAAATAGTCGGCATGGGTCGTTCCCATGGCAGGGATACCCCGGCCGGATTGGGCCCACACCGTCGCGAAGAACGAGTGCGTGTGGACCACGGCACCGATAGACTTGAAGCTTTTGTAGAGTTCCAGGTGCGTATCGAGATCAGACGATGGTCGCAGCGTGCCCTCTAAGATATTGCCATCGAGGTCGGTTACAACGATATCTGCGACCTGCATTGCCTTATAGGAAACGCCACTCGGTTTGATGGCGACAACACCCTTTGCGCGGTCGATAGCGCTGACGTTACCGAACGTCGAGATGACGAGACCGCGGTCGTAGAGCGCGGCATTTGCGTCAAGAACGGACTTGCGGAGCTCGATATATTTCATTATCGCCTCCTCAGGCCTTTTGACGGCGACTGAAACGATCGGCTGCCACGGCGATCAGTATGATCGTGCCGATGACGACTTGGTGCCAGAAGGTGTTCACGTTGAGCAGGTTGAGCGCGTTGCGGACGACCGCCATCAAAACGGCACCCACGGCAGTTCCAAACAGAGTGGCGCGTCCGCCAGACAAACCCGTTCCGCCGATTACGACGGCAGCTATGACATCCAGCTCGTACCCCTGGCCGGCTTCAGGCATGGCGGCTTCAAGGCGCGAGGTGAGCAGAATGCCCGCGAAGGCCGAGAGGACCCCGACCAGCACGTAAACGGCGATCTTGACCTTGTCCGTGGGGATGCCGACCAGCCGGGCAGCGTCCGGATTGCTGCCGATCGAGAGAACGAAACGGCCGAAACGCGTGTAATAGAGAAGGTAGAAGGCGATCGCGAAGACGATGGCGGTCAGAATGACCGGAACAGGAACACCGCCGGCATAGCTCTGGCCGATCATTCGGAAGGCGGGGTCGGAGGCTCCGACGATCGGAATACCCTGAGTGTAGACCATCACGATACCGCGGCTGATGACCATGATGGCCATTGTGGCGATAAAGTCCGTGATCCCGACCTTGGTGATCAGGATTCCGTTCACCAGTCCGATCACCGCACCGACCGCAATCCCGCCTGCGCATGCCAGAGGAACGGGATAGCCAAGCACAATCAGGTTTGCGGTCACAAGACCGCTCAGCGCGAGTGTCGAACCGACGGAGAGGTCGATGCCCCGCATCCCGATCACAAAGGTCGCTCCAAACGCGATCACGGCAATGGGGACCGCCTGACGAAGAACGTCAGTCAAGTTGCCAAAGGTGAAAAACCGCGGAGCGGCAAAGCCGAGCGCCACCAGAAGAACGACGAAGGCCAGATAAACGCCGGCATTGCCGCCGTTGAGTGCGAGCGTAAGGGGCGAGCGCGGGCGTGTAGCTGCAATATCAGCCATGGGTACCTCCCTGAAGATGATGGCCTTGCGGCGGCCTTACCGAATGAAGAGCGAGTGTTTCTTCCTTGGAGGTCGCAGCATCGACGACCGCCGAGATTCGTCCTTCGAACATGACCGCGACCCGGTGACACAATCCAAGCAGTTCCGCGTTGTCGGCGGACACCACGATGACAGCACAGCCGTCTTTCGCGGCAGCCTGGATGAGGGTGTAGACCTCGGCCTTGGCACGCACGTCGACGCCACGCGTTGGCTCCTCAAGCATGAGCACCTTTGGCTGGGTGAGCAGCCAGCGAGCAAGCATGACTTTTTGCTGGTTACCGCCGCTCAGCGATGTGATGTCGGCACCGGGGCCGTCGCATTTCACGCCGAGCTTGGCGATGTAGCCGGAGGCAATCTCGCGCTCCTTTTTCGGCATCAACGTGATTTTGCCGAGCGTTCGAAGGTTGGCGATAGAGAGGTTCCAGCCGACATTGTGTTGTGGAAAAATCCCCTCGGTTTTACGTTCGGCGGGCAAGAAGGCGACGTGTTGACGAATAGCGTCCGTCGGGTCCGAAATCGCCGCTTGCTTTCCGTCGATCAGAATCGAGCCGGTCTCATGCGGGATCTGCCCGAAGATCGCCCGCAGGAGCGCGCTCTTGCCTGATCCTTCGAGACCCGTGACGCCGAGGATTTCACCCTGGGCTACCGAGAAGGTGATGTCTTCGAAGACACCCCTTTTCGTCAAACCGCGAACGTCCAACGAGGGTTCGGACCTTGCCGGGACGCGGGGAGGAAACTGTTTTGCGAGAGAGCCGCCGATCATCGCACTGACGACCTTGTCTACGTCGAGCTCCGATACGGGCAGGTCTGCGACCGCGCTGCCATCGCGCAAGACCAACGCGCGGCTGACGATGCCGAGGAGTTCCTGGATCCGGTGAGATACATATATGAGAGCTTTACCGGCCTGCTGAAGCTTCTTGATGATGGCGAACAGCTGTTTGCGTTCGACCTCCTCGAGCGCTTCGGTCGGCTCGTCCATGATGATGATGTCGGCGTTGCTGCTAATGGCTTTGGCGATCTCGATCATCTGCCGATGCGAGAGGCTAAGCTCTCGAACTGGCCTGTCGAGAGGTACGTCCACGCCTAACTCGCCCTTCAGGATACGCGAGGCGGCTGCCCGCATGGCCGAATGGTCAAGCGGTGATGCACTTGCACGCCCGTGGCGCAGCTCCCTGCCCGCGAATATGTTTTCGGCGGCGTCAAAGTCCGGAAACAGGCTCAGCTCCTGGTAGATGATCGCGATGCCGGCCCTGGACCCGTCTTTGGGATTGTTCAGATCGACCACCTTACCTCTGACAGAAATGGTGCCTTCGTCGCGTGCATATGCACCAGAGAGGATTTTCATGAGCGTCGACTTGCCTGCGCCGTTCTCGCCGACCAGGCCGAGAACCTCGCCGGGATTGAGTACGAGCTCGATGCCATTAAGCGCCTTCGTGTTGCCGAAGCGTTTGGCAATGCCTTTCATCTCGAGCAGCGGAGCGTTTGTCATTCAGGTCGCCCTTTTTGAGTGGGCGGCCCCGCGCGAGGCGGGGCCGCGTACTGTCACATCTACTTCTGCTGGACGTAGACGTAGTCGTTCTGATCGAAGGTCTTGATGTTCTTCGCATCGTAGGTTTTGGGCGCCACGAAGATCTTCTTCGGCAGGGCGGTGCCCTTCATCACGAACTCATCCACCGCTCGAATGATGTTGCGACCTTCTTCCTTGGCCCCGGTGTCGACCGTTGCTGCAAAGTCGCCGGTGAGGATCGCGTCGTTGGCTTCCTTCATATTTTCGTAGCCGACGATTGCCACCTTGCCGTTCAGCCCCTTAGCCTTGAGAGCCTGCAGACCGCCAAGGGCCATCTCGTCGTAGAGCGCGACGAGGACTTCGATATCGGGGTTGGCGGTGAACATGTTTTCAGTCACCGACAGGCCTTGGGCACGCACCCAGCCAGCCGGCTGCTGAGCGACGATTTTGAAGTTGGGGTGCTTCGAGATGACCTCGTTGAAACCCTTCATGCGCTGGCTCGTATGCGGACCGGGCAGGCCCTCCAGGATCCCGAGCTTGACTTCCTTGTCGCCATAGGTGTCAACCAGCCATTGCGCCTGCGCACGACCACCGTCACTCTGGTCGTAGCCGATATCGCTGACATAATATGGGTTATCCGCGACGGGTGAATTGAAGAGGAAGATCGGAATGCCCGCCTCGGTGGCGCGCCGGATGGAGGGCAGCAACGCGCCTTCGTTGTATAAGGCAACGGCGATCGCATCCACACCGTCGTTAATCCAGGCTTCCATGGTCCTGATCTGGTCGTCCGTGGCAGACTGGCTGCTCGGAGCTTGCACGAAAAGCTGGATAGTGCCGTCGCCACCGCGCTTGTCGATTTCTTCTTTCACGCCAGCCAGAACACGCTGATAGTAGGTGTCCATCGCCGTCGGCAGGAAGCCGACCTTGAGCGGGCGGTTATCCTTCTTAGCGGGTTTGACTTCCTGGCCTGTGGGCTTGATGTCCTTGTCCATCAAGATGCCAGGAAACACCTTCGAATAATCCAACTGCTGTGCAGGCGCTGGGCTGAAGGAAAGCGAAGCGGTGAGCCCGAGAGCAGCGCCGAAGATTAACGTCCGTCTGAAAATTGTCACATGATCCTCCCTGGTGGTGACAAGACAAAGTTTTCCCAACCGCGGAACGGGTCCGCGGCGAAGCTTGGCAATCTGAGATTCAAATCTTCGGCTTACAGTCCCGGTGCGATCGTGAAGACCATCCGGATTGGGTTGGAGCCGTAGTTTAGGCACTGGTAGCTGATGCCGCCGGGCAGGAAGAAAGACTCGCCGTCACGGATGTGAAAGGTTTCGTCGGTATCCGCCAAATAGAAGGTCGCGGGGCCTTGCAGGACGTAGAAGACTGCGTCCCCTTCATGGCTGTCGGGCTCGCTCGCGCGCGGTCCAACGCCACCCACAGGGATAGTCAGTTCTCCGACGTGCATGTAATCGTTGCTGACGCAGAACTGGATAAGAACGGGATGATCGCGGCCGGAGACCATGTTCAGACGATCGCTTTTAGCGACCTTCACCAGGTCGCCCCTCTTGCGCGCCTGTGCGCCGTCTACCGGATAGGTTCCGAGTTTCTCAAGGCTCATCACGCTCTCCCTTCGTGCTTATAGAGGCGCGTCGGCCCGTCATAACCGGTCGGAGGGCCATTCTCGTCCCAGATACGCGGTGCGATGCAAAACAGGATAACTGCAGCCTTGTCGCTAAAGTTATAGCCGCGATGCGGAGCGCCCTTGGGGATAAGCACCGCGTCACCGGGTCCGAGCTCTTCGGTCTGCCCGGTTCCGGGGTTTAGGAGATGTACAACACCTTCGAGGACATAGTACACCTCGTCACCCGCGTGAATGTCGGCCGGGTCGAAGTTGCTTCCCGGCGCGAGCTGATAGATGCCAGTGGTCTGCTGGTCCGTGCTGGCGAGCAGGTAGTTGAGGTCGCTCGAATACGGCTTCGTCCCCGTATAGATGAACATCTTGTAGCTATCGCGCGTCAGATGGACCGGCTTCTTTTCGCTAGGCGGATGTGGGAAATTGCCGAAGTAGCTTGGCAGTTTTGGCATTTTAGTACCTTAGGTCCGGAGTTCGCGGAGCAGCGACTTGAGAAGCCGCCAGGTCGAATTGACTGTCGTGTGGTTGAGGCGCTCGCGCGTGGTGTGGACGTCGAACGCTTCCGGCCCGATCGACAGCATGTCAATGTCAGGAACCTTCTTTCGGAAAAGGCCGAGCTCGAGACTGGAGTGAGAGACTTCCACATGTGGCTGCTCACCGAACTCGCGCTCGTAAGCGGCTTTGGCGGCGTTGAGCATTCGCGAATGAGGATTGTATGGCCATTCCGGGCAATCCGCGAATGTCTCCACGCCCGCGCCGTTGCCGATGAGTTCTGATAGCTGCCGGATTTTGTCGACGATGTTGTAGCGACGGGAGCTGACGGCGCTTGGGACCGTATTGACGATTTCGATGGCCTCTTCATCGCTTGAAAGCAACGCCACGGTGTTGGAGCTCTCGACGAGGCCCTCGACCTGAAGGCTCTTGCTCTGGACGCCGTTGGGAAGCAGGTTCAGGGCATCGACCAGCGCCCGGGCGGACTGAGCCGAGAAGACGTCTGTAATTTGTCTCCTGGACTCGCTGACTGTGACCTTGAGGTTAGGATCGCTTGCTTTGTACTCAAGCGCAATCGAAGCCGCTTCCGCTTCAATTCTCTGTCTGAGATCGGCGATCCGCGAGGCATCGATCGAAATGATCGCCTCCGCCTCACCCGGGATAACGTAACGGTTCACGCCACCCTTGACTTCGGCTACGTTGGCCCCAGCATCCCGGATGGCAATCCGGAGCAGCCGTCCGAGCTGGACGATCGCGTTAGCGCGTTCAAGATGGATGTCGAATTCGGAATGACCGCTGCTCAGGCCGGAGATCCGCAACGAAAGGGCGGTCTGCCCCGAAACGCGTGGCTCCCACTGAACCGGAATCTTGAAGCGCACTGAAATATCGCCGGCGCAGCCTGCGAAAAGCGACTTGGGATCGTGCCAGTTCATGTCGAGAAGGCGCTTACCGCTAAGCTTTGTGCCGTCGAAGTGTTGCGCCCCGCCCTTGCCGACTTCTTCTTGAACCGTCAGGACGACTTCGAGCGGCGGATGCGGGATATCGTCGGATGCCAGCAACGACATTGCGAAGGCCACACCAACGGTGTTGTCCGCCCCAAGGGTTGTCCCCGTACCATGGATGAAATCGCCGATAACCTGAAGTTTGATGCCTTCGTTTTTAAAGTCGTGGTCAACACCCTCATCGCTCTCGCAGACGATGTCGGTATGCCCGTGAAGAATGACCGTCGGAGAGTTTTCGTAGCCGGGCGTTCCCGGCTTCTTAATGAGGAGATTGTAAATCTCGTCCTGGTAAACCTCGAAGCCGCGCGCCCGGGCAAAATCGGCGATGTGATCGCTAACCTGCTTCTCGTTGTAAGAACCGCGCGGGATCGCACTTAGCTCTTCGAAAAAACCAAAGAAGGTCGCCGGCTCGAGACCAGCAAGAATAGAATTATCGCGTTTATCTACAGTTTTTCCAGCGGGGAAACTCATTCGGCCCTCCTCCCAATACAGCATCTGAGCAATACTTCTTTGCTCGCCGAACATAGTCCGGCGACCTCGTAAACCGTATCGCGATCATCTTACGCGCTAAGGCGATCCAGGTTCAGATGCCCTCCACGCATCGAACCATCTCCGCTTTCAGCTCCTAATTCAAACGCAATATTTCATAAAATAGATGAGCTTTTTTCATCTGAATCTGTTATGGTATAAGCTAACGTATCCATTGACGCGGGCCCGGCAAGAATGGACTCTCACCTGCAGCGATTTGGGGCTGGCTTTGAGCCGTCACTTCAATCGTCCGAAAGCGGCGCCTTAAGGTGGTCGAGAAACGTCCGGAGCGCTGACGGCACCTGTCGGTGCGAAACATAGTATGCATGAAAACCCGGCCCAGTAGACGACCAGTCCGGCAGCACCACTTCGAGCAGACCAGCCGCGAGTTTGTCCTCGACGCGTGCGCGCAGGCAGTAAAAGAGACCGCCCCCCTCCTGCGCCATGCGGATGGATAGTTCTGAATCCCCGAGCGTGAGCAGTCCGGGAACGTCAAGCGCAACCATGCGATCGCCGTCGCCAAGTTCCCATTTGCAGACGTGGTCCGTACCGGTTCGGATCCGGATGCACTCGTGCGTCAAGAGATCTTCCGGCCGCTCGGGCCGCCCTCGTTCGTTGAGATAGGTTGGAGAACCGACCACGACCCATTCAAGTTCGGACGTCAGACGCGACGCGATCATCCCCTCGGGAACTGTTCCCCCATAACGGATGCCCGCGTCAAAACCTTCGGCGACCATATCGATAAAGCGATCCTCGACGCTGACTTCGATCTCGACATCGGGGTAGTTGCGGCGAAAACTGTGCAGTCGAGGTGCGATCAACAGCTCGGCGGCGTCACGCAGCGTGGTCACTCTCACCCTGCCCGTAGGCCCGCTCCTGAAACTATCCAGGAGATCCATCGCAGCTTGGATGCCGAGGAAATGCGGCTCCAGTTCGGCAAGCAGTACTTCGCCGGCGGCGGTGAGACTGATGCTCCTGCTTGTCCGATGAAACAGACGGACGCCGAGACGGGCCTCCAAACCCCTAATCGAGTGGCTGAGAGCGGAGCCGGAAACGCCGCGAAGCGCGGCGGCCTTTCGGAACCCCCCCGCCCGCGCGATCGCGACGAAAGTTTCAAGGTCGGCCAGATCGGCCCGCGTCGATACCATGAGTGATGGATACTCGCACTTGTACTGAATAAGATCGTCCTTGCCGACGCCGACCTTGCTTCAGGCGGCTGGCGTCTTCAATCTTAATTCAACTAACCCTGTCTTTGGTATGTGATGAGCACGGAAGCAGTCAAAAATTTGATCTTAGTTGATTCATGTTGGATCCTGGGAGCGACGACGGGAGATGGGCCGGGTCGCTGAATAATGCGAACCCCCGGGATTAGATGGTCATGCAATGATCCTCTTGTCCACAGCCACGAGAAGCGGCACCGGTCGGAACGAATACCACCTCCGCGCGGGCGGCCTGGCAGTCCCGGAGGTTCAAGTTCTGAGCTTTCGAAAACGCCGGCTACCAGTCCTGCCGGGTTGGATGGACGACAATGTCGTTGATCGTGATCTCCGGGGGCTGATCTAGGGCATAGACCACGGCTTCACCCACCGACGACGGCGGAATACCCTGCTTGTTGAGCTCTCCGGCGATCTTTCTGCCCGTCTCGTCATGAACCTTATCGGCCCAGCCGGTATCGATCACGCCAGGGCTGATCATCGACACCTGGATCCCACTTCCCACGCCCACCTCCTTTCTGAGGCTTTCGGTGATACCGCGTATGAAGAACTTCGTGGCTCCGTAAACGCCTGCCGCCTCGCCGACATGAACGCCGGCGATAGAGCTCATATTCAGGATGCGGCCGGACCGGCGCTCCAACATCGACGGCAGAACGGCGGCAATCGCATGCAGATAGCCACGTAGGTTGGTATCGATCATCTTGTTCCAATCGCCGACCGCGGCATCCTTCCAATAGGAAAAGAGCATGAGGCCCGCATTGTTGACTAATATATCGACCGGGCCGTACGTCGTCGTGGCGAATGCGACGAGGGCCTTGGTACTCTCAAAATCCGTGACATCGGCAACCTTGTAGCTGGCAATACCTCCCGAACCGGCGATGTCTTCGACAATCTGACTGAGGCGTTCCTCATTGCGGCCGGCAAGGACAACGCGCGCACCTTTTTCCGCCAATCCTCTGGCGGTCGCTGCTCCAATGCCCGAGGAAGCTCCCGTGACGATTGCGACCTTGTCTTTCAGATGTGCCATGATGTGCTCCTTCACTGCGGTTGGGTCAGTTCGGCTTGCCGGGCGGCTTTAACAGGCTCTGGGGTTGTCCGGTTTTCCAACACCTGCCGCTTGGTTTTCTGGTCTCCGCCGACGACATGGTCGATGTCGTTCATGAGGGCCTCGAAGCCCTGCTTGGCGACGAGCGTCTTGTCGTTTTTCTGCTGGCCACCGAGCTTCGTATCGCCCATCCCAGCGTTCGCGTGGAAGTCGCTGTTGGTGGCGCYCGGAAGGAGTGCCGTCACCGTGACCCCGGTCGAGCGCAACTCCTCGCGCAGAGATTCCGCGAACATGTAACCGAATGCCTTCGACGGGCCGTAGACGGTTTCGTACGGCGTGGGCAGGGTCGCCGAAACCGAGGATGTGATGAGGATCCTGCCGCGGCCGTTCTTGACCATATGTTGGACGACGCGTTTGGCCATATGGACGGTCCCAGTGACATTGATTGCAAGCAGGCGAAACTCATCCTCGAGATCGTTATCGACGAAGGCGCCGCCGATACCGATACCAACGTTCAGAGCCGCGGCTTCCAGTGGGCGCCCCAGCCCCTGCGTGAAAGTCCAGAACCCCTCAACGCCATCGTATGTCGAGGCATCCGCTTTGAACGGATACGCTTCGGCGTCAAGGCTTCGTAGTGCATCGGCGGCCTCGTTTACTTTGTCGCTTGAGCCTGAAATAGCAACGTCAAATCCATTCTTGGCGAATTGTTTGGCAAGCTCGAAGCCTATTCCAGATGAGCCGCCCGTGACCATTGCGAGTGGTTTATTACCAGTCATGATTTCACTCCTTTGGTTTTATCAGCACCACGATCGCCTCGAGGCGCTGGTGACCTAATGCCCGTGGAGCCGGTTGGTTACATGAGCAAAATCGATCGGGGCGGTGAGCAAAAATCAACCACCGATCTGGCAGATACCAGGAGTGAGGAACCTTTTGGTCGCGTCCGCAGCCAAATTGACGAGGCATTCCCGACGTCACGAAGGCACCCAAGAGTGAACACCCCTCATCGGTGCGTGCGATCCAGCTCACTTCAAGTGGTCGGCGGAGTGGCCTATGTTGTTAGGAGGATGAGCTGTCGTTCGCAGCCAGCAGATATGGTCCGACCACACAAGCGCCCGCGTAGCGCTGGTGCGCTTCTTGCGCTGGTGCCTTCGGCCGAGAAAATCCACCGCGACGGCGTGTCCGGCACACCTTCCAGCGGTGACGTCCAATGACGGRAAAGACAAAGATGAGCGAGAGAATGAACAGTATCGTTGCTCCTGGCCGCGTTGCGGTCATCACGGGAGCTGCGAAGGGCATCGGCTTGGCAATCGCGAGGGCTCTCGCGGCCCGCGGCATGAAGCTCGCATTGTTGGATCTCGACACCCACGCACTTGATGATGTTACCTCGACACTCGATACGGACACTCTGGTTGTGAGCGGCGACGTCTCGGATCTATCGACACTGACGAGGTTGCAGGACGAAACGCTCTCTCGGTTTGGCGACGTGGCCATCCTTGTAAACAACGCGGGCATTACGCAAGGAGCCGGCCCCTGGGATGATCCTGTAAAGTGGCGACGCCAGATCGATGTAAACTTCGGAGGTGTTTTAGCCGCACAACACGTCTTCGTGCCCTACCTGATCAAGGCAGCCCGACCATCGGCGGTCGTCAACCTCGGCTCCAAGGAAGGAATTACAACTCCTCCAGGCAATGCCGCCTATTCGGTGGCAAAGGCAGCTGTCAAGGTGCTGACCGAACAGCTGTCGCACGAGCTTTTGAAGGAGACGGGAGGTCGTGTATCGGCTCATCTCCTCGTCCCTGGCTACACGTGGACACCCATGAACATCGCACTCAAGCCGAAGGGCGCTGCCAGGCCCGATGAGGCATGGACCGCAGAGCAGCTGGTGGAATACTTCCTGGCCCGTCTGCTCGACGAGGACTTTTACATCATTTGTCCTGATAACGCGGTCACGTCTGCGATCGATGCCAGACGGATCCGCTGGGCGGCCGACGACATGATCCTGAACCGGCCGGCCCTTTCACGCTGGCACCCCGACTGGATGGATAAATTTGCAGCCTGGTTGAAGGTAGGCCACTGACGGTGGAATGTTTGTAGAGGAGCGTAGTCCAATGCCTAGACCCTATGTAATCTGTCACATGATGTCGCCGCTGGATGGCCGATTGATCGTCAATGATTGGGCCGAGGCAACCGGCCATTCGGTCGATGAGCTCGTGAAGATCTATGACGACCTGCATGAGAAGATCGGCGCCGACGCCTGGCTTTCGGGAAGAGCGACGGGAGAAGAGTTCGCGGACGCCGTCGACCATCCCTATCAAACAACCGGCACGGCCGCGCGACCGATCCATATCGCCAACCCGGATGCCGACGAGTTCGCTGTTATCGTTGATAAGGACGGTCGGCTACGCTGGGACAAGAACGACATTGAGGGGGCTCACCTTGTCGTCCTGACAGGATCTGACGTGGATGATGCTTACCTGGCGGGCCTCACCCAGGCTGGCGTTTCCTATATCGTATCGGAGAAAGATGGCGTCGATCTGAAAAACGCGCTCGACGTTCTCGGAACCGAGTTCGGTGTGAAGCGCTTGATGCTGGAAGGCGGGGCGCAAACTAATGGCAATTTCTTGGATGCGGGTCTTGTTGACGAGGTCAGCCTAGTCATCTTCCCTGCGATCGGAGGCAAGTCGAATACACCGGCCATATTCGAGGGCGGTGAGGATGGGCTTGCCGGCGGGGCGAGGCTCACGTTTATCAGCGCCGAAGCCGCTGGCCTCGGCTCCGTCCATCTGAGATATCGCGTGGGACGTCCGTAGGAGACGTCCATAGGAGAAGACTGTAGAAGGGATCCCCCCAATCGGAGGGCCCAGCTTGAGATGGACAGGTGCCGCCTTGCGCGGCATCTATCCGAAGGATTGTTGGCGATATTCACTTGCTCTCCTGCGATGCCACTCGAAGTGGCACATTGGCTCCTTCCAAAGCCGCGCGGACGTCGACTGACGGTTCCTGGTCGGTGATGATAACTTCGAACTCGTCAATGGTGGCCAGGACATGAAGAGCGGTATGATTGAAGCGCTTATGGTTTAAGAGCAGGCAGCGACGCGCGGCGCTTGCAATCATCGCTCGCTTCGAGCGGACAACGTCATCATCCATATGGTAGACGCGCAATCCAGAAACTGCCGGCGTTGAGATAAAGGCGATGTCGGCGCTGAGACGCGACAGTGCCTGTTCGGCGACGACGCCGAAAAAACCATTGAACTTCATCGAATAGCGTCCACCGACCGCAATCAGGTTGATCCCTGATTCCGTCTTGAGCCGATCGATGACCGCCGCATTGTTGGTGATCACCGTCAGCGGCCTCCTCTGTGGCAGCAATTCCCCGAGCACCGACGCCATAGATCCGTCGTTGACCATCACCGTCATGCCGGGCTCGACGAGTTCAAGGGCGGCCTCGGCCATCCGGCGCTTGGCCTCGCCCTCCTGCTGCTGGCGAAACCGGAAATCGCTTTCGAAATGGCCTCCTGCCTCGATCGTTGCCCCGCCACGGACCTTGCGAAGCATCCCTGCCCGCTCAAGATCATCTAGATCCCGGTGGATGGTCATCTTGGATACAGCGAACCGATCGGATAGGTCGTCGAGATCCACCACCCTCTGCGCGACCAACAGGTCCATAATGGCCTGCCTCCGATCATCTCTCTTCATATTTTAGTCCTCCGGCGCACTAATCCGATCCTTTAACATCAAGATCCGCCGCTACAAATCACATGCAAACATCATTTTTCGTTAGTTTGTCTTGCTCTATTCGACAACGCCACTGACGCTGCTGGCATACTGGGACACGTGAAGACGCATGATGGCGCGATTGCACCGCTCCATGCATGGCCGAAGGCGCTCATTTTGTAACGAAACAGGATGGTTTGGGGGTTCAAGCGCAAATGTCATCGCCATGGAGATGGTCCCGCGCGTCAGCCGCGCACGGAAGATGGAGGCCTTGTCCTCCATGGTCAACATCGCGGGCTACCGGGCCGTCATCAAAGCGGGCGCGAATATAGGGCTTCTTCACCGGCAGATCACCGYAGCGGGCAAGGTGTTTGGTAAAGGCCTGTGTCACTGACACCCGGCCTTTTCTCTGCTTATCGCCTTGGGAGGACGATTGTGAACGATGCGGCTTGGTGTTCGCGCTGCTTCAAATCGATCAAACTCTTGATACGTCTCCGTCGGCCACACAAATCTCGACGAGCATGAGCTGGCGATCCGTCAGGCGCGACGGATAGATTTTTGACAGCTGCTCCTCGTGCATGGGAACGATTCGTCGTTCGTCCATACCAACGATTTTGAGCATCTCCTCGGCGGACTCGATCAGACGTGTCTGGCTGCCATTGGCAAGGCCCGGCGGCACAAAGCAGGGATCGGTGGCGTCCTCACCCGTGAGGTTGCTGTAGGTGTAGATGACGTCGCCGGACAGGACAAACTTGCCGTCTCCACCGCCCGTCTCCACCACCACATATTGCGATCCTGCGGTATGGGTGTCGAATGCCGGATAGACATGAACGCCTGGCACTAGGTTTTCCCGCTCTCCCTCCACCAGTTCCAGGCGGCCTTCGATATTTGCCTGGGTCAGATAGAGGATATCCGCCGGATTCAGTCCGGCCTGCAATGAACGGAAGCGCCGACCCTTTGCCAGAATCCACATCCAGGATTCCAATTCTTTCTTCTGAATGAAAATCTTAGCATTTGGGAAGAACTTTAGGCCGCCAATGTGATCGAAGTGCGCGTGCGTGAGGATGACATGCGTGACGTCTTGGGGCCTGATCCCGCATTCCCCGAGAACGATTTCCGGAGGCGTCCAACMGGTAACGCCGATTGAGTTGGCGATCTGGCCTCCGAAATCGGCGGCGTCGTGACCGGCATCGACCAGAACGACTGCATCTCCTGACTTGATGAGTATGTATGCGAACGGCAGGTTCATCGTGCCCTGATTATGGGCGCCGTAAAAAACCCCGCTGACCGGGTGCACCGGGCTTCGAGAGTATTCAAGCACCCAGATCGAATGCGTTCCCATGGTCTTCCTCCCCATGTCCAAGTAGGGACCCTCCACAGCATGCTGTCGTGTCGAAGGTCGACGTGCCTAAGATGGCGGCCGATCGTTTCAGCTCGATCGCCGCATTTGAAAGCAGCCCCAGCAGGGGTGCATCTGAAACCAGGACACCGCGCTGCAGGTGCTCCTCCGCCTCGACAAGCAGGCCATCTGCCCGTCCAAGATGGGAGAGTGCGTGGCCCTGCCCCGCGAGACCGCGCAAGCCCGCAAGCGAGGAACGGACGGATCGCTTTATCTCTGTGGCGCGATTGGCGAGTTCTCCAATCAAGAGGCGCATGCTCTTCTCCCTCAATGCCATATGCATGAAGGAGTAGATCGCGAGGAGCTCGCCATATGTCCTGACGAGCGCCTCGAGGCATGCGCGCGCCTCCGGCGATGGAACCGAACCCACGAGCGCTTCACAGCGGAAGCCGCCGAAAACGGTGCCTCCGCTGGCCATCATCGTACAGCCGTCGGCAGCGGAGCGTTTGACGGAAGAAGGCTCGCCTCAGTCAAAGCGTCCCAAAATGCAGCGGGTATTGTCTCGTTGATCGCCTTGACGTTCTGCTCGACTTCCAATGCGCTCTTTGCACCCATGACCAGCGTGGCCACTGCCGGATGCGCATAGACGAATTGCATCGCCGCTGCAGGCAAGCTCACCGCATATCTTAAGCAAATGCTCTCGATGGCCTTGACCTTTTCGACGACGGCCGCCGGAACCTTGCCGTAATCGTAAGTGGCCGCGGGACCGCTTACGCCGGTCGCGAGGATCCCGGAATTGAAGATCCCGCCGGCGATCACGGAGACGTTCCGCTGGAGCAACTCGTCGAACGCGGCCTCAAGCGGGGCATGATTCAAAAGGGTGTAGCGGCCGGCGATCAACGAGCAGTCGATCGGAAATTCACGGGCGACACCCACGACAGACTCGGTCTCGTTGACACCCAGACCAATGGCCGATACGGCTCCGCTGGAGCGAAGTTCGTCCAGTGCCTTGTAACCGGAGGCCCGCAACTGGTTCCAATAGAATTCGCTCTGGTCGCCGTGCCATGCCCGACCAACGTCATGCACGAGAAGAACGTCAATATAGTCTAGGCCGAGGCGCTGTTGGCTGTCTTCGAA
The DNA here is from genome assembly GCF_047445805.1 of Rhizobium sp. BR 314. NCBI lineage: Bacteria > Pseudomonadati > Pseudomonadota > Alphaproteobacteria > Hyphomicrobiales > Rhizobiaceae > Rhizobium > Rhizobium sp. BR 314. The sequence goes on along the minus strand of NZ_JARWLA010000050.1, from coordinate 2,245 downwards.
TGCACGCATCACGCCGTCATAGGTGTAATCGTAGGTATCGAGAAACGGAAGCGGGTCGATCCACTCGATGCCGTAGACGGTCTCTAACTTCTTCGTCCTGCTTGCGGGCTTCAATACGCGTCCGACTTTGGTGCTTACCACCACGTTTTCGCGCAGCTTGTTCGCCCTGAGGGCATGGCCAAGATAATGCTCCGACTTGCCGAATCCATACATCGGCGCGCAATCGAAATAGCGGATGCCGGCCGCATACCCGGCGAGGATCGTCGCTTCGAATTCGTCGTAGGAGACATCGGCGTTGAAGCCAGAGAGCGGCACTGTGCCTAGCCCAAGCGAAGTTACCTGCACTTTGCTTTTTCCGAGCGGCCTAGTTTCAAGTTCGGTCATGTGATCATCCCTAGATGTCGATAGGAGGCGTCGAAGCGATGTAGCTTCCGCCATGCCGTCATTGTTCGGGTAAAGCCCGTGTCCCAAATGCGTGTCATGTCGCCGGCGTCTGCCGCCAACCACACCAGAAATGCTTGATGGACCTCCGTGGCCTGACTCCTCAATCGGCAAGGTGTAAGGTATAAGGTCATACCTATAGAGGCAAGCGTTTTTTGCATGCCGCCATCCGCATTTTGCGAATTGCTTAAAAATGCCGCCTACGCGCAACGGGGCGCGGCAGCTCGTCTCAGCCGATCGTTGATTGCCCTGCCAAGGCCAATCAGAGGCACAGGGGCGAATGCAATAACGTCACTCGCGCCGGCCAAGGCGTCGGCTTCACTCATGGCGGTGTAGAGGTTGCGGGCAGCTTCCTGAAGGTCACCGGAAGAAGACAGCGTCAATTGACAGCCCTCGCACTCCGGTCCGAAACCGACCCAGACCATATTGGCGGCAGGACGGTCGACATTCATCTGAACGGCGGCTTCCGGAGCATAATGGCTCTTTAGCTGGCCTGGTGCCGAGACTTTTTGGGGCCCAGTGTCCTCGTCAATCGGGCCGAGTAAAGCTTCCAGTGCCTCCCGCGGAACTGACCCGTGGCGTAGAATGATCGGAGATCCGACCAAAGACAGAATAGTCGATTCCAGGCCGTGATCGCATATGTCTTCTTCCACGATTCCCGAAATCCGTCCGTCCAACTGGCGGACAACTTCCACGAAGCGGGTCGAGGTGACCTTCCCGGAACGATTGGCTGAAGGCGCTGCCACCGGAAATCCGACGGCCCGGATCAGCCGTTGGGCGACACTCGACGAGGGAAATCGGATTGCGACATTTTTCATGCCCGCGGTAACTGCGGTTGCGAGCCCCGCGTCTTCCCGCTTTGGCAGGAGCAATGTCAGAGGTCCCGGCCAAAAGCTGGCAGCAGCCAACTCTGCCTCCGGATTGAAATGTGCCATCCTGCGCGCCATTTCCACGTCCGAAACGTGGATAATCAGGGGATTATGCCGCGGGCGTCCTTTGGCTTCATAGATGCGCTCGATCCCGGCGGGGCTGCTGGCGTCCGCGCCGAGCCCGTAAACCGTCTCCGTCGGAAACGCGACAACTTCGCCATTTCGCATGAGCCGGGCGGCAGCTTCAATCGCGCTGTCGCTGACGTCAAAATGACGGGTGGTGGCCATCTTTTTTCCTCGCGCTGGTTCTGGAAGGGAGCAGAGATCGATACGACCAAAGCCATTGGCTCAGGAGGCCCGGTTCGGCGTGCCTCCTGACAGCCTCAACGTCGTCCCCGCTGAGCCAAACTCAGTTCAAGCCGACTACGCTATGCGGCACGTATGGCTCCTCGAGTTCGCGGACCTCGTCGTCGCTTAGCTTGACGGCCAAGGAAGCGACGGCATCCTTCAGATGCTGTAGCTTCGTTGCGCCGATTATAGGAGCCGTCACGCCCGCCTTTGTGTTAAGCCACGCCATCGCAACGAGGGATCGCGGGACGTTCTTGTCCTCTGCAATCTTTGCGACGACGTCTACGACGCGGCGATCCGCCTCGTCCGCGTGACCGTAGAACCGAGCGGTGACATTGTCGGTCTCGGACCTCAAACTGCTTTCCTCCCAAGGCCGGCTGAGGCGCCCGCGAGCCAGCGGACTGAACGCGATGATCCCCACCCCTTCAGCTTTACAGAGCGGCAACATCTCCCGCTCTTCCTCGCGATAAAGGAGGTTCATCTGAGCTTGCATCGAAACGAAACGCGACCATCCGGCAGCGTCCGACTTGTAGAGCGCGCGCGCAAATTGCCATGCGTAACAATTGCTGGCTCCGATGTAGCGAACC
>NZ_JARWLA010000049.1:0-35382 GCF_047445805.1 Rhizobium sp. BR 314 | reverse complement strand
ATATCGTGGGCTTCGTTAAACCAGATCGTGTGTGCTCTTCGATTTTTCTATGGGATCACGCTTGGCCAGGACGACATCCCGGATCGGATCCCCAATGCGCGCGAACCACGCAAGCTCCCTATTGTTCTGTCGGCGGAAGAGGTGGCTCAATTTCTTGAGGCGGTCTCCAGTCTGAAGGCGCGCGTTGCGCTGACCACGGCTTATGCCGCAGGTCTCAGAATCGGTGAGGTCTGTGGACTGGAGGTCGAGGATATCGACAGCTCGCGGATGGTGATCCATGTCCGCCATGGCAAAGGCGCCAAAGCCCTTTATGTCACCCGCCTGGTGGTGCGTAGCTTCTGGCTCATGCTGATTGCCGCTATCGCATCAGCTACGACGATCTTGCACAGAAGATGGACAATGACCTTGCCACGCCAACCTCGAAACTGTCGTAGCCGCCATTCCCGGCATGGCAGCGATCGAGCTCGACATCACCGATCCTGCCAGCATCAAGGCGGTGAGTTCGGCGCAAGCGACATCCTTGATCGAGATGTGCCGGCACAAGCACCAAATTTTGGCCAACATCCCTTTGTTCTTGAAGAGAGGCAGGCGGTCATGATGCGTTAGTTTCATCACTGATAGAAAGGGAGTCGCAGTTGAGAGCTATCGTCTCGGTCAGACATATCCAATGAATCCCGGATGCCTCACGAGGAGTGGCAAGGGGCTGAGCTTTCAGACAGCTTGGTGGTATCTTCCAATATTGTCGAGACACAGTCAGCGCGGGCATGACTGAAGAGCGCTCAGTCGATCGACCGAAGCCAAGTCGAGAACACTTCGATGTCCGCAGTTCGCGGCGCGTGGGCTAGCGAAACGACATAGAAGCCATAGCCAGGCAACGAGAGCGGGTGCGCCTTAACCAGCACGCCATTCCTTAGTTCATTGCTGATGACCACATCGCTGCAGATCGCTATCCCTTGGCCCGCCACGACGGCATCGATCGCGTGCAGTTCCTCCCGAAAACTCAGATCCCACACTCTGTCGGTTTCCAGGTCTGGGTCAATCGAATGAGCAGTAGCGAGCCATTGCCGCCATGTCGGAGCGCCGGGATCCCTGTTCATCCAGTCAAAATGAATCAGCGGAAAATGTAAAAGATCGGCGACGCGCTGGATCGGCCGACCGTCGCCCGCCAGTAAGTGAGGACTGCAAACCGGAAAGAAGGTGTCGCGAAAGACCTCTTGGGCAATGAAGTTCTGGGGCGGCTTGCGCGAATAGCGAATTGCCACATCGGCGGCGCCAGCACGAAGATCGAGTACCGCATCGGTCCCGATAATCTCCAATGGGACAGTCGGGTTTGCCTCACGCCAATGCGACAGACGCGGGACGAGCCATCGACTTGCAAATGCATTCGGGCTTGTAATCCGCAAGACCGTCCGGGCGGCATCGGGTTCGGCGACCGCGGCGATTGCGCCAGAAAACGCATCAAAGCCATTGCGAAGCCCCGGAAACAGCCGGGCGCCAGCTTTTGTCAGTAGAAGAGGCCGTGGTCGGCGCTGAAAGAGCTGGCAACCAAAAATCTCTTCCAGCAAACGGATCTGGTGGCTGATCGCGGTCGACGTCACCCCGAGCTCGTCTGCGGCGAGCTTAAAACTGCCATGTCTGGCCGCGGCCTCGAAGGCATGCAGCGAGCGTAGGGGTGGGAGCTTCCTCATGACGCCAGTCTAGATGAATTTTCCTCATCCAGCACCTGAGATCTTTGCCTTTGCTGCACGCTGCAGACGGTGAGACGATAAGCCATTGGTTAGGAGGGCGACATCCATGAATGTAGAGCAATCTGCTGACACCTTGTCGGGCATACCCCATTCAACCACGTCCGCCGTCGAGCGCTTGCGGCTAAACCTCCACGGCGACCTGGTGGTGCCGGCGGATCCCGCCTATGACCAGGCACGTCGAGTCTGGAATGGTGCGATCGACAAACGACCTGCAGCGATCGCCTTTTGCGTCGACGCCGACGATGTCATCAAGGCGGTGACCTTCGCGCGAGTACACCGCCTCCTCATCGCCGTTCGAAGCGGCGGCCACAATGTCGCGGGCCTATCTTCGTGCGACGATGGCATCGTGATTGACCTGTCGCGTATGAAGGGGATGAAGGTCGACCTCGAGCGCCGTATAGCGCGAGCCGAGGCGGGGCTTAACCTGGGTGAATTCGACAAGGCCACGCAGGCGTATGGGCTCGCAACCACGATGGGCGTCAACAGCGACACTGGCATTGCCGGATTGACCCTTGGCGGCGGGTTCGGCAAGCTCGGACGTAAGCACGGCCTGACCTGCGATAATCTTATCGCCGCCGAGATCGTGACGGCTGATGGCGCGCTGCTGCGGACAAGCGCCTCCGATCATCCCGATCTTTTCTGGGGGCTGCGGGGAGGCGGCGGTAATTTCGGCATCGTGACGGCGTTCGAATACCAGCTTCATCCGGTCGGCCCCACGCTGCTGGTTGGGTCGGTCCTTCACCGTTACGACCATGCCCGTGGAGCAATGAAGTTCTATCACGAGTTCTCCAGCAGGGCTCCCGATGAACTCAGCGTCGATGCCGCACTTGTAACAACACCTTCGGGCGATCGGTTCTTCAACATTTCAGCCTGCTATGTCGGGCCGCAGGAGGTAGGAGAGCAGGTCCTCGCTCCGCTCATGACATTCGGCTCGCCTATCGAAAGCAGCCTTGTTGCGCGGTCCTATCTACAGATCCAATCGAGCGGCGATGCGCTTTTCCCACGCGGGCGGCGCTACTACTGGAAAGCTCAGTTCCTCAATGACATCGGTGATGACCTCATCGATGCGCTCCTCGACGCCTACGCAAAGGCGCCGTCGCGCGCGTCGCTGCTAGTCTTTCAGCAAGTCGGTGGCGCAATCGCCCGAGTTTCGAAGTCGGATTCGCCATATGCGAACCGCGACGCCCATTATGATTGCTTCCCGATAGCCATCTGGGATGCCTCTGCGGACGATGAGGCCAATATGCGTTGGGCCCGCGAGTTGTGGCATGCCGTTAGACCGTATTCGACGGGTGGGGTGTATGCCAACAACTTGGGAGACGAAGGTGAAGATCGTGTACGCGCGGCCTATGGTGAAAACTATGCGCGCCTTGTCACACTCAAAAACAAGTTCGATCCGACAAATTTGTTCCGCCTGAACCAGAATATAAAGCCGACGATTTAGGACATGGTTTTTGAGCCGCAATAGCCGCGTAAAATCCAGACAGGGTCGGACTACTGTTTGACGGTTCTGCCAGCTGCCTTTATCGTCACCATCCTTTCCACCGGCTCCCGAAATTTCGAATACAATTGCTTTATTTGCACCTTGGGAACGCTTGTATGCTCAAGGTCGACATGCAGTGGCCAGTTCGGCGCTTTCCAGGCACTCGGCGAGCCGTTTAAGGAGTAATCTCGACACAAAATGAACAGACGCCCCTTCGGTCGTGGTTATAGTCTCACTGCCCTCAGTCTTACCACTGTTGCGCGACGAAGACGAGGTGTCGACTGCCTCGCCAACGGTGATGGACTTTAGTGTTGCTTTAAAGAAACTGTGTGACAGTGCAGGCCTGTCCCTATACCGGCAATCTGATGAAGTTTCGAAGAAAACCAAAGATATTACGGGGCTTCGCGAGTCCTGCAGCAAGCTATATTAGCGCATTTGCTCCGGCAATGTTTGCGGCAACTATTGCGGTCGTTGTCGTGCATGTCGCAACGAACTGGCGGCTGGAACGATCACTAGCCGATGAGCGCTCAGTAGCTGCCGGCGAGCTTGCCACCATATCGGCTCGGCTCCAGACGAACCTCAACAGCAATGTGAAGCTGCTGCAAGGCCTGTCAGCGGGTATCGCAGTCAATCCGGCGATGGACCAGAGTGATTTTTCCAAACTCGCCGCGGAGATCTTGCAGCCGGATTCACAGCTGCGAAGCTTCGCCGCGGCCCCCGGCATGGTGGTCAAGTGGGTTTATCCAGAAAAAGGAAACGAAAAGGCAATCGGACTCGACTATCGAACGAACGAAAAGCAGCGGAATAGCGCAATGCTGGCGCGCAATTCCCACAATATCGTCCTGACAGGCCCCGTGGACCTCGTCCAGGGTGGAACGGCTTTCGTGGCCAGGTGCCCAGTTTATATCAACGATAGAACAAGCCAGATCTTTTGGGGTCTTGTTTCTGGAGTCATAGACATACCGAGGCTGTACCAAGATAGCGGCCTTGGATCAACCGACCTTGAGATCGCCATCAGCGATGTACCGGAACCGAGGTTGGCCAAACAAGTTTTTCTCGGCCACCTGGAAACTTTTTCGAAGAATCCAGTCGTGGCATCTGCTGATATGACTTACGGCCGATGGACCCTTGTTGCTGTGCCTAAGGGCGGATGGGGCCAAAACAACGACGTTGCCACTTTTGAACTCTATGCTTGCTTATTGTCTTTGTGTGTCGTTGCGCCGATCGTCTGGGTAGGCTTTCTGACCAAATCACGGCAAAGAACCATTGAAAAACTTCGGCTTCACAAGAAGAAGCTCGTTCGAGCACGGCAAAGGCTCGAATACCTGTCGCTGCATGACGCACTAACGGGGCTTCCCAATCGCCGATTCATTGATCGGATGATCTCGCTATCGCCGAGGCCCCGTCCAGAAAATTGCCTGATGCTGCTTCATATCGACCTCGATCGATTTAAGGAGATCAACGACACCAAAGGGCATGCCGGAGGTGATACAGTTTTGCAGGCGGCGGCGTCACGCCTTGTCAAATTGGCCGGCCCAAACGACGTAGCGGCCCGAATCGGTGGAGACGAGTTCATTTTCGCTAGCTGGAGCTCCCATCCCGCGCCTAAGGCAGCCGAACTGGCCCAACAGATTGTCGATACACTCAAGCAGCCTATATTCGTTGATGGCTCAGAATGCGTGGTTGGAGCAAGCGTCGGCGTCGCATGGGAGACTGAACCTGCACAGGGACAGGACCTCAGTCAGCTGCGTCTCAATGCCGATTTGGCTCTATACGAAGCGAAGAAGACGGGCCGCGGCCGGGCGGCCATTTTCACCGAGGGGCTTCGCAGCGCCGCAATCCATACGAAGGAATTGGCGGACGAATTCAATCATGCTCTCGACCGCGATGAACTGGTTGCATTCTTTCAGCCACAGTTTCATGCAGACACATTGGACATCGCGGGCGTCGAGACGCTTGCCCGTTGGGATCACCCGCAAAAAGGTCTGCTCGCCCCGGATAACTTTCTCACTGTCGCGGAAAATTTGGGACGTTCCGGCGACATGGATAGGCTGATCCTGCAAAAGGCCCTGTTCGAGCTTACAAGATGGGACAGCCTGGGAATGCGCATCCCGCGCGTCTCGGTCAATATTTCAACGCGTCGACTGGCGCAGGCAAATCTGCTTGCCGAACTGTCTGAGCTTAATGTGGCCAAGGGTCGCCTGTGTTTTGAGCTGCTTGAAACAATCTCCTTCGACGATCTTCAACCCGTTCTCAATGAGGTAATTCCGGCCGTCAAAGAGCTCGGAATCGAAATCGAGATCGATGATTTCGGCACCGGACATGCCAGTATCGTCAGCTTGCTGAGATTCGAGCCACGAAGGCTTAAAATCGATCGGGAGATCATCAACCCGATCGTCACATCTCCATCTCAGCGCCGCTTGGTCTCCTCGATTATCGAAATCGGCCGGTCGCAGAACATCGACATCGTCGCCGAAGGTGTCGAAACGATGGAGCATGCGACGATCTTGAAAGAGCTCGGTTGCCATTTGCTACAAGGTTACGCTCTGGCACGACCAATGTCCTCAAAGCAGTTGATCGAATTTTGCCGCACGAAGCATAAGGACCTGAAAATGGCGGGATAATAGCTTGACGCGCCCTCCCGGCCACCGAGAATCGACCGCGACCACAACGGCGCGGAGGAACAAGTTAAGAATTCGCGACCTCACCGCCCCGGGGCAAGTTTCAACCAGGATGAGCGCCGCAAAGGTCTCGCCGAACATCTTCTCGAGCGAATAAAAAACACAACGAGATCGCTTTGGTTGACCTGAGACTACCTACGAAGGCTGCAATCGATTGCTTTTGAACGTGTCTGAGAGAACTGATCCTGTCCCGGCCTCATGATTGTTGGCCTATGCTATGTCGAGGCAGAGATATTTTAGTTCAACGTAATCTTCGATGCCGTATTTGGAGCCTTCGCGGCCCTGGCCAGACTGCTTGATCCCGCCGAAAGGGGCAACCTCGGTGGAAATCAGACCGGTATTGATGCCGACCATGCCATATTCGAGCGCTTCGGCGACACGGAAGACCTTCGAAAGATCCCGGGAATAGAAGTAGGAGGCAAGGCCGAACTCGGTATCGTTGGCCATGGCGATGACCTCCTCCTCCGTCTCGAACCGGAAGAGCGGCGCCACGGGACCGAACGTCTCCTCACTTGCTACTTTCATGTCGGGTGTGACTCTGGTCAGGATCGTCGGCTGGAAGAACAGGCCGCCGCGTTCGCCCGGTTTGCCGCCAAGCATCACCGACGCTCCCTTCGACACGGCATCTTCGATATGCTCCTCGACTTTGGCCAGCGCCTTTTGCGAGATCAGCGGCCCGGCTGCGACGCCTTCCTCAAAGCCGTCGCCGATCTTGAGAGCGCCAACCTTCTCGGCAAGTTTTGCGGCGAAGGCATCGTAGACGCCGGCCTGAACGTAAAGCCGGTTGGCGCAGACGCAAGTCTGGCCATTGTTGCGGTATTTCGAGACCATGGCGCCTTCGACGGCAGCATCAAGATCGGCGTCGTCGAAAACGATAAACGGAGCGTTGCCACCGAGCTCCAGGCCCAGTTTCATGATCTGCTCTGCGCCCTGACGCATGAGGATCTTGCCGACATTGGTGGAACCGGTAAAGGTCAGCTTGCGGACCTTGTCATTCTCGGTGAACGCCTTGCCAATTGTAGGAGGCTCCGTCGAAGTAATGATGCTGAAGACGCCCGCAGGAATGCCGGCGCGTTCGGCAAGCAGCGCGAACGACAAGGCCGATAGCGGTGTTTCGGCCGCCGGCTTCGCCACCATCGTGCAGCCAGCGGCGATCGCCGGCGCGAATTTGCGCGCCAACATGGCGTTAGGGAAATTCCAGGGCGTGATGGCAGCAACGACGCCGACGGGCTGCTTGATCACGATGATACGCTTGTCTGCCTGGTGGCCGGGAATAGTATCGCCGTAGACGCGCTTTGCCTCCTCGCCGAACCATTCGACATAGGATGCACCATAGAGAACTTCACCCTTCGCCTCGGCAAGCGGCTTACCCATTTCCGTCGTCAGGATAGTCGCCAGATCGTCGGCATTGGCAACCATCAGCTCGAACAGATTGCGCAGAATGGCAGCGCGCTCTTTGCCGGTCGTCTTCGCCCACTGCTTCTGCGCCGCATAGGCGGCCTCGACGGCGCGGTCGACCTCGACCTTGCTCAGGTCCGGCAAGACGGCGATCAATTCGCCGGTCGAAGGGTTGAAGACGTCGAAGGTCTTGGCGTCCTCGCTCGCCGCAACCCACTTGCCGGCGATCAGCACCTTATCGGTGAACAGAGATGGATCCTTCAGCCGGCCACGGAGGGTTTCAGAAAGGGCCATTGGTACATCCTCACGGATTTGAAGTGGAACGATCGACGGAGGCGGTCGCGTGGGCCACCTGACAGTGCTGGTCAGGCAAACGCGTGCGCCGAGTTGGCTTCGAAGCCGAGCCAGGCCTGATCGCCGCGGGCAAGGTGCGAAATCGCCTCATGTCCGAATGGAAGCCGAACCGACAAGCTGTCGCCGCTTGCCGTCCGCGTGCTGACCTCGACATTGTTGCCCAGAAAGGTGATGTCGCTGATCGTCACAGCGAGACCGGCATCGATCTGAGCCCGCGACAAAGACAATCGCTCGGGTCGAAGCAACAGCGATGCCTTTGTCCCGCCGACACTGCCGCCATTCATCGGCACGCCATCGATTATGGCGCCACCCGGGAGCGCCAGGCGCGCTTTGCCATCGCTGCGTCCAACCACCTCGGTATCGATGAAATTACTGTCGCCGATAAAGCCGGCGACGAAATGGGTGGCGGGGTTCGCATAGAGCTCCTGGCCGGAGCCAATCTGATCAATCTCGCCGTGACTGAAAACAGCGATGCGGTCCGACAGGCGCAGGGCCTCCTCCTGGTCGTGCGTGACGTAAAGGATGGTGACACCGGTTTCCTGATGAATGCGGCGGATTTCAAACTGGATTTCCTCGCGCAGCTTCTTGTCGAGCGCCGACAGCGGCTCGTCCATCAAGAGGACGGGCGGATTATAGACAAGCGCCCGGGCAAGCGCGACGCGCTGCTGCTGACCGCCCGACATCAGGGCAGGCTTGCGATCCTCAAAGCCTTCGAGGCGCACAAGGCGCAGGGCCGCCTTCACACGTTCGGCTATCTCGGCCTTTGGGGTACGGCGCACCCGCAGCGGAAAGGCGATGTTCTCACCGACCGTGAGATGCGGGAAAAGCGTGTAGCGCTGGAAGACCATTCCGATGCTGCGCTTGTGCGATGGCGTCGAAAGAAGGCTTTGGCCTTTCAGAAGAATGTCCCCTTCCGTCGGGTCCTGAAACCCGGCAAGAATGTAGAGCGTTGTCGACTTTCCCGAGCCGGACGGGCCAAGGAAGGTCATGAACTCGCCTTCGGCAATGTCCATCGTCACGTTCTTGACTGCCGTCACCTGGCCATAGACCTTGCGAATGCCGCGAATAGAGAGAAATGCTTCGGTCATGCTTTATATCCCTTGCGGAAGATGGCTGCCAGGACCATGAGGACGATGGTGAAGGCGATGAGTATGGTGGAAGCTGCGGCGATCACGGGCGTCAGGTCCTGACGTAAGGTCGACCAGATCTTGACTGGGAGCGTCTGGAGCGTCGGACTTGCCATGAAGATCGCCAGCACCACCTCATCCCAGGAAGCGAGGAAGGAGAAAATGGCGGCGGCAAAGATCCCGTGGCTGACCGCCGGCACGGTGACGCGCAATCGCGCTTCCCAGGGGCTGGCGCCACATAAAACAGCCGCATCCTCGATAGACTTGTCGAAACCTTCCAACGCGTTTCCGATCGAAATGATCGAGAACGGCAGCGCGATCAGCAGATGCGCGATGATGAAGGCGATCGTCGTCCCGGCAAGGCCGAGCTGCAGGAACAAGGCATACAGCGCAACGGCCAGAACCACGACCGGCAGGATCATCGGCGTCAGGAACAGGGCTCGCAGCGCCTCACGTCCAAAGAAGGTGCTACGGTTCAGACCGAATGCGGCCAGGAAACCTATGATGACAGAGAGAACGGTAACAACGGCCGCGATCTCAAGGCTGGTCAACGCGGAATAGAGCCAGCGCGGGTCGGCAAACAATTCCTGATACCACTTCAATGTCCAGGAGGGTGGCGGAAAGATCAGCCATTGCGACGAACCGAATGAGAGCGCAGCGATAAACGCAATAGGAAGGATTAGGAAAAGACAGACGGTAACTGTCAATCCGACCAGAAAAAACTTGAGCGCGCCGAGCTTTTCGAAATCGAGAAGCATGACTTACCTCGCCCGATTGGGGTTGAAAAATTTGAGCTGGATTGCGTAAAGCGCAAGCGTGACCAGCAGCAGGACAAATGCCGCCGCTCCGCCCATGCCCCAGTCAACAAGCGATTGGACGAACTGCGCAACGAGCTCGGCGAGCATCATGTTGGAGGTTCCGCCCAGCAAGGCAGGCGTCACGTAATAGCCAAGCGACATCACGAAAACCATCAGAGCACCGGCTGCAATGCCCGGCAGAGACAAAGGCAGCAGTATGTGCGTGAAGCATTGGCGCTTATTCGCTCCGCACAGCGCCGCCGCCCGCAAGATGCCGGGATCGATCGAACGCAAAACGCCCATAAGCGGCAAGATGACGAAGGGCAGCATGATATAGGTCATGCCGATGGTCACCCCGACGAGATTGTTGACGAGAGCGAGCGGCTTATCGATCAGCCCGAGCCCGATTAGCAGCTTGTTAACGACGCCGGTGCGCTGGAGCAGCACCATCCAGGCGTAGGTTCTGGCGAGGAGGTTCGTCCACATCGACAGGACGATGATCGCCAGAACCAGTCGCGACCAGCGCTCCGGCATGATGGCGAGCAGCCAGGCCATCGGGTAGCCAATGACGATCGAGACGAACGTTACCAGACCCGCGACCAGGAAGGTATTGAGAAAAACGCGCAGATATGTCGTCGAGCCCAGTAGTGTGGTGTAGTTCTGCAGTCCGAGCTGTGGCTCGAATATGCTCCGCATAAGGAGCATGCAGACCGGGACGATGAAGAACAGCGCAATGATGAGGAGCGCCGGCAGAAGATAGCCGAAGCTACCTTGCCGTGGCGATTTCCGTATCGCGTTGCCGATCGTTGCCGTTAGAGCCATTTGCACCTCCAGGGATTCTGGCGATCTCGACGGCCCGGCGGTGCCGGACCGTCGACAGACAAGCCATGAGCTACTTACTTCGCCTGCCAGGCATACCAGCGCGTACCGATCTCATCGCGGTGCTGCGCCCAGTAGTTCATGTCCGCGTTGACCTGCGTTGCCGCCTGCTGGTCGGGCAGCGATTTGCGCAGGGCGGGATCCATCAGTTCAGGCGAGCCGAGATTGATCGGCGCATAGCTGGTTTTTGCGGCAAACTTGGCCTGTGCGTCGGCACTTGTCGCGTTGGCGATGAACTTCATCGCCGCCTCCTTGTTCTTCGCACCCTTCGGAACGACGAGCGCATCTGCGGCCGTGATGTTGTTCGTCCAGGACGTTTCGACCTTCACCCCGGTCTGGGCGAGTGCAGTCAGGCGGCCGTTCCAGAAGGATCCAAACGGTGCCTCCGCGGACGCCAGCAACTGCTGAGACTGTGCGCCGCTATCCCACCAGACGATATCCGACTTGATCGTGTCGAGCTTTTTGAAGGCGCGGTCGAGATCGAGCGGATAGAGCTTGTCGGCCGGCACGCCGTCGGCCAGGAGCGCTGCCTCGATCACGCCGGGCGCCGACCATTTGTAGAACGTGCGCTTGCCGGGAAACTTCTTGCTGTCGAACAGATCTGCCCAGCTCTTCGGGCACGCATCGACGGCATCCTTGTTGCATCCGATGACGAACGAATAATAGAAGCTGCCGACGGAATAGTCGGTCACGAACCGCGGATCGAGCTTGCTCTTGTCGATGACGGTGAAGTCCAGTTTCTCCAACAGGTCCTTCTTGCCCGCCTGAACCGCGTAGTCGCCTTCGACGTCGACGACGTCCCAGCCGACCGCTTTCGCTTCAACCATGGCTTTCAGCTTGCCGTAGTCAGTCGGACCATCCTGCGTTACGTTTACCTTCGCCGTTTTGCTGAAGGTTTCGGCCCAAAATTCCTTTTGGGCATCCTGGGTGGTGCCACCCCAGCTGGTAAACACCATATCCTGCGCCGCAGCGGCTCCGGCAAAGCCGAGACCGGCGGTAAGAACTGCAATTGCGAATGTCTTAGTCATGTTCCCACTTTCGTTTTCTGTTGGACAGTTGCTTGCTTCAGATCGGATCTTTTCCGCCGAGCGGCGAAAACGACGCCGGCGACACGATCTTGTTTTCTGCCGTGACGATGAGATCACGTATCTTCGGCAGGAAAGCCTGCCATTCGGGATCGGCCGCCAGCTGCGCGCGCCGTCTCTGGCGGTCATCCAGTGTCGCGTAGCCCCAGATGTGGACGATCTCGTTGATCGAGCCGATCTCCGAGGAGAAATAGCCAATGAGATTGCCGAGATGCCTCTTCTGGATTGCGATCCCGATTTCCCCGACGACCCTTAGATATTCGGGAATGCTGCCGTTCTTCAGACGATAAGTCCTGATCTCGTAATACATGGGCTCACCGCATGACGAAGGGATCGGGGAACGGATCGTCCGAGGTTCTGAGCCAGACGGTCTTGGTTCGCGTAAAATCGAGAGCGGCGGTAAGTCCCCCTTCCCGACCATGGCCGGACGAGCCAAATCCGCCGAAGGGAGCGATCGGCGAAACGGCGCGGTAGGTGTTGACCCAGACGATGCCGGCGCGGATCCTCCTGATCGTGCGGTGCGCTCGGGCTAGGTTCCGAGTAAAGACGCCGGCGGCAAGTCCGTAGGGAGTGTCGTTTGCCAGAGCGACTGCCTCGTCCTCGCTGGCAAAGGAGACGACCGACAGGACGGGACCGAAAAGTTCAGCTTCGAATGACGGCGCCTTAACGCCGTCGCAATCAATGATCGTCGGCAGGTAGTAGAAGCCCTCGCCGGCTCGTGCCTTGCCGCCAGTCACGATCCTGGCGCCTGCATCGACCGACGCAGCCACCACGCTCTCGATATGCGCCCGCTGGCGCGCAGTGCAAAGCGGCCCGACCTCGGTCGCCATATCGAGGGGCGCTCCGATGCAGATCGCTTCGGCCTTTGCCTTCAAGAGAGCAATGAATTTGTCCTTGATGGAGGCTTCCACCAGCAGCCGGGAACCGGCAACGCAGCTCTGGCCCGTCGCTGCGAAGATGCCGGCGACCTGGGCGTTGGCGGCACTTTCAAGGTCGGCATCGGCAAACACGATGAAGGGAGACTTGCCGCCGAGCTCCAGCGAGGTGCTGGCAAGGTTTTCAGCGGAGTTGCGAACGACATGGGCCGCGGTCGCAGGCCCGCCGGTAAAGGCGATGTGTGCGACGCCCGGATGACGCGTCAGCGCACTGCCGCAGGACGGTCCAAAGCCAGTAACGATGTTGACAACCCCTTTCGGAAACCCGGCCTCATGCACGAGGCGCGCGAATTCCAGCATGGGCGCCGGTCCGTCTTCGGATGCTTTGACCACCAGCGTGCAACCGGCGGCGAGCGCCGGACCGATCTTGACGGCGGAAAGGAAAAGCTGGCTGTTCCAAGGCACGATCGCGGCGACGACGCCGACCGGTTCGCGACGGGTCCAGACCTCCATGTCAGCCTTGTCGATCGGCAGGGTCGATCCTTCGATCTTATCAGCAAGCCCAGCATAGTAACGATAATAGTCGGCGACATAGGCAATCTGTGCGGAGGTCCGCGGATGATCTTTCCGGTATCGAGAGTCTCGAGTTCGGCAAGGCGCGCAGCATTCGCCTGAACGAGATCGGCGAGCTTAAGCAGGAGCTTGCCCCTCGCACTTGCCAACATGGCCGGCCATTCGCCTGACCAGAGCGCCTGTTCCGCAGCCTTGACCGCGCGGTCGACATCGCCCTCGCGCGCCTCGGGCATGGACGCCCAGACATGGCCCGTTGCCGGATCGAGGCTGTCGAAACGCGCCGAGCCGTCATCAAAAACGCCATCGATATATTGCTGGAACCTCTGCATCTTGGGCCTCACTGAAACGCGGGCATGACGTCGGCGATGAAGCGCTCAAGCGATGCCTTCTTGCGCTCGAAGCTCATGCCTGTGTCGATCCAGAACGAGTATTCGTCCCAACCCTGCTTCTCGTAGACCTTCAAGCGGTCGATCACCGTTGCAGCGTTACCGATCGGCATGTTCGCGATCATCCTGTCCGGAGACAGGTTCGCATTCGCGACAAGTTCATCTTCGCTCAATGGCTGAATCAGCCCCTGTTGAATGGGGCGCTCATTTTTGAACCAGGCAAAGAAGTAGTTGTAGTAAACGCTGATTTCTTTGGCCGCCTGCGCTATGTCGGCTTCGTCGGAGCCGACGTAAGTATGCTGCAGCAGCATGATCTTGGGACGGTTTACATTCGAAGCCTTTTCGCAGGCCGCATTGAAGCGATCCATCAGGCTTGCAATCTCGGCCTCCCCGTTCGCCAGCGGGGTGCACTGCACATTGCAGCCGTTGGCGACTGCAAATTCATGGCTGTTTGGATCTCGCGCGGCGACCCAGATCGGCGGATGCGGCGCCTGAACCGGCTTGGGGGCTGAGGTCGTTGCGGGAAATTTCCAGAATTCGCCGTCATGGGCATAGTCGCCCGCCCAGAGACCCTTGATCGCCGGGATCAGCTCGCGCATCCTCTGTCCTGCGCCCCAGGCGTCGAGCCCGGGCAACAACCGCTCATATTCGAAACTATAGGCGCCACGGGCAATACCGAGATCCAGGCGACCGCCACTTATGATGTCGATCATGGCAGCTTCACCGGCAAGCTTGATCGGATGCCAGAAAGGGGCAATGACTGTGCCGGTACCAAGGCGAACATTTTTCGTACGGCGAGCAAGATCGGCTAGATTGACGAACGGGTTCGGCGCGATGGTGAAATCCATGCCATGATGCTCGCCGGTCCAGATTGCATGCATCCCGCCCCTGTCGGCGATCTCGCAGAGCTCAATGAACTCTTCATAAAGTTCCTGATGGTTCTGGCTGGCGTTCAAGCGTTCCATGTGAACGAAAAGCGAGAATTTCATGCGTCACCTTTTTTGGCCACGGCGTGAACCCGGCCTTTTTCGTGGTTGCCAAAATAAATGCCGAAATTGCCCAGCATGCTTTCCTGCGCATAGCGCTTCACGGTCTCACGCACGGCGCTATCGGAAATTTCGGCAAGCGGAAGGTCTTGAAGCGGAAAAAACCGGCCAATCTTCGCGTTTCCGGGGCCGAGACTTGCGCGGTAGACGATATGCTGGCAGCCGGTCTTGGTGTCTTCGTAGATGGAGTAGAGAAGACCGGTCTGGATCTTAAGGCCAATCTCGGCGGCGAACTGGAGTTCGAGAACATCCATCCCTTCGCTTTCGGCTTTGTCGACAGATGGAAGGGTCCAACCTCCCGAGGCTGTCGGAACAAGAAGAATCTCGCCAGACCGTTCTGCGACTGCACCGACGGACAGGCTTCCCTCGACATTGGCGAGAAGATCCTTTTCCGTTGTCGCCGGTGTGAAATAGCCGCCGCGAGCGTAACCGAGCCCGGTTTTGCCTGTGTTTTCCAGGGCCTCGATGCGGCCGACCAATATGACATGGTCGCCAGCGTCAAAGCGCTCATGCATGGCGCAGTCGAACCACGCAGCAACGTCGGCAAACACCGGTGAACCGAATGGCCCAGGCGTCCATGCGACCGATGCAAAGCGATCCTCCACTGGACGGGCAAACGTGTTCGAAACATCCTTTTGATCTTCAGAAAGGATGTTGACCGCAAAGCCGCGAGCGGTGGTCAGGGTCTGGTAATTTCGCGAGGTTTTCGCCAAACATACGAGCAGCAATGGCGGATCGAGCGATACACTCGTGAAGCTATTTGCCGTAAAGCCAATAGGCGCTCCTGCCTCATTCATGGTCGTTACGACCGTCACACCAGTGAGAAATGCGCCGAATGCGTCTCTAAGAGCCCTTGCTTCAAGCATTTCATCCTCCTCTTTAGGCTGCCCATGTCAGCCAGTTATCCAGGGCCGCGGTCACCTCCTCCGGTGCCGTAAGGTTGACCATGTGACGGTGACCCCTGATCACCGCGGTCCTGCCATTTTGTGCGGCCTCAGCCATGTCCTTGGCCATCTCCGGCGTCGAATTTGGATCGCCGTCACCGGTCAGAAACAGGGCGGGACATGTGACGAATGGCCAGCAATCGCAATAAAGCGTGTCCCCCGTCGCGAAGGCCCGATAAGCAGCGGCATATCCCTCGGCGTTGACCTCTTGGAGAAGCGCGCGCACCAAGCGATAGGCGTCGGTATTCGCTTCATCAGGGGCAAACCATCGCCCAAGCGGCGCTTCCCGGTCGAACGCACCGGTAAATATTTCACCCGCGCGCGCTTCGACCGCCTGCCGGGCTGCGATTGTCCGCTTGTAGACCCCATTCAGCAATGCAATCCGGCGGAGTCGCTCCGGCGCCGTCGCAGCCATCCCAGTCGTGATCAGGGCACCCATGGAGTGGCCGGCGATATTGACCGCGCCCAACTCCAACTCATCGATAACGGAGGCAAGCCAGGTAACGAAGTTCGAAAGATCCGGCCGGCCCTCAAGCGGCGCTGACAATCCGTGACCTGGAAGATCTAGCGCGATGACGCGGTTGCGCTTCGACAACTGCTCGATCTGCGGTCCCCAAGCCTCGATCCTCATTCCAACACCGTGAATGAGGACGAGAACTTCGTCGCCGCTGCCGCTGTCGACATAGGCCGCGCCGGATTTTGTCTTAGACCGCTGCAGGGTTTGCAACATCGTGACCCAGCTCCTTGAGATCCTGATAGCGATCTCCGATACGATGATGCGGGCGGCCGCCAATCGAAGCTCCGAGCGCCACGACAATCTCGTCTGCGGCGGGTGCGTCCGGGACTGCGCATTGGATCGTCAGATAATGAGAGCGGCGCCCTTCATCATTCTTGTCCATGAGCGGAATCATGATCGGGGCATTGGCCGGGCCGCGCGTGTTGCAGAAGGCGAGATAGGATTTTGCGCCGACGGCGGTGCGATAGTGGTTGCCGAAGCGCAGCGTATGGATCAGCGCCGAGGCGTGCTCAATCTCACCGTTGAGTCCGACAACTGCCGACTTTCCATAAGCCTCGACAGCTTCTCCCGAACCGGCGGCGTCGATGATCATCTTCGTCAGCAGTTCGCCGAGAACGGGCGCGACCGCGTGAATTTCCGGCTTGAGATCCTCGACGAATCCGCGGCCAGCCCAGGGATTTTTCAGGACCGCGATGGCGGCGATCAGCTTTAGCGGCACGGCGGCTCCCTTACCGCCTTCGATGTGGGTTGTCTCGACGTGCAACAATGTCTTGCGAATAAATGACGCCATCTGCATCTCCTGTCCATTCAGCTGTTTATATGTTGGTATACCATAAGACAACGTGTCAAGAGCTTGCGCAAGATTTCTTTTCGTTCTAGAAGATTGTCATGAGCCAGAACGCAAACGACATCGCCGCCCTTCGCATCGATTCTCCGCCCGCTACTTTGAGAGAAATTGCGCTTGATCGAATGCGACGGGCGATCATCAACGGCTTGTTCGAGCCAGGTGCACGCCTTGTCGAGCGGACCCTTTGCGATCAGCTTGGCGTCTCGCGATCGGTCATTCGGGAAGTGCTTCGACATTTGGAAGCCGAGGGGCTTGTCGAAATGCTGGCCAAACAAGGCCCGATCGTTGCGCGTCTCGACTGGAATGATGCACGCCAGATCTATGAGATCCGGGCCTCATTGGAGTCGATCGCCGTTGCGGATTGTGCGCGGACGGCAGCGGATGGCGTCAAGAACAGACTTCGTCAGGCATTGGACGAGTTGGATCGCACCTCTCGCCAACAGTCCCCTCAGGGTATTCTCGACGCAACCACCGAGTTTTATCGCATCATCTTTGAAACAGGCGGCCACAATATTGCCTGGGACATCGTCAGCCGCCTGAACAGTCGAATTTCGCGACTTCGCGTGATGACGTTGTCTACGACGAACCGGACAACCACGGGCCCTGCCCAGATCCGGAAGATCTTTGCAGCGATTGAACAGAACGAGCCGGAGATTGCGGCTGAGGCTTGCCGAACGCATGTTCAGGCTGCTGCCGCCATTGCAAAGGAGCTGCTGGCCCACGGACCTTGAGGCACATCGGCGATTATTGTTCAGCGTGAACTTGCGACGAATGCTAGGCCGCCTGCTCTTGAAGGGGTCTGAACCGGCGGTCCGGCCCACCAGCCATGCTCGACAGCCTACTGCTCCGCTATTGATCAAGTCGAGAGCACACAAGGATGAATCCGAAATGCGTCCGTCGCCACGAAGACGAGAGTTCACCTATAGCCATTATTTCCTGAAACACCGGGCGAGGCCTTGTTATATAGCTAAATGGGCTCGAAAATCTTAAGTGGCATCGCCGAGAGACGTAGGTGAAGATCGCCGCGATAGCGTCAAAACATGATTGCGATAGATCTCTCGGAAATCACGGAAGGACCCGTAGCCCAACGCCTTGACCGCGCGCGAGACTGAAGATGGCGCGATCCGGCAGCTGGCGGCGAGCGATGAGGCGTTGCTGAATGCAATCGCCTCGGGTCGCGTGAAGCTGAACTCCAACACTCTTTTGAGCGACTCTGGAAACTCTTTGCTTCTGGAGATTATCAACTTCTTCAACTCGGCAACATCCTTGGGTGCCTCCAAGATCCTGTCCTGCGCCACTTTCACTCTCCGGTTCAGTCACCAGTTGCGATCGATCGTTTCCATTCGTGCATTCCTGTCGGAGAGGCTGCCATGGCTGGCCAGGCAGGCGGGATGCACGGCGAATATACGTGTCTCCCGTCCAGGCCCTAACCCACGGACCGATGGGCATCCCCATCGGCCCCCGCAACCAGGCCGCTTACGTCTTCCAGTATTTGTCTACGTATTTCTGGATTTCACCGCGCATGAAGCGACCGGACGCGTCGGCCCTGTCCTCCCAGCCGAAAACGCAGGCCGTAACTATCCCGTCGAAGCCGACTTCGGCCAGCGACGAAAAGAAGACGTCCCAGTTGATTTCCCCCTGATACATGTCCATGTGCTGGTGGATCGTGACCTTTGCGCCCGGCGGATTGATAATGTAGCGCAGACCGGACGAGGCTTTGTGATTGTAGGTATCCGCCACGTGCACATGGGCGATCAGCGAGCCTGCATCGCGGATCATCTTCGCCATGTCGTCGCCAAAATAAAAGGTATGCGGCGCACAATAGAGGAACCTGACGTTCTTCGAGCCGATCGTCTGCAGCATATCGATCGCCGGATGCAGTGTCTCGCACCAGTCTTCCGGATGGGGCTCCATGTTGAGCGTAACACCTTCCTTCTCGAAGACCGGAACGAGTTCCTCCATGGAGCGCCACCAGGCCGCCTCACTGTGTTCGTGATTATGCATGCCGCCGCAGCAACTCGAACGGTGCGTGCGGTCCGGCGACGGACCTCTGCCGAACTCCGAATTCATCGTGTCGCAGTCCATTTCAGCAGCGATGTGGATTGCCTCTTTCCAGTAGCGTACGGCGGCCTGACGCTCATCTTCGTGCGGGCTTGCCCAACGATACATCGGCAGAAGCGACGCAAGCTTGACGCCATGATCCTTCAACGCCTTCTTGAATTCGGCGATACGGCCCTGGTGGGCGCGCGGGCGCACCCACCAGGGAAGAAAGTCGTCACGTGGCGAAAGCTCGATGTAGTCGTAGCCCAGATCAGCCGCCTTGCGGCAAAGCGCGTCCAGCGGCAGATGCCGATGCATATGCGGGTCGAGTGCGATCTTCATTGTTTCTTCCTCCTTGCTATGGCGTCATGCGGCGGGCTTCAGCACGGCCGGTGCGTAGAAAGTTGGCCGCTCGCCGATCTCGATGGGAACGATCTGGCCGGAATGCTTGGCCTCGACGCAGGCATCGGCCGTAGCAGCGGCGAAATAGCCGTCCCAGGCCGTCGGTCCGAGCACGACGCCCAACTTGACGGAATCGATCCACTCCTGGAGTTCGACGTCGTAGCTGTCGATGAAGCGAAGCTTCCAATCCTGGAGAATTTCGTGGCTGAGTTTCGCGTCCTTGCGCAAAAGCACGCTCATCGGCTCGGGCAGATAGCCAATGCCGTCCTCGCCGACGACCTGACACTGGATGTCGTAACCATAGGGGCAGTTGACGAAGACTTCGACGTCTATGCGGATGCCCTTGCGGGTTTCGAGAAGAATCATATGGGGATCGTCGAGATCCTTGCGGGCATGCTTCGTCTTCCGGGGCATGATGACCTGCGCGGAGACGTAGTCATCGTCGAGCAACCAACGCAGCACATCGATCTCGTGCGGGAAGCTGTCGGTTATCGCCATATCGCCGCCATAGACGTCCGGAACATTCGGATTGCGGTGGGCGCAATGAACCATCAGGGGCTCGCCGAGATTGCCACTGTCAATCTGGTGCTTCAGCAGACGGTAGCTTTTATCGTAGCGGCGCATGAAGCCGACCTGGACGAGATGGCGACCACTTGCCACTTCCGCATTGACGATATTGAGGCACGCCGTGGCGGTCGTTGCGAGCGGCTTCTCGCAGAAGACAGGCTTGCCGGCCGCGATCGCGGCAAGCACGAATTCTTCGTGCGTCTGCCCCCAGGATGTCACGACGATGGCCTCGACGTTGGCATCCGCTATGAGATCATGCCCACTCGTGAAAACGCGGGCGGCGGGCGTCAGACGCCTCGCTACCTCCTCGGCCTGCGCCCTATTGATGTCGTTGATGGCAACCACGGTCGAGCCGACAAGCTTATTGTGAAGTCGCTCGATATGTTCCTGGCCGATCGCGCCAGTTCCGATAACACCGATCTTGAGCATGTTTCCTATTCCTTTGAATGGGGTCAGTCGAAGTCGCGCGGCAGGGCGAGCTTCAGCGTGGTCAGCGATTTTTTGACACCGATCAGCGGTTCCATCGCGGCATCCTCCATCTCGAGGCTGACGGGGCCGTCGTAGCCGACAAGGCGGGCGACTGCGAAAAACTCCTTCCACCACTGAACGTCGTGGCCATGGCCGAGAGCCACGTAATTCCATGACCGCTTCGCGATGTCGTTAATCCAGTGGGTGTCGATCAGGCCATTGGCCTCTGCGAGTGTCCGCTCGAGGCGCACGTCCTTTGCATGCATGTAGTGGATCGCGTCGCCAAGCAGGCGCACAGCCGCGATCGGATCGCCACCCATCCACATGTGATGGCTCGGATCGAAATTCATGCCGACCACAGGATCCACATGGTCGCGCAGTCGCAGCATGTTGGCGGGATTGTGGATCATGGTCGCACCAAGGTTCTCGATGGCGATGCGGATGCCGCACTCCCTGGCAAGGTGACCTGCCTTCTGAAAATACGGGATCAGCACGTCGTTCCACTGATAGTCCAGCGCCTTCTCGTGTTCGGGCAGGATGACGTGGGTAATCCAGTTGGGAAGCTCGTCCGACGGCGTGCCGCCCGGGCAGCCGGACATCATGACGACGGTCTTCACACCAAGCTTCGCGGCAAGCCGGAAGGTCTTGTCGACGACCGAGCGGTGCTCCTTGCCGCTTGGCCCCGGATGAAGCTGATTGCCGGAGCAATTAAGAGCGGCGATCGACAGGCCGCGACGATTGAGGGCGTCCAGGAAGTCCTCTCGCGCCAGCTCGCTCGACAGCAGCTCGTCGAGCTTCAGATGCGGAGCCTTCGACCAGTTGCCGCAGCCGAGCTCTACGGCTTCGAACCCCAGCTTGGAAACCGTGTCGAGCATATCCTCGAATGAGAGGTAGCCGAGAATATCGGTTACGAGACTAAGACGCATCATTTCACTGGCTCCACTGAATTCATGGCATATGGGATTTGCGCGCCGGGACGCTCTCGCCCCGGCACGTCTGCTTGGGAGGAATTACTTCTTCATGTATTGGTCGACATTGTCCTTGGTGATGGACTCGAACGGCACGAGCTTCTCCGCCGGCGGCTGCTCACCCTTCTTGATGCTCTCCACGACCTCGAAGGCAGCTCTCGCCTGACCGCCGGCGTTCTGGAAGATCGTCTGGGACATCTCGCCCCTCTTGATCGCCTTCAGCGCATCCGGCACGCCATCGACGCCGGCGATCATCACACCCTTGAGACGATCGGACCCTTTCAATGCTTCCAGAGCGCCCAGCGCCATCTGGTCGTTCGCTGCGACGATGGCATCGAATTTCGGGAAGCTCTGTATCCAGTCTTCGGTAACCTTCATGCCTTCGGCACGGTCATAATTGCCCGTCAGGCTGGCGAGGATCTTCACGTCCGGACGTCCAAGCGCTTCCTCGAATCCCTTCTTTCGCTCCTGCGAGTGATAGAGGCCCGGCGTGCCTTCCAGATAGAGGATATGCGCGTCTTTCGGCAGGTTGGCCTTCATGTACTCGGCCTGCATCTTGCCGGCGTCGATGTTCTTAGAACCGACGAAGGTATATTTGCCGCCGGCCGACTGAATGCCGAGTGCAACGACCGGAATGCCGGCCGCATTGGCCTTCTCGACACCTGGAACGATACCCTGATAGTCGACGGGGACGACCACGATCGCATTGACCTTCTGAGCGATGAAATTATCGATCTGGTCGAGCTGCTTGCTGGCATCGTTATTGGCGTCCGCAAACTTGATGTCGACGTTCGGATCGGTCTTCGTGGCCTCGATGAAGGCCGTTTTTCGCGCCATGACAAAGACGTCGGTGTCGGCCATGTTGGCGTAGCCGACGACGAATTTGTCGGCGGCAAACGTGCTGGTGGCGGACAGGACGGCGATTGAGACGGCTGCCGCCAGTGCGAGTTTGGTTACGAGTTTCATTGCTTCTTCTCCTCCCATTGGGCGTTACAAAACGCAGGTGGTTTTCGGCGCGCCCTTTCGCGCCGACACATAGGTGGTCCTCCGCTTGGGCGGTTTTTGCTTTGCGGGAACGTTCCGATCAGGCCTTCTTCCTGCTGCGGGCCGATTTCGTCCAGACATCAAGGATGACCGCGATTGCTATGATCAGGCCCTTGATGATCTGCTGCCAGTACGAGCTGACATTCATCAGATTGAGGATGTTGTTGATGACACCGATGATCATCGAGCCGATGATAGTACCGGTAATCGTTCCCGTGCCGCCCATCAGGCTGGTGCCGCCGACGACGACCGCAGTAATCGCATCGAATTCGTAGCCGACGCCACCTGCCGGTTGTCCAGAATTGATGCGGGACATCAGGACGATGCCGGCGATCGCACAGAGAATTCCGTTGTAGATGAAAGCCTTGACGACGATGCTCTCGGGATTGATGCCGGATGCGCGGGCAGCGCGACTGTTGCCGCCGACGGCATAAACATATCGGCCGAATTTAGTCTTGTTCAGCAACACCCACGAGATCGCCACGAAGACGGCGAGGATCAGCACCGAGATCGGCACCGGCCCGACGGAGCCCTGACCGATGATCTTGAACTCGCCGAGACCGGAAACCGGCGCGCCGCCGGTATAGAGCAGCACGGCGCCTCTTGCGACCGTCGTCATAGCGAGCGTCATGATGAAGGATGGGATGCGGAAGAATGTGATGACGAAGCCATTGATGAAGCCCGTCACCATACCCATCACGACCCCCGCCAGCACGGCAAGTGTGATGCTTCCGGTCGTTGCCATCACACTGGCCGCAATCACCCCGCAGAGTGCCAGCACCGAGCCGAGCGAGACGTCGATCTGGCCGAGAATAATGATGAAGGTGACGCCGCAGGCCAGCAGGCTGACAACGACGACCTGGCGCAGAACGTTGGTGAGATTTGCCTCCGTCAGAAAGGTCGGGCTCAGCAGCGACGCAAGGATACAGATGCCTGCGAAAATCAGGATGGTGCCGTATTTGCGGTAGATCAGAGCGAAATCGATCCCGCCTGACCTTGCCTGGGATTTGGGCGTCGCGCCCTTCGTGGCCGCAGCCATCGGTTCGGTACTCATCAATGTCCTCCCGTTGCGAGGCGCATGATGCTTTCCTGATTGGCCTCACTTCTTGTCAATTCGCCGGCAACCCGGCCCTCACTCATCACGACGATGCGGTCGCTCATCCCTAAGATTTCCGGCAGTTCGGACGAGATCATGATGATCGCCAGGCCCTGCCGGGCGAATTCGGTCATCAGCCGATGGATTTCGGATTTCGATCCGACGTCGATGCCGCGCGTCGGCTCATCAAGGATCAGGAGCTTGAGATCGCCGAGCAGCCATTTGGCAAGCACGATCTTCTGCTGATTGCCGCCGCTCAAGTTCTCGACGATCATCGCGGTGCCCGGTGTCTTGATCTGCAGCATCTTGATCATCCGCTGGGCAGCGGTTTCTTCCTGTCTTTCGCTGATGAAGAGACCGCCTGCGAACTTCTTGAGATTGGCAAGCGAGATGTTTTCTCCGACCGAGCGGCACAAGACGAGCCCTTCCGCCTTCCTGTCCTCGGACACCATCGCGATGCCTCTGGAGATCGCATCCTTCGGCGATTTCAGCTTTAGGACGGTACCGTTCAGACAGATCGTTCCGAAATCGGCCGGATCGAGACCGAAGATGACGCGGGCGACCTCGGTGCGACCGGCGCCGATCAGACCGGACAAGCCTAGAATCTCGCCTGCGCGAACGGTAAAGCTCACATCCTCGAAGACATCAGTCCGGGTCAGCTTATTGACCGAAAGCACGACATCGCCGATCGGAACCTCTTCTTTCGGAAAGATGCTGGAGATGGTGCGGCCGACCATCTGAGAGATTAGCTTGGATGGGTCATATTCGCTCGCGGGTGCGGCGGCGATGAACTGACCGTCGCGCATGACGGTGATGTCGTCGGCGATCTGGAAGATCTCATCCATCTTGTGGGTAATGTAGATGATGGCGACACCACTTGCCTTCAGGTCGGCAATCTGTCGGAACAGCATGGCGACTTCGGTATCGCTGATCGCGGAGGTCGGCTCGTCCATGATGACGAGAGACGCTTGGCGGGAGATGGCCTTCACAATCTCGATCAACTGCATGGCGGCGATCGAAAGGTCGCGCATTTTCGTCTCGGGGTCATACTTGAGTGCGACCCTGTCAAGGAGAGCCCTAGTGTCGGCGTTCATCCTGGCGAAATCGACGAAGCGCGAAAGGAAGCCCTTTTCGGACATGGCCGGTTCACGCCCGAGGAAAATGTTCTCGGCAATCGTCATGTCGAGGACGGGGCTGAGTTCCTGATGGATCATCGAGATACCGCGCTCAAGTGCGGCCGACGTGTCCTGTCCGCTCAGCGTTTCACCTTTGAAGAGGATCTCTCCGCCGTCAATCGTGTAGGTACCGCTCAGGATCTTCATGAGTGTCGATTTGCCAGCGCCGTTTTCTCCGACCAGGACGTGGACTGTGCCGGCCCGAACCTTGAGGTTCATGCCATCGAGGGCGAGCACGCCCGGAAATGCCTTGACGATGTCGCGCATCTCGAGGACGAGGCTGTCACCCTGCAAGGAATATCCGCTGGCGCTATTGTTAGAACGCGCCGATCCCATGGCCGCAGACATGTCTGCTCCTCCCAATTTTCCGCCCTCCGGCGCTTCTTTTCGATGACTGAATGCTTCCTCCAGCGGCGCCAAAACCACCACATTTTCCCCAATCCTGTCAATTTCAGGCTGGACGATTCTCCCTAAATCTCCCATAATTGCTCTCATTTTCTGGGAGACTTTCATGTCCAGACCGACCATCACCGATCTCGCCAAGGCCGCAAATGTAGGAGTTTCCACGGTTGACAGAGTCTTGAACGGTCGGGATCCGGTTCGTCATCAAACCGCTGCGCGCGTGCTAGAGGCTGCCGAGCGCATCGGCTTTCACGGCGTGACGGCCATCAAACGCAGGCTCGAAAAGGAAAAGCCGGTCATCAAGTTCGGCTTCCTTCTGAAGCAATCCCACCGGAAGCTCTATCGCATGTGGGCAGAAGTCCTGACGAAGGCGGTCGAGATCTATCCGGAAGCCCATGGAAGGGCCATCGTCCGGTTCGACAATGAGCTCGCGCCTGAAAACACCGCCGGCGCGATGCTTGCGCTCAGCCGAGAGGTTGATGTCATTAGCGTGATCACATCAGATCATCCGCAGGTGAACCACGCCGTCGACGGCCTCGAGGCGGAGGGCATCCCGGTCTTCACGATGATTTCGGATCTCACTGCTCCAGGCCGCGCAGGCTATGTCGGCAATGATTGCGTTAAGAAAGGGCGGACGGCGGCGTGGTTCATCGACAACGTCAATCCAAACCCCGGCAAGGTTGCATGCTTCGTGGGAAGTCACCGCTACCTGTCACAGGAGCTTTGCGAAATGGGCTTTCGGTCATACTTCCGCGAGAGCGCTTCTGATTTCCAGATGATGGAGACACTGGGCACCCAGGAAGAACCGGATATCGCCTACGAGCTCACACGCAACCTCTTGGCGAAGGAGGAAAACTGGGTGGGCTTGTATGTCGCTGGAGGCGGAGTGACGGGTGTCATGCGCGCACTTCGGGAGGATGGTGGCCCCGCTGCCAAACGCCTGGTGGTGGTGGCCCACGAGCTGACCAACGAAACGCGAGCCGGTCTAGCGGAAGGCTTGATTAAAGTTGTCCTTTCCCACCCCGCTCGGCTGTTGGCGGACACATTGGTGAGAGCGATGGCTGAAGCGTTGGACACCCATCGTTCCCCCACCGTATCGCAGCACATACTTCCATTCGAAATCTATACCGCTGCTAATATCTGAGGCAATGACCAAGTCTCACAACCGCCCTCAGCGAATTATCGCCCGTTGAGGAATGGGCTTCCCTTCCATGTGCACGATCTGGTTATACGGGGAATCTTGTCGAGGAGAAGAGCCATATGCAGACGCCGTCGCCACGACACACCGGATCACCAATGAAAAAGCAGTAGCTCGCCATAAACGTGCTCGGTTTGACCTGTGCGAAACAAAAAACCTTGCCTGCCACAGATTAAGTGCCTGCGATGACATTGCGCTGCAACTAGCCGGAATGCCGCGACTTGCTTACCTCACTAGTGCCCATGAGTGCTCTCCGGCACCCGGTCTTGGTGTAGAAATCGCGTCCTGCTGTTTTGCAATACCGAGGAGCCATTTGTGAAATCGCTGCCCAAACGGCTTCTCCAACGCCGTTCGATCCCAGGCCAGATAGTAGCTTTCAGGCAGCTTCATGCGGATATCAAACGGAACAATCAAGGTGCCCGCAGCAACCTCCTCTTGCACCATCGAAATCTGCGCAAGGACAAAACCTCTGCCATTTGCTGCCGCGTCGATAGCGCTGCTCGACAATGTGAAGGATAGTCCGGAAAATGTCTGACAGCCGTCGGCATTGATCAGGCCCGCCCAATCTCTCCATTGCGGCGAAGCCTTGTAGTCCGCCTCCCATTCCACATTGAGGAGAGGAAATGCGAGGATATCCTCAGGCCGCTGCGGAGCGCCGTTGGCGATCAGGCTGGGGGAACATGCCGGCACAACCCAGTCAGTGAAGAGGTGCGCGACGTGCTCATGCACGTGCGAACGCCGACCGTAGGTAATTCGGAAATCCACTTCCTCTGCACCAAGGCGGGGTTCCTGCTCCTGGCCGATAATTCGCACATTCGAACTCGGACAGAGAGATTGCCAATCAAAGATCTTACGGCTGATCCATCTGCTGGCGACCGACGACAAGGCGCTAAGCACGATGCCGCTCTCGTTACGAGCGCGCGCCAGCACATTGGCGGCGTGGGAAAGCTGTTGAAAACCCTTTGCCACCTCGCGGTAGTAGAGCCTCCCCCAGGACGACAGCTCCACCCTGCGCCCTCGCCGCTCTAAGAGCGTCAGCCCCAGACATTGCTCCAGATTGCGGACCAGTTGACTGACCGCACCAGGTGATACACCGAGATCCTCCGCGGCAGCGCTGACCGAACCGCAACGTCCGATCGCCTCGAAGGCTTGCAGACCGCGCAGGGATGGACTGGGCATACAAGCCTCCTCAAAAGGAAATCCAATTTAGATTTTCTAAAAAAGAACGCAGGCGTTGGCAACTTGTTGGCAGACAAAAAAGAACGAGAATTCCGGGCAACAAAACGCGAGGAGTGCGAAATGTTTCTCAAGAATGCTTGGTATGTCGCTGCCTGGGACCACGAAGTCGGCCGCGAGTTGAAGCCTGTCACCATCCTCGGCGAAAACATTGTCCTCTACCGCCAGCAGGATGGACAGCCAGCAGCCCTTGAGGATGCCTGTCCGCATCGTAAGCTGCCGCTTTCCATGGGGCGCATCAAGGGTGACGACGTGGAATGCGGCTATCATGGCCTGACTTTCGACTGTTCCGGTACCTGCACCCGCGTGCCCGGAGCGGAGCGCATTCCGCACGTCGCAAAAGTTCGTTCCTACCCGCTTCATGAGCGCTACGGACTGCTGTGGATCTGGATGGGCGACGCCGGTAAGGCTGATCCGAGCCTAATCTTCGAGGTCGAATATTTCGACGATCCGGCCTGGGGCATCAATCGCGGTGAGTCCATGACGCTCAACTGCAATTATCTCTACATGACGGACAATCTGCTCGATCCGTCTCATGTTGCCTGGGTCCATCAGTCGTCCTTCGCAAGCTCGGCCTGCGAGGAAACTCCGCTGGAGACGACTGTGAAGGACGATGGCGTCACCGTTTGGCGCTGGATGATCGGCTCCGAGCCGGCGCCCTTTTATGCACCCTTCCTGCAATTCGAGGGCAATGCCGACCGCAAACAGCACTATGAAGTACGCTACCCCAGCAACGCGATCATCAAGGCGATTTTCGCGCCCGCACATACCGGCGGCGAAGGCAGGGTGCTTCCAGACAATACCTTCTTGATGGACAGCTACAATTTTATGACCCCGGTCGATGAGAACCGCACCAAATATTACTGGTTCCAGATGCGCAACTTTGCACCCAACGATGCCGAAGTCTCGGCCCGGTTTGCCAAGTCCGTGCGCGGCGCATTCGAGGAAGATCGCGTCGTACTGGAGGCCGTTCATCACGGCATGGCGAATAAGCAGACACCGAATCTCGATCTGAAGATCGATGTCGGACCGATGCGGTTTCGTCGCAGGCTAGCGCAGATGATCGCCGCCGAGGCTGAGGCAGCCGCCGTTGCAACCGCCGCAGAGTAAGGGTAGTCCCCGGATGAGCGATGCTGCCGCATTGCGTTTTCGCCCCTTCGAGGTCATCTCGAAAGTGCGCGAAAGCGCCATCATCACCTCATTCTACCTTGCGCCTCTCGACGGCAGTCATTGGCGGCCATTTGAGGCTGGGCAGTTCCTCACGCTGCGCGTTCCCGACCGCAATGGTGGTCATGCCCTGCGCAACTACACCGTCTCCTCTTCGCCACAGCAGGCGGGCATCTACCGGATTACGGTCAAACGCGAACCGGCCCCTTCAAGCGATGTGCCTGGTGGCCTGAGCTCCTGTTGGCTGCATGACGAGGTTGAAACGGGCACCGTGATCGAGCTCGACCTGCCACGCGGAGGCTTCAAGCTCGATACCGCGAGCACGCGGCCGGTAGTCCTGTTGTCGGGCGGCGTCGGGCTGACGCCGATGGTCTCGATGCTGGATGTGCTGGTACGGCAAAGTGACCGTCCCGTCTGGTTCATCCATGCTTGCGACAGCGCTGAGGTGCATGCGCTACGCGACGAGGTGGAAGCGCTCGCCATTGCACGCACCGGCATCAACGTCCACTTCTGCTACCGCATCACGGAGAACCCAGCCATCGCGCGCTGTCATTCGACAGGGTTTCTCTCGCGCGCCACGCTGCAGGGGCTGCTGCCGCTCGACGACTACGAAGTTTACATGTGCGGTCCGCCACCTTTCATGCAGGCGTTGTATGCCATCCTGACAGGGCTAGGCGTACACAGGGAACGGATCGCATATGAATTCTTCGGTCCGGCGAGCCTCCTGTCGGCAGAGGGTGAAACGGCTGTCCACAAGACGCTGCCGACCTCACCGCAGTCATCGGGTAATGGCGATGACGTCCAAATCATCCTGGAAAAATCGAGGCGTAGCTTCGCATGGGACGGGACCAGTGATTCGATTCTCGCCTTCCTGGAGGCGCGGGGCATCGAACCTACCTTCTCCTGCCGGGCGGGCGTCTGCGGAACTTGCGCGCAGGGTCTCATCTCTGGCGAAGTCGATTATTTCGAGGACCCGCTCGACGAAATAACTGCTGACCGGGTTCTCATCTGCTGTTCACGTCCGAAATCGTCGATCACGCTCGATCTTTGACCTCAAAACGGCCTGAACCGTTCCTCGAAGGAGGCATCGTCATGAAAGCTTCTCATACAGAGTTCCCCCTCAATCCGCATGTGGCCGGACTGCCGCCCTATAATGCTGGGATGAACATCGCCGCAGCCAGGCTGCACAGTGGCCGGGAAGATATCGCGGCGCTCGCCAGCAACGAGAATCCTGACGGCTGTTCTCCCGCGGTCGCAGCGGCGCTCGCCAGCCTCAACCCGGCTCGATATTGCGATCCCGCATGCACGGCGCTGCGAGCCGCGCTCGGTGAGAAGCTCGGTGTTGCCACTGACCGCATCGTCGTCGGGAACGGTTCGGAAGAAATGATCGCTGCGGTCTGTCGAGCTGTCCTTAGACCCGGTGCGGTTGTCGCCACCATCTGTCCGGGCTTCGGCCTGCATGAAATCGAGGCTCTCGCCAATGGCGCCGTTGTTGTGAAGGTCCCAATGCGAAGGGATCTGGAATTCGACATTGCGGCGATCATCGGCGAACTCGAGAAAACACCAGCGATCTTCTTTCTGTCCTCACCATCCAATCCGGTTGGCGTGGCACTTGGTCGTGAAAGTCTCGATCGCATCATCGCAGCGGTCCGGCCCGAAACATTGTTGGTCTTGGACGAGGCCTATTTCGAGTTTGCCGATGACAACCTGCCGGACGGCCTTGCCGTACTGTCAGCCTCGTCCCTTTCCTTTGTGGTGCTTCGCACCTTTTCCAAGGCCTATGGGCTAGCCGGCTTGCGGGTCGGCTATGCAGTGACCTCGGATGCGCGCCTCGCCGGTGCCATGACCGCTGCCAAGACACCGTTCAATGTCAATGCAGCGGCACAGATCGCGGCGGTCGCAGCGCTCCGGGACGAAGCATGGATGCGCTCATCAGTCCTAACGCTGAAGGCTGAGCGAACACGCGTTGCCGCCGCCATCGCCGCGATGGGACTACCGGCAGTCCGTTCTCAGACGAATTTCCTATTCATCGACATCCGCAGGGACAGCCAGATGGCGATGCAACACTTTCTGTCGCAGGGCATCATCGTCAAGGCGTGGAAGGAAAGTGGCTTTGAAAATTTCATTCGCGTGACCATCGGCACGCCATCCGACAACGACCGCTTTCTCGATGCGATTGGCGCTCTCACGACGCAATGACGCCGCTCGGCGTCCTTCCGACCACACAAAACAGGGGCCGAACCACGGCACCACGGGAACGAATATGAACGGAAACGCAATTCTGCATACGACAAGCCGGGAGCACTGTCACACGTCCCCTTCGACGCCATCCAGCCTGTTCGCCGGTGACTTTTCCGCCCTTCGGACCCGCTTTCTGGCCGCCGCGAGGCAAGCAAATGCCGATCTCGTCGAATACCTGCATCCGCTTCATGGACCGAATGGAGAGCGCCTGACGACCGACGTTGCCTATCTCGGGCGCAATGACGCGAAAAAGCTGCTTGTGTTGATCTCGGGGACGCATGGGGTCGAAGGTCCTTTCGGCTCGGCGTGCCAGACCGCATGGCTATCGCGGAATTCCCCTTGGCAGCTTGCCGACGACACCGCAGTGCTGGCCATCCACCTCATCAATCCCTGGAGCACGGCCTGGCAACGCAGGGTCAATGAAGACAATGTCGACCTCAATCGCAATTTCGTCGATTGGAAGAAGGGTGCGCCGAGAAATGAGCGCTATGCCGCCCTTCACCACGCACTAGTCTGCCATGCCTGGGAGGGACCGGAACGCGACCGGGCACAGCAAGCCTTCGAGGCGGCCCAGCAGAAGCACGGCGGCTATGCCGGCCTTGCCCCGATCATAGAAGCCGGCCAATACGATTTCCCGGACGGTCTCTTCTATGGTGGAGACGGTCCCGTCTGGTCCAATCGGACTCTGATCGAAATTCTCTCGACCTTTGCACAACAGGCCGAACAGGTCGCCGTCTTCGATCTGCATACGGGCGCTGGTCCCTACGGCTACCCGGCATTGCTCTTGGTGACCGAAAACGAACATGCCGGGCTTGACTGGGGGCGGCAGATCTTCGGCCCGGCGCTTTCCGTCGTCGTAACCGGGTCGAGCGCCACGACCGAGACCGGGATCGCGGCGACGGCAACCGGCTATGTCTCTGCCGCTGTTCGCCATGCGTTACCGAATGCGCGCGTGCTGCCGCTGGTCGTCGAATGCGGCACGCTGGACGGTGCCACAGTCGCTGATGCGGTGCAGGCGGACAACTGGCTGCACTTGTTCGGCAAGGTCGGCTCGCCGCTCGGAACCAAGATCAAGCAGGCCTTGCGCGCCGCCTTCATCCCCGACGATGCCGACTGGCAGGACAGCTGCCTCTCGACGGCTCTGCGCCATTTCGACCGTGCCTTTGCCGATCTGAAGGCTGTCGGAGGCGCCGGCAAGGAAAAGCCCGTGCCCGCCGCAGCGGTCCCTGTTGCGACGCAGCGGGACGCGACCGGCCCACGCGCTGTCGAGCGGCCGGCGCTGGAGGTGCGGGATATCCACAAGCGTTTCGGCCCACTTTCGGTCCTCAACGGCGTCAGCCTGTCGGCGCAGCCCGGCGAAGTCGTGTCCATGATCGGCTCCTCCGGCTCGGGTAAAAGCACCTTCCTGCGCTGCCTTAACCTCTTGGAACAGCCCAACGATGGACGCATCATCATCGACGGAGAGGAAATCCGCATGAAGAAGGCGTCGGACGGCCGTGCGGCGCCTGCGGACATGCGCCAGGTTGAGCGCATCCGCTCACGCGTCGGCATGGTCTTCCAGAACTTCAATCTTTGGCCACACATGACAGTGCTCGAGAACATCGTCGAGGCGCCGCTTCATGTTCTAAGGGAAGACCGGCAAGAGGCCATTGAGCACGCACACGCGCTTCTGAAGAAGGTCGGCCTTTCAGACAAGCATGCCGAATATCCTGGCCAGTTATCCGGCGGTCAGCAGCAGCGCGCCGCAATCGCCCGTACACTCGCCATGCGTCCTAAGCTCATCCTCCTGGACGAGCCGACATCGGCGCTTGATCCAGAACTCGTCGGCGAGGTCCTGCGGGTGATCCGCCAACTGGCCGAAGACGGAAATACGATGATCCTCGTGACGCACGAAATGCAGTTCGCGCGCGAGGTCTCGCACAAGATCCTCTTTCTCCACCAGGGAAAGGTTGAGGAAGAGGGTGATCCAGCGGAGGTCTTTACGAACCCTCGCTCAGAACGCATGCGCCAGTTTCTGGCCCGTACGCTTTGACGCTCCGCCGGAAACATCCGCCGGGAGAAATCTCCCGACGAACGCCAACAAGAACGCTCAGCAAGGGGAACCAAAACATGAAGCTGACAAAATTATTGCTCGCTACCTATTTCGCCGCCGGCCTCACCGCGGCCCACGCAGCCGAGGGCGAATTGTCGATCGGCACCGAGGGCGAGTATCCGCCATGGAGCATGGCTGACGCCGCCGGGAACGTCACTGGATTTGACGCGGATGTCGGAAACCTGCTCTGTGCCAAGCTGAAAGTGAACTGCCATTTCGTGGTGCAGGCCTTCGACGGTCTCATCCCTGCCCTGAAAGCCAAACGTTTCGACGTTATTATCTCCGGAATGTCGATCACCGCCGAGCGCAAGAAGCAAATCAACTTCTCGGTTGGCTATGCCGAGCTTGCCAACATGTTCGTGGTCAAGAAGGATTCCGATCTCGCCAGCATCAAAGATATCGATACCCTGCTGAAGTCGCTCGGCGGCCGCACCGTCGGCGTCCAGGCCGGCACAACCCACGCGCATTTCATGGAGAAGCGCGCGCCATCCGCCACCCTGAAAACCTATGATACGCTCGACCAGATGCAGATCGACCTCGCAAGCGGCCGCGTCGAGGCAGCCTTTGCCGACGCCTCAGCTCTCCAGGATTTCCTTGCCCGTCCCGACGGTAAGGACTTCCAGTTCGTCGACGTAAAGGTACTCAGCACGTTCGATCCGACACTCGGTGAAGGCATCGGGGTCGGTATCGCCCAGGAAAACACGGAGCTGAAGACCCACATCGACAAGGCACTCTGCGAACTGATCGCGGACGGCTCGATCGGCAAGGCAAGCAAGGCCTGGTTTAAGACCGACATCTCCCGGCCCTGCCAATAGAATATCGCTCTCCCGGCGGGCCCGTCCCGCCGGCGACACAACATCCGATTAGGCAAACGACAGGGCTGGGTCATGGATCTCGTTTTATGGCAGGTATGGGAAGGCGGGTGGATTGCCGCCATCCTGCGCGGGGCGACTATCACCGTTGCACTCGGGACGGCAAGCATGGCCTTCGGCATCGTCATTGGGGTCGCCTGCGGGCTGATAAAATGGGCACGGATCTTTCCGCTGACACTGGTCGTAGACTTCTACACATCCATCGTTCGCGGTGTACCGGAACTGCTCATCATCTATCTGCTTTTCTTTTCCTCGGTCGAATTCGTGGCCCGTGTCGCGGCAGCCTTCGGTTATGAGGGTCTCGCCGGCAACAGCTACGCCTTTATCATCGCGGTCGTCGCCATCGCTGCAATTTCCGGAGCCTATTCAACCGAAGTTGTCCGCGGGGCGTTAGCAGCCATTCCCACCGGCCATATCGAGGCGGCGCGGGCGCTCGGCATTCCGGGTACCCGCATCTTCCGCCGCATCATTGCGCCACAGATGCTGCGGATCGCCGTGCCCGGCATGAACAACGTCTGGCAAACGACGATCAAAGATACCGCCCTCGTCTCTGTTGTCGGCCTGCAAGAGCTGATGCGAGCTGCCTTCGTCGGCGCTGGCTCGACCCGGCATCCGTTCATCTTCTATTTTATCGCCGCAGTCGTCTATCTCGCGATTACCCTGGTCAGTCAGGGAGGTTTCGATCGGATCGAGCGTCTACTGCGGCTTCGTACGGGGAGATAGGTCATGGATTTCGAACTCGTCCGCCTCGCTGTACCGACGCTGGCCAACGGTTTGTGGCTCACCGCCCTGCTGACCATCGCCTCTGTTGCCATCGGCTTCAATCTCGGCTTAGCGCTCGCCGTTATGCGCCTGTCGAACAACCGCGCCTTGCGCGGCTTTGCCAAGGGTTATAGCACCGTGTTTCGCGGCACTCCGCTGCTTGTTCAGCTATTTCTCTTCTATTACGGCCTCGGACAATTGTCCTTTGTGCGCGACAGTCCCATACTTTGGTGGATCATCGGCGACGGCGCTCATTGCGCCGTCATGGCGCTGGCGTTCAATACCGCCGCCTATACTTCGGAAATCCTCCGCGGTGGCCTCCTGTCGATCCCCACCGGCCTGTTGGAGGCGGCACAGGCTTGTGGCATGTCACGGCTGCTTTGTTTTCGTCGCATCGCATTTCCGCTGGCGATGCGCCAAGCATTGCCAGCCTATGGCAACGAGCTGGTTCTCGTCGTCAAAGGAACAAGCCTGGCCTCGACGATCACCGTTCTGGAGATCACCGGCCACGCCAAGCGCCTCATGAGCCAGACCTATGCGATCCTCGAAATCTTCGCCATCGCCGGCATGCTCTACCTGTTCATCAACATGGTGCTGATCACGGTGGTGCGGCTTCTGGAAGCACGGCTGACCCGTTACCTGCCGCGATAGGCGGGTGCCTAGAAGTGCAGCCAAACTTTAAGAGGAAAAGACTTATGGACGTAAGAGCAGCAGTCGCGGTGCAGGCCGGTAAGCCGCTTGAGGTGATGACGGTTCATCTTGAGGGACCGCGCGCCGGCGAAGTGCTGATCGAGGTCAAGGCGACCGGTATCTGCCACACCGATGATTTCACCCTATCGGGCGCCGATCCGGAAGGTCTGTTTCCCGCCATCCTCGGTCATGAAGGTGCAGGCATCGTCGTCGATGTCGGTC
>NZ_JARWLA010000048.1:0-35593 GCF_047445805.1 Rhizobium sp. BR 314 | reverse complement strand
GCATCGCGCGCCGCCGTCGATGCCGGCTACGCCCCGAACGATTGGCAGGTCGGCCAGACCGGCAAGGTGGTCGCACCGCAGCTCTATATCGCCTGCGGCATCTCCGGTGCTATCCAGCATCTGGCCGGTATGAAGGACTCGAAGGTCATCGTCGCCATCAACAAGGACGAGGAAGCCCCAATCTTCCAGATCGCCGACTATGGTCTCGTCGCCGACCTCTTCGAAGCGCTGCCGGAATTGCAAAAGGCGTCATAGGCCATCGTTTCGGATTCCAGTTTTAAGTGTGGCAGGGCATGATGAAGAACTATGTACTGACTGTATCCTGCAAATCGACGCGCGGCATTGTCGCGGCGATCACCGGCTATCTCGCCGAGCAGGGTTGCAACATCGTCGATTCCAGCCAGTTCGACGATCTCGATACCGGCATGTTCTTCATGCGCGTCTCCTTCATCTCMGAGGAGGGTGTCGGCGAGGCGGCGCTGGTCGAAGGCTTCAAGCCGATCTCGGACAAGTTYGCCATGGTCGCCGAATTCCATGACAGCAAGAAGCGCATGAAGGTGCTGTTGATGGTGTCGCGCTTCGGCCATTGCCTGAAYGACCTGCTCTATCGCTGGAAGATCGGCGCCCTGCCGATCGACATCGTCGGYGTCGTCTCCAACCATTTCGATTACCAGAAGGTCGTGGTCAATCACGACATYCCCTTCCACCACATCAAGGTGACGAAGGAGAACAAGCCGCAGGCCGAAGCCCAGCTTCTGGATCTGGTCGAGCAGACCGGCACCGAGCTGATCGTGCTGGCGCGCTACATGCAGGTTCTGTCGGATGCGATGTGCCGGAAGATGTCGGGCCGYATCATCAACATCCATCATTCGTTCCTGCCGTCGTTCAAGGGRGCCAACCCCTACAAGCAGGCCTATGAGCGCGGGGTGAAGCTGATCGGGGCGACGGCGCATTATGTGACGGCCGACCTCGAYGAAGGTCCGATCRTCGAGCAGGACACGGCGCGCATCACGCATGCGCAGTCTGCCGACGACTATGTGTCGATCGGCCGYGATGTGGAAAGCCAGGTRCTGGCRCGCGCCATCCATGCGCATATCCATTTCCGCACCTTCCTCAACGGCAACCGCACCGTCGTCTTCCCGGCRAGCCCAGGCTCCTACGCTTCCGAGCGGATGGGGTAAGGCAGGCCGGTCTATGACAACTACCAGAGATGAAGATGTGCTTATGTGAAGTTCTTTGGATTTCGTGTGGCGATCGAGGTTTGTTTCTCGGGAGAGAATGGGTTTCACCGGCACAATTAGAGAGGCTGTGCCCGCTTTTAAGCACAGGCGGTCGCGATTGGCCAAATGAGCTGTGAAGCCTTCCATGCCTCGATTGAAGTGTCCATTGAGATCGGGCGCAGTCTGCGCCCGCCCCGATAGTGCGGTTAATCAGTGGCGGAAATCCTAGGCCCGTCGTTTGTTCAGAACTTCATCCAGCCACTCGGAACGCATCTCAGGAACTGATGACAACAGCAGCTCCGTATAGGGATGGTAGGGCGGGGAAAAGACCTCGGCCGTTTCTCCATAGGCGACGACCTGTCCCTTGCGCATGATCGCCACCTTGTTGGCGATGCGCCGTACCGTGCCGAGATCATGGGTGATGAAGAGGTAGGCAAGACCAAATTTCTCCTGCAGTCGGCGCAGCAGATTGAGGATATCCCCGGCGACGAGTGGATCGAGCGCCGATGTGACCTCGTCGCAGATGATGACATCGGGTTGCGCTGCGAGCGCCCGGGCGATGCAAACGCGTTGTTTCTGTCCACCCGACAATTCGGGCGGCCGGCGGGTGATGAAGCTTTCCGGGAGTTCGATTTGGCGGAGAAGTTCGAGAACCCTTTCCCGAACGTCCTTTTTCGACTTGCCGAGGTAAAATTCGATCGGGCGACCGATGATTTCCAGAAGGGTCTGTTTGGGGTTCAGCGCGATGTCCGGGATCTGATAGATCATCTGGATACGCCGCAGCTCATCCCGCGAACGTTGAGCGAGCGCTGCCGACAACTCCTTCCCTTCAAAGAAAAGCTCGCCGCTTTCACGTGGAAGCAGACCGACGATAACCCGCGCAAGCGTACTCTTGCCCGAACCGGACTCCCCGACGACGGCAAGCGTATCACCGCGCTTCAATTCCATGCCGACATTGTCGATCACACGCGGTAGACCGCTATAGCTTGCGACGATCTTGTCCATGCGCAGAACCGCTGCTTCGTCGCTATGGCTCGCCTGAACAAATCGCTCGGTCGTGGCTGTGTTGCGTTCTGCCACCAACCGTTTGGTATAGTCCTCCTGCGGGTTCTGCAGGATGGCTTCCGCCGTCCCCGTTTCCACCATTTTCCCGTGGCGCAACACCATGATGCGATCGGCGATCTGGGCAACGACGGCCAGATCATGCGTGATGTAGAGGGCCGCCGTGTTGCGCTCGCGCACAAGCGCGCGAAATGCAGCCAGTACCTCGACCTGGGTGGTCACGTCGAGTGCGGTGGTGGGTTCGTCGAAGACGAGAAGATCGGGCTCGGCGATCATCGCCATGGCWGCCATGGCGCGCTGAAGCTGGCCGCCTGATACCTGGTGCGGGTAGCGCTTGCCGAATGTTTCGGGATCGGACAAATCCAGCGAGCGAAACAGATCGATCGCGCGCGCTTTCGCTGCCCCCTTGCTCATCAGCCTGTGCCGGATGACGACTTCGCAGACCTGCCGGCCAATGGTCAGTGCGGGATTGAACGAGGCGGCGGCACTTTGGGCGATATAGGCGATTTTGACACCACGCAGCGAGCGCTCCTCCGTCTTCGAGATCGCCCGGATATCGCGGCCGTTGAAAATGATCCGGCCTCCGGTGATCTCGCAGCCCGACCGCGTATAATGCATGCTCGACAGGCCGATCGTGGACTTGCCTGCGCCGGATTCTCCGATCAGCCCCAACACCTCGCCGCGCTTCACCGTGAAGCTGACATCATCGACGAGAACCGTTTTGACATCGGTTTGCGATGTGGCCTCGATGCGCAACCCTTCGACTTCAAGCAGAGTATTTTCCATCTGTGTATCCATCATGGCGCGCTCAGTATTTGGCGGCACTAGTCGAGACAAGCCAGTCGACCAGCAGGTTGATACCAATTGTCAGGGCGGCAATCGCACCGGCGGGATAGAACACGGTGGGCACTCCTAGCATGATCATGGCCGAATAGTCTTTCACCATGCTTCCCCAGTCGGCATTCGGCGGCTGAATGCCGAGCCCAAGAAAGCTCAGCGCCGAAATGAACAGGAAGGTGAAGCAAAAGCGCAAGCCAAACTCCGCGACGAGCGGTGGCATGGCATTGGGCAAGATTTCCCGGCGCAATATCCACCACAGGCCTTCTCCACGCAGTTTCGCCGCTTCGACGAAATCCAGCGTTGCGATATTCATGGCCAGCGACCGGCTGACGCGGAAAATGCGCGTGGCGTCGAGAATGGCGATCGTGACGACGAGGACGGCAAGATCCGTACCCAGAACCGAGAGCACGACCATGGCGAAAATCAGCGCCGGCATCGACAGCAGAAGATCGACGATACGCGACAGGATCATATCGATCGTCTTGCCGAGCACGGCAGCAGAAAAGCCGGTGAAAACACCGAGCGTGAAAGAGAGCATGGTGATGAGCAACGATAGCCCGATGGACAGCCGCGCGCCATAAAGCAGGCGCGAGAGGACGTCGCGACCGAGATTATCAAGGCCCAGCCAGTGTTGAGCGCTCGGCGCGGCCCAGGCCCGACCGAGAACGTCCGCTTCCGGATAGGGGGCGAAAATTGGAGCAAGCAACGCCGCCATTGCGCTTGCGATGACGATGAGCAGTCCGATTTGTGCCTTTAACGGCATTTTATGTCCGAAAAGCCGCATCATTCACCTCGGATGCCGAAGGCGTGGATTGCTGACGAGCGCCAGAATATCCGCGACCATGTTGAGCGTGATGAAGACGGTCGCAAAGATCAGACCGCACGCTTGCACTACCGGCACGTCGCGCTTGGCAACAGCATCCACCATGGATTGACCGAGGCCTGGATAGACGAATACCACCTCGATCACCACGACGCCAACGATCAGATAGGCCAGATTGAGCGCGACAACGTTGATGATCGGCGCCAGCGCATTGGGAAGCGCATGCTCGACCACGACGCGCCATTTCGGCAGGCCTTTCAGCAAGGCCATCTCGATATAGGGGCTGGACATGACCGCGATAACCGAGGCCCGGGTCATGCGCATCATATGGGCCACGATGACCAGAACCAGCGTCAGCATCGGCAGAAACGTCATGTAGAGCCGACCCGAAAACGGTGTTTCGGGGGTGACACTCGCCAGAACCGGAAACAGGCCCCAGTAGACCGCCACCCATTTGATCAGGAGATAGCCGAGGAAATACTCTGGCAACGAGATCGCAAGCAGCGTCACGGCATTGGCGAGGGCGTCAAATACGCTTCCCTGCCAGGCCGCCGTCAAAATGCCGAGCCCCACCGATAGGGGTACCGCAATGGCGGCGGCGTATAGTGCCAGGAAAAGTGTATTATAGATGCGCGGCGCGAGATCGATAGAGACGTCACGCTTGTTGATGAGGGACGTTCCGAAATCGCCCTGTACCGCGTTGCCGAGCCAATCGGCATAGCGCTCCACGACCGGCCGGTCGAGACCCAGATCATGTCGCAACGCGGCGACGTTTTCCTTCGTGGCATTGTTCTGCAGCACGGCTTGCGCGAGGTCGCCGGGCAGGATCTGGGTGCCGGCGAAGATGAGCACGGAGGCGGCCCATAGGGTCATCAATCCGAGTGCCGCTCGCTTGATCACGAGTGTGAGCACGTTTCCCTCATTTATCTTTATCGTTTCTCTTCGTACAAGGAAAAGAAGGCCGAAAGCTTGCGCCACGGCCTTCCGCCCGCTTTCCTATATCAGGCCTCAAGCCAGACCTTCTCGCACAGACGGCCATTGGCAAGGTCGAACTGGGTATGGGGAGCGTGCCCCTTGACATGCGAACGATGGGCATCCAGCCAGTCGGAGAATACAGGGATAAGAGCACCACCCTGATCTTGCAGCATCGCTTGCATATCCCAGATCAGGCTCTTGCGCTTGGCT
The DNA here is from genome assembly GCF_047445805.1 of Rhizobium sp. BR 314. Taxonomy (NCBI): domain Bacteria; kingdom Pseudomonadati; phylum Pseudomonadota; class Alphaproteobacteria; order Hyphomicrobiales; family Rhizobiaceae; genus Rhizobium; species Rhizobium sp. BR 314. The sequence continues at coordinate 30,463 of NZ_JARWLA010000048.1, read as the reverse complement.
TCCTTCACCTCGGCCTTCGCAGCGTCGAGAAGCTTGTCGAAAGTCTCGCTTTTCCAGTGCGTTTCGTTCCAGTTGGCGCCCGAATAATAGGCAGAAGCAAGCATGTCGGTTGCAGACGCGCGGCCGGCCCAGTAGGAGGTGCAGAACGGCGCCTTGAGCCAGACATTACTCCAGAAGCCGTCATGCGGTTCCTTCTTGACCGACACATCGATGCCCGCCTTGCCGGCAGAAGCCTGGAAGAGCACGCTCATGTCGACCGCCCCCACATAGGCCGCATCCGAGGCCGACAGGATCACCTTCGTATCGGTAATCCCCGACTTCTTCAGGTGGAATTTCGCCTTGTCAAGATCGTAGGGCCGCTGCACGAGATCGGTATTGTAGAAGGGATCTGAAACCGGGATCGGCTGGTCGTTGCCGACCCGGCCGAAGCCGTTGAACAGGGCGTTCAAAATCTGGTCGCGATCGCAGGCATATTTCAGCGCCAGTCGAAAGTCGGGATTGTTGAATGGCGCTGAATCCGTCTGCATCGCCATGATGGTATGCCAGCCGCCCGGCGACTGCACCAGCTCGATACCGGGTGCGGCGCGCAGCAGATCGACCGCGCGCTTGTCGACGTCATTGATGACGTCGACCTGGCCGGATACGAGGGCGTTCATGCGCTGTACGATATCGTTGACGACGGTGACTTCGATACGATCGACATTGCCGCGGCCCGTCTTCCAGTAGTTTCCGACATTGCGCAGCACGCAGCGCACGCCCGGATCGAAGCTCTCGACGGTGAAAGCCCCCGTACCGATCGGCTTGGCCCAGTCGTTAAAGCCTTCGGGTACGACCAGAAGGTGATAATCGGCAAGTGTGTAGTGCAGATCGACATCCGACGTCGCAAGCGCGACCTTGATCTGGTGCGTGCCGAGCTTCTGGATTTCCTTGATATGTTTCAAGCCGCCGGCGGCTGCCGACTTGCTGTCTGCGCCCGTATGAAGGGAAAGGGAGTAGATCACGTCATCGGCGGTCATGGCCTTGCCGTTGTGGAAGACGATCCCCTTGCGGATGTTGAAAATCCATTCTTTCGCCTGATCGCCAATCTCCCAGCTTTCGAACAATTCCGGCTGCGGCACGCCCTTTTCGTCGATTTCGATGAGGCCGTTCATGACGGCGTAACCGACCAGCAAGGGCACGGCGTTGGAATAGGAGGTCGGATTAAGCGTATCGGTCGTGCTGCCGCCACGCATGCCGATCTTCAAGGTGCCGCCCTTCTTCGGTGCCTCCTCCGCAAGAGCAGAACCGATCATATAGGGACCGGTGGCGGCCGTGAGGCCAAGGGCAGTCGCCGTCTTCAGAAAGTCCCGGCGGGACTGAGAGCCGATCAATGTCATATTCCGTTCTCCTCCATTGGCAGATTGTTTTTGGTTGTTTTATGCGGGTGCGGGTAGTGCATCAGCCTAACGCCGTCCACAGGTCGTCGATCAAATCCGATGCGGCTTCGATGCCTACGGAAAGTCGCAAGAGGTTCGGTTCGACATGCGAATTGGGTTCGATGGCTTCGCGTCGCTCGATCAGGCTTTCGACCCCTCCGAGCGAAGTTGCAGGTTTCCAGACGCGGGTGCGGGCAGTCACACGGTCAGCCTCTGACGCGCCTCCCTTGACAAGAATGGACACCATTCCGCCGAAACCGCCCGTCATCTGCCGCTTGGCCAGATCGTGCCCCGGGTGCGACGGCAGGCCGGGATAATAGACCTTTTCCACCTTCGGATGTTCGAGGCAGGCCGTGGCCAGTGTCATGGCTGATGCGCAGGCGCGCCCAACGCGCAGATGCAGCGTTCTCATGCCGCGCATGAGCAGGGCGGCCTGGAATTGGCCGAGAACGCTGCCATGATAGTCGCGATTGAAGCAAACTTGCTCCCAGAAATCGTCCGTCCTTGCGGTCATGGCGGCGCCCGCCAGAACATCGCTATGGCCATTCAGATATTTGGTGGCCGAATGAACGACGATATCGGCGCCAAACGACAAGGGTTGGGACAGAACGGGCGTGGCGACCGTATTGTCCACCACGAGCCGCGCTCCGGCTTTGTGCGCGATATCCGCCAGCGCGGCGATATCGTAGAGATACCAATGCGGATTGGAGGGCGTTTCAGCCCAGACGATACTCGTCTGTCCGGGTATGATCGCCGCACGCATGCACTCGAGATCCGTCATATCCGCATGGGAAAATTTCAGATTCTGTTGCGCCGAATATCGTTTCAGCCAGGTGCGCATCCCATGATACATGTCGATGGGGAAAACACAGTGTGAGCCTGGTTTCAGCGCCATGATGACTGCGGTCATGGCCGACATGCCCGAGCTGAAAAGCCGACAATCCGCTGCCCCCTCGAGTGTCCTCAGAGTTGCCTCCGGCTGCTCGAGCCCTGGATAGCCATAGCGGCTGTAACTCCAGCCGGTTTGCGAATAGCCCTCCGATGGACGAAGGAAGGTTGTCGCCAGATGAATGGGGGGAATGATTGCCCCTGTCGGATCGTGGGTTTCACAAGCACCCTGGGCGAGGGTTGTGTCCGGAAGATAGCGAGGCATGCGAGAGGGTCACCCGTCTTGAAATTGTGCCATCCGTCCAGGAGGGCGCTGTCATCTTCATGACACTATGGCACTCTCGCGCTTTATGGTTTTTTCGTTCTTTCGGTTCTGATCGAGAAATTTATAACCTGAGCAGCCTCGCCACGCATAAAACTCTCATCGACGCAATATTGGCCGCCTTGTGCATGCGTCTCGTTTCCCCTAGAGCATTCGGCTCAGGAGCGAGGTCGTCACATCATAGAGCGACATTCTCGAAAACCCACACCGAAGCACGTCGCGCGAGGCGATATTGACGCGACATGCTTGAGGTTGTGTAGATGGTCAGGATTTGGAGTGCCGAATGTCCTCATCAAAGGTGAGCCTCGATCGCATCGATCGCAAGCTGCTCAATCTGCTGCAGCAATCGAGCATGCTCACCTTCCAACAACTGGCAGACAAGATCGGCATTTCCCAACCCGCCTGCCATCGCCGCATCCACCGTCTACGCGACAATGGCGTAATCCTGGGCGATGTTTCGATCGTCAATCAGACCTATGCTGAGCGCAAACTGGCCATCTGGATCGAAATATCGCTATCGTCCCACCAACTGAATACGTTCAATGAGTTGTTGGTGATGCTACGGAGCTCGCCCTACGTGTCGTGCTGCGACGTGATTACCGGTGATACGGACATATTGGCCTGCCTCAATGTGGTTGATATGGACGAGTTCCGTGAAGTGACACGAGAGTTCATGCGCAAAAGCCCAATCATCAAAACCTATCGTTCCATCACGGTAGCCCAGCGCGTGAAACTTCATCCCAGCTATCTCTTTGACGAGAATTGACACAGGTGTGGTGTGTCGTCGATATAGTCTTTGGGGCTGCCTGAGCCTTCTCCAGCCATTTGCGTCGCGATTTCACCAAGAATTGCATTTCTTCGTGCCCCCACTTCGATAGCGAAACATCCAGTCCGTCAATGGTTTGACGACGACCGAGTGGATCGCCAGCAAGTGGAAATGTGGGTCAGAATGTTGTGAAACTCGGCAGCTCTGACAATGCCAGGCACAAAGACCTCGCCAAGTGCAGCACTATCCCAACCAGGCGCCGGATCGCGCATTCCGTGAACAACCACCACGATTTCGGGGCGCGCAACATCTATTTCAGGATGCTCCGCAACCAGTTCGAGCTTTTCAAGTAACCTATGAAGAAACTTGTCAGCCGGTTCATTGCGATCAGCAATATGTCGCCAAATGTAGCGCATCTTGCCGATAGCCCTCGGTGAGAGCTTGTATTTAGGCACCTCCAATACACCGTTCGGCTTTCAATTCATTGAGAAAGGCCGCGGGATCAACGTTTTCCGGTTTCCCGCTCGCCGTGCCTGCGGCATATTCACGCCAGACATATTTCAACGGCATCGTAAACTTAACGAAGCTTGGACATCGATATTGGATGACGGGTCATGACGAACCGTGATCCGCACTATCGCCGCCATCGCTTTGCCGCCGAAATTATCGTCCGCACCGTCTGGCTCTATTTCCGCATCCCCCTCAGCCTGCGGATGGTCGACGACATGATGGCGGCACGAGCGATCGTCGTTTCGATCGGCGGTGAGAAGCACTGGCTCCGGCGCACCGTCGATCAGGATGGTTTCGGTCTTGAGGTGCTGGTTCAAAGTCGCCGAAATACCAAGGCGGCCAAGCGCCTGATGTGCAAACTGTTGGAGGGCCATGGCCGCGCGCCGCGTGTAATGATTACCGACTAGCTTCGATCCGACGAAGCCGCAAAGCGGGAGATCAAGCCCGGCGTCGGGCACCGCGCCCACAAAGGCCTGAACAATTGCGTGGAGAATTCCCACCAGCCAATCCCGCGACGAGAGCGGATCATCAAGCGCTTCAAATCGAAGCGACATCTGCAACGCTTCGTCTCTATCCATGATGCGGATGCCAGCTTTTTCTACATCCCCCGACACGACGTCACCTCAAGCCATCATCGGGACTGCGTGCTAAGGCGATGAGCCTATCGATGCAAATCGCTCGGGCGTGAAAGCCGAAAGCCTCAGCAGACCGCTATTCCTCCTGACTGCTAAGTTTACGATGCTTAACCGGTATATGCAGTGAGGCTCGTGCTTTTTCCGCGATTGATGATGCGTTTGTTCGCGACGACAACGCCCTAAAGATTGGCGTGAAGCAAACCGCTGAGACGATCACGGCCAATCGTCAAATCCATTGGCCAACGCGCAGGGCGCGGCGGTCAAAGATCAATCTGTCGGAGGCCGCCAGCATAAGCGACTGAGCTCGTACCGCACCCACCCACGATGATCCTGGCGCCTGGTTTTAGCGCTCGAATAGATTCATCAGGGACCCCGCAGAGCCGACTGAAGGGCGTCACGAGCGCATTGCTTGCTTTAAGTCTTATGTCTTTTCTGCTGATGAATTCGTACAGGTAATGTAGCCGAAATAATTAGTAATAACGGGAACTGCCAAGTTTAACGCAGATTTCAATAGTGTATATTTTGGCGTTTATTCAAGCGATATGACAGTGGGGCCTCAATATCGTCAAAGGGGAGGATCTCTCTATGAGGGACGTTTCAATTCGCGAGCGGATAAATTTGAACATTCTTAGGCTTATTGCATGGACGCTCCCGGCGATTTCCTTCTACGCTTCACCGATTTACTCGGCTGAACAAAGAGTGGAAGTCGCTCAATTGGCCCGACCTATCGTTTTTATCGATCCAGACTCCTTTCCCAAAGATCCCTCGAAGACAATAGCATCCGAATTCCCCAGGACTTCTCACCGCAAGAGTTACTTCACTGTTGAGTGTCAGGAGAAACTTGTGATGATTGAGGGAAGGCGGGGATCGAAACGTACACTTTTGCGTACTAGAAAATATACAATCGATACTGCGCAACGCCTTTGGAGAGAACCGGGCGGGGACCTCCAAAAATTGAGAACCAAAGGTGGCGACCTAATTCTTGTGAATCGTCAGCCGGTGCGTGAAAGCAGCTACTTTGAATCATTCAATCGGTCGACGGGAAAATACGCGCTGTATTCGGACCATCTGAACGTGATTACAGTCGGCCGCGGGACATGTCGTCACGTCGATTTGATACCCTTTGCGTTTAACAGATCTTGAGCGGCGTCCGCAACGGAGTCTTCGGGTTTCGAGACCATCCCCTCGCAGCGTCGTTGAGGCCGCCTCTTTGGTCAGGTGGCCAAAATGGAATCACGGTGACAATCACGTGCAAATTTGCGATTCGTTCTCAGTTGACCGGCAATTCTCGCTGACGCGCCTGGGTAGAGTGCGCTGCACGTCAATACAGAGATCTTCAACGACTTCGCTTTGCGCGCGTTGAGCCGCCTCGAGGGTTATCCATTCCCGCATTTTCCGGGAATACCTGGGGAGCGAGGTCATCGTCGAAAATCAGCCCGGCCAGCCTTTCCTCGACGGCGCTTGCGCTCGCGACATGCCGCTGACGCCGGAGAAGGTTAGGGCGGCGATTATCACTCAATAGAACCGGAATTGCGAAGGCCGGCGGCAACGAGCGCCGTCCGCAATGCGGAGATGAAGACGCGAACTTTCGGCAGGACAAGCCTCGAGGTCGGATAAACCGCCCAGATATTAATGGTGTCGGGCCGCGCTCCTCGAAGGTCGATGGCTACAAGGCGGCCGGCCTTGATGTCGTCGCTGGCATACCAGGTCGAAAGCAGAGCAAGGCCGCCGCCGGCAAGACATGCGGTTTGGCACCCGGCAATACTGTTGGAGGAGAAGCGGCCGCCCAATCTTGCGTGCTTTTCCCCATCCGCCGTCTGGAAGGTCCAATGTGTTGCACTGCCGAGTGCGAGGCAATCGTGGTTGACAAGGTCGTCCAGGCTCGCCGGCTTGCCGCGGCGTGCAAGGTATTCGGGGCTCGCCACGACCAGGCGCGGATTGTCCGCCAGTTTTTGCGCGATGAGACTGCTGTCACGCAGTCTGGCGATCCGGATGGCAAGGTCTGTTCCGGTTGCGACTAGATCGGGCAGGCTGTCGGTCATGTCGACCGATATCCGCAGTTCGGGATTTTCGTTGAGCAGCTTCGGCACCATCGGCATGACGAACTTGATCCCGAAGGATATCGGCACGGAGACGCGCAGCAATCCGGCCGCACCCGCGACACCTAAATGCAGGAGCGCCAAAGCGGCGGTTTCATTTTCGACGATGGCTTGCGCGAAGGGGAGAAAGCTCTCGCCTTCCGGCGTCAAGGAGAGCGAACGTGTCGTTCGATGGAGAAGTCGCACGCCAAGCGATGCTTCAAGTGATGCCAGTCGCCGGCTCGTGACCATGGCAGCAAGCCCGAGACGCCTCGCCGCTTCCGCGAGGCTGCCGGCGGAGACGGCAGTGGTGAACACCAGGACGTCATTCGTATCCATTATATCGAAAACCGTTATACAGGATGATCATTCAAGATCACTAAAACGGATCACGATAAAAAGCTAGTTGATTAGGCACAGATTCATAAGAAACGAAGGATCACGGACATGGGACACGCACATCAAGCTCCGGCCGTCCAAGGCATCGCGAGGCCGGCCTTGTTTGCGATGGCTGCCGCAAGCGGCATCGCCGTCGCAAACATCTATTACAATCAACCAATGCTCGGTATCATCGAGAGCGACTTTCCGCATCAGCCGATCACCGGATTTATCCCGACCGCAACACAGCTCGGCTATGCGGCAGGGCTGCTTTTCCTCCTGCCGCTCGGTGATATCGTCCATCGCCGCAGATTGATCATCGGTCAGTTTCTGGTGCTTGCCGTTGCATTGGCGTTCGCGGCAATCGCACCGTCTGCCTGGACGCTCGTCGCCGCATCGCTGGCCGTTGGCGCCTCGGCAACGGTCGCGCAGCAGATCGTACCATTCGCTGCAACGCTCGCCGCACCGGAAAAGCGCGGCGCGACGATCGGTACGGTCATGGCCGGCGTCCTGTCCGGCATCTTGTTTAGTCGTACGCTGTCCGGCTTTGTCGGAGCGCATGCAGGCTGGCGCGACATGTTCTGGATCGGTGTCCCGCTCGCAATTATTGCCGCCGCCTTGATGTTTTTCACGCTGCCAAGCCATAAGCCGGCCTCTCGCATGCGGTATCATACAGCGGTCAAGTCGCTCGCCCATCTGTGGAAGAGAGAAGGTGCCTTACGCTCTGCAGCTCTCATGCAGGCCGCTCTTTTCGGCTCCTTCACCGCATTCTGGACGATCCTTGCCCTTTACCTTGAAACACCACTTTTCCAGCTCGGCGCCGATATTGCCGGTCTCTTCGGAATTGTGGGCGCGGTCGGCATCTTCGCGGCACCGCTTGCCGGCAGGATCGCCGATGGCCGCGGCCCTCATTTTGCTGTTCTACTGGGTGCGTTGCTGACGCTGATCGCATGGGTCATCTTCGGCATATGGGCTTCGCTTGTGGCGCTCGTCATCGGTGTGATCGTCCTTGATTTCGGTGTGCAGAGCGCGCTGGTATCGAACCAGCACATTGTCTATGCGCTCGATCCGGAAGCGCGCAGCCGGCTCAATACCATTTTCATGACCGCTATGTTTCTCGGCGGTGCTGCCGGCGCGGCGCTGGCGACGGCGGCGTGGGGTTATGCCGGCTGGAACGGTGTCAGCATTCTCGGCGCAGTCCTGGCGGTTGTTGCCGTCGCCATTCAGATCGGCGAACGCCGGGCACGCACTGCGGTAACGACTGCTCAGTAAGAGGAGAGGACCATGAAACCCTTGAAAATTCGCATAATCGGTGGCTCGCTTGGTGGCTTGTTTGCTGGCATTCTCCTGCAACGCGATGGCCATGACGTCAAAATCTACGAGCGTTCGTCCTCAGGCCTTGCCGGTCGAGGAGCAGGGCTGGTCGGCCAGCGTGAACTCTTCCAGATCCTGCGCATGATCGGATGCGAGCACGTGGCCCGCATCGGTGTCGTCGCCAAGGAAAGGATCTACTTCAACAAGGATGGCGGCGTGTCCGAGCTTCTGGCGACACCGCAGACCCAGATATCCTGGGATGTCCTCTACGCGACGGTCCTGTCGCATCTGGCGCCCGACAGCTATCTGACCGGGCACCCAGTCGATCAACTCAGCGAAACCGCGCAAGGTGTAAGGCTGACATTCGCCGATGGCAATACCGAGGATGCCGATCTGGTGATTGGTGCCGATGGCCTCGGTTCCGTCGTGCGCAGCCTGCTCAATGAGCAAAGCCGCAACGAATATGCCGGCTACGTCGCCTGGCGCGGTCTCATACCGGAGGCCGCCCTGCCGACTGAAGCTTCAATCCTTCTCGATCGCTTCGCTTTTTATGTGGCGCGCGGCATTCATGTGCTTGGCTATTTGGTTCCCGGCCAGCAGGGCGAGCTCGAGACGGGAAAGCGCCGCTACAATTGGGTGTGGTATCGTCCGGTTTTGCAGCGGGACCTGCGCGCACTGTTCACCGGCGCGGAAGGCCGGGTCTACGAGCACTCCTTGCCGCGTGGCGAACTGGCGGATGAGCGCTTGCAGGCTCTGAGGCGCGATGCCGTTTCTGCTCTCCCGCCTCAATTCGCGCTTGCTGTCGAAACGGAGCCTCAGCCCTCGATCCAGGGCATTTTCGACTATGAGGCCGGGCGCATGGTATCGCGCCGCCTTGCTCTCCTCGGCGATTCCGCTTTCGTCGTACGTCCGCATACCGCCATGGGCGTTTCGAAAGCGGCGGGCGATGCGATCGCATTGCGGGACGCTCTGTCGGGATCCGATGATCTTGCCGAAGCGCTTGCCCGATACCAGCGGGAGCGTTTGCCCGTCGGTAGAGAGATCGCAGCCTACGGTCGCCGGCTTGGAGCCTCGGCACTATAGCGGCGCTGGCCGGTTGCCCGCCTCGTTGCCGATCTGACCGAAGAAGGTCGGCGGGGTGGATGTCGTCGATATTCTTGAAGCCAGAGGTGAAAAGAGACCTGGTCAAGTCGATTCAGCCTCAGGTGTTGTCCGGATCGTATTCTCACATGATTGCATGGTCGGCCAGGTCAGCAACAATCCGGACAGTCGGCAAGGGTGGAGTGTCAGTAGAACTGAAGGAATTGCACGGGGATTTGTCCGAATGCGTCAATGAGGGGTCCACGCGCAACCGTCTTGCGATGCATTTGGCTCAAGAGGTCAGAGAGGCTGGCGCCACTGTTCAACTCGATGGGCGTGCTGAGCGCAACGAGCTGAAAATGATAGCGATGAAGGCCATGCCCGATCCACACGCGTGGCCCGGCATATCCGCTAGGGCCAAATGTGTTGCGCCCAGCTTGTAGTCGGTCGCACGGCTGAGTTCGCCTCTCTCAAATCCTGTCCTTCGCGCAGCAGCTCTGTAAGCCAGGAGATGCGCATAGGGTCGCGACAAGAGAACGTCAGAGTCCTCGATGATGAGGACAAACTGTGCGCTTTCCGTTGGCACGTTGCACCAATCCAGAGCCGAAGAAATATTTTAGCCAAATCCACGGCCGGAAAACCGACGTGGGATTGCCGCGCATCCGCAAAAACTGTGCTCGAAAGTCTCGACGTTTCGGGATGATATTGGCCGTTTGGGAGAGGCGCTCACGATCCCTTGAAAACATGATTGCGCAGCCACCAGGGCCTGTTAGTTTGGCGCTGCAATTCATTTAGGTAAGATGGTCTCATGCCCTGCTTCTCGAACGTCCGCTTCCGCTGAACGAAGGAAAACCAAGCCGTCTAGTCTCGCACGAGAGGGCTTTGTCATGCCTTTTTCAGGAGCAAGAAATGGACTTTCGCATTGAGGCTTATCGGCCTGAACAAAGAGTCGAAATCATTGAATTGTCGCTAAAGGCATGGGGGCCTGTGTTCAAAGAACTGCGACCCGCGGTACCGGCCTATGCCTACGAGGCATTTTACCCCAACGGCTGGGCTGTCAGGCAAACCCAAGAGGTTGAGGAGGTGATTGACCAAGAGGGGGCAAGCATATGGGTGGCGGTCGATCAATCAGGCGCGGTAGTCGGATGGGCCGGGCTGCTATTCCATGACGTCGTGCAACTTGGCGAAGTTCGCATCATGGCGGTCGACCCACAGCATCATCGCAAAGGCATTGCGACAGCTTTGCTCGATGCTTCGGAGCAGGTGATGCGCGACCGGGGCTTGAAGGTTGCTCTAGTTGGAACTGGAGCCGACCCTGGTCATGCCCCTGCCAGGCGGACCTATGAGGGGGCAGGCTACCGCCAATGGCCCTCTGTGCAGTACATGAAGCAGCTCTAGCTATTGTTGAGGACGCGCCAAGGTTTGGTCATTGGCGTGTCCTTGCGGCCGCTTTCAGAACGCCCCGCTTTTAGTCGAGGCGACCGAAAGGGCGCGAGAGCAGCATTCCATGCAGACAAAGCCGATGTCTGCCACCAAAGAAGTTCAGACGGATAGCGCTTATAGTAACAGGGTCGGTGGCTCTTTTCCTTTCAGGAGCAACCATCGACGAGCAGCGCTGCACCCGCCGTGCAAACCGCGGTCCAGGCAAAAAACAAAGCGCGCAAGATCGCCAAGCGTATCGGTGGGTGCTAGGACTTTAGCCGTTATGCCGCCATTGGAGCGGCCTGTGACGCAGCTTTGGGTATCCTTGTCGCCCAGACCGTGGCGGTGAACCTTGTCCATGGCGTCATCGACCATGGTGGGAGGATGATACCGCAACATCTGGATCTCGTACGACTGTGTTTCAAACAATGTGAGAATATCTGAGGGGCTCGATCAACCTGCGAAGGAAGCGTCGAAGAGATAGGGGTGATCGGGGGAAGCAGGAGGACAACACTTGACCAGGTCCGCAGCACCATGTCGTTCTTCGGACGGAATGCGACAGGGGGCTCGGCCTAGCAAACCATATTTTTCAATAGGATATGACTGTCAATTTCGCTAGGTCGATGGTAAGGAAGCTTTATGAATGGCTTCATGGCTCCGGGTGTCTTTTGATTACTACATGGCAACAGGCCGGAATTGATGCGCCACCGCTGACGGAGAGTGCACGAGCAGTGCTCCGAACGATAGCGAGTGCCGGACCTGCCACCAGACCGCAACTGAGCGCCTCGCTGATGTTCTCCAAGCCGACCATGTCGGCAGCCGTCAGTGAGCTCGAGCGCTACGATCTTGTCGCCCCAGCCGGCGTCAATCGCGGGTCCGTGGGCCGAACATCGATCACCTACGGTCTCGGTCCAAACGCCGGCTTTGTCGTCGGTATCGATTGTGGGACGACCCATATTAACGCAATTGCCCGCGGCCTCGACGGAACGACGATCGCGACCGTGGGAAGACAACTCGTCGATACATCCGCCGTCGAACGGTTCCTGCTGATCGAGGATGTCATCGAACAGCTGCTTTCACAGTTCGAAGCCCGATCGATGCCGCTTCGCGCCTTGGTAATTGCGCTTCCCAATATCATTTCCGCATCATTGGAGAGGATGTTCGGGCGCGAGATACTGCTTCCCATTCTGGAACGGCTGCAAAGCACCTATGGTGCGCCAGTACTCCTGGAGAACAATGTTAATTGCGCCGCCCTTGCCGAATATCACGAGGGAGCGGCAAAGCAGCGTTCCTTTGCGATTTACATGCAGATCGGCGTGAAGACCGGCATGGGCATCGTGCTCGACGGACGCCTGTTCCGTGGCTTCAGGGGTGGCGCAGGCGAGATCGGTCATCTGCCATTTCCGTGGTCCGAGAAGGAGCGGCCAATGTGGCAGCAGGTGGAAACCTATATGGGTTCCGCAGCCTTGCTGGAGCGTGCGGCCGGTAACTGGCCCGAACAGGAAGGAAAGCCGCCGGAAAGCACCAACGATCTCTTTGCTCGCGTCGAGCAATCCCCGACCGCGCGCGCTATTGTCGAACAGCATGCCCGAGATGTCGGAAACTTGGCCGCGGCCTGCGTGAGCGTGCTCGATCCGCAACTGATCGTACTTGGCGGCGGTGTTGGGCAAAATCCACAACTGCTGCCGACCGTCAGAGAGGTTGTGAAGGAACTGTGCTGGCCGGTGGAGGTAGTGAGCGGCCAGCTATCAAACCAGGCAACCGTTCTCGGGGCCGTGCGTCTCGCCATCGATTTTGCCATGGCGAGACTGCTGGGAGAGGAAGGAAAGCCTGCCTTCCTCTATCCGGGAGCGCTGACCGTCGACCAGATCAGCCTTTGAAGAGTGTTTAAATGTCTCGCTTGGTATCGGTCTGACGGTAGCGGAATTCGCAGACCGGCAATCCCGCCTCTTCCGAAAGCGTTGCAATAAGCAGTTGCGCCGGAATGGCTTGCAGGATCGCATCGCCGATGCCCTTGGAGAAGACCGCAACATGGATGACGACCAGATTGTCCGTATCCGCGATACCGGCTTCCGACGTCACCAGAACCGACGGAATACCGAAGCCCGCGAGATCCTGTGCCAGCTTGACTTCTCGCCCGTTACCGAACAGCAGTACGCCGCTATCTCGGTCGTTCGGCTCCATCGGTCCGTGCAGAAAGTTCAGCGTGTCCCAGTCCTGCGCTGCAATCCGTGCTGCTTCTCGGATGAGAAGCGCTGCGTAGCCGGCTGTTCCGCAAGCGGTGCCAGTACCGACGCAGTCGATGGATTTCTTACCGGCAAGAAGCTTGGCGGCCTTGTCAGCCTGCACACTGGTCATCTTCAAGACGGTCGTGGCTCGATCAGATATCTCAGCCCAATTTACGGCAGACGAGCGCCCAGCCTTATCGGCAAGCAGAGCCGCAGTCAGCAGCGAGCCGAGATAGCTTGTCGTGTTCGGGCCACTGTCGGCGCCGCTCTCGGTCGCGATCATCTGTTTGACGACACGGGAAATCGGTGTGCCATCGGCCGTGGCGATGCCGTAGGAATGCGCATTCGGACGAAGTTCCATCGCGCGGGCCGGCTCTTCGCTGCGGCCGGATGCCGAAAAGGCTATGTAGGCGTTGCCGAGATCGATCGACGGATCATAGAGATCGGTGCCAGGCAAGGCGAAAGCCCGTAAGCCTTGGGCGCGCATCTGCGCCGCAGCCACAACAGCCGCGTAGAGACTGGCTCCGATCCCGACCAGAACCGTAGGACCTTTTGTGATCGGCTCAAGGTCAAGCGTTGCGAGCCGCGTGGAAACGGCATCGAAACAGGCCTTCAGGGCGGCGGGTTGAAGCGCAATTGCTTCGCGATAGGGCACTCTGTCTGTCATGGTCTTTCCCGCATGTTTGGAAAAAAAACGGCGGCCGAGCGAAACGCGGCCGCCGGGGATTTGCTGGGCCTCAATCCAGCTTCATATAGTCGGCAAAGCGCCCGGCATCGTTGATGGTGACCTTGTCGAGTTTGTTTTCGCCGAGACCCCACTTTTGGAAGATCTTGGTGTAGGTGCCGTCGTTGATCATCGACTGCATGGTGGCCGCCAGCGCATCGCGCAGCTGTGGGCTTTCCTTGCCGACCAACATTGCCTGGTAACCGATGGCATATTGAGTGCCGCTGATGAGTTCGAGCTTTTTGTTGCCTGCGGGCTGATGCTGGAGGCTATAGGCCGCAACGCCCGTGGTATCCATAGAAAGGTCGACGCGCCCGCTCTGCAATGCGATCTTGATCTGATCGTTCGAGGGGAATTGCATTACGTTAAGCGGTTTGTCGGCCGGGCAAAGCGTCTTCTGCTTGTCGAGGAGCTGAAGCGGGATCGAGCCCTGAACCGCGCCGGCATTGAGGCCGCACGCATCCTTCAGTTTATGCACGCCCTTCGGATTGCCTTCCAGCACGATGATGCTAGTGCCCTCGAGCATGTAATTGACGACATCGACAATCTTTTCGCGTTCGGCAAAATCGCCGAAAGCCGACATGCCCATATCGAAACGGCCGGCCTGGATGCCGGGAATGATGCTCGCAAATTGCGCGGGAACGTCGGTAAACTTCACGCCAAGACGAACGCCCATTTCGTCACGAAGCTCGCGCTCGAGACCGATAATCGTCTTGTTGTCTTCGCCATAGAAATCGTACGGCGGCGTCTGCGGTTCCGTGCCGACCTTGATTTCACCGGCCGATTTGGTTTTTTCCGGCAGCATGTCATGCAGTTTCTGATCGACGCCTGCCGCCCATCCGTTGGAGCTTGCCAGAACTGCCGTAGCGGCAACGATGATCGCCAGATTTGTCTTCCCTGTCATTGATATTCCCCTTTTTTCCTGATGCGCGTGAAGGACGCGCGGCCTTATTTCGATGCCTGCCGGTCAGTGCATCCGTTTTAGAAATACCTGGGTTCGGTCCCGGCTGGGGTTGTCGAGAACCTCGCGAGCGGGACCCTCCTCGACCACTACGCCCTGGTCCATGAAGACGATGCGGTCTGCGACTTCGCGCGCAAAGGAGAGCTCATGGGTCACTACGATCATCGTCATCCCATCCGCTGCCAGCTTGCGCATGACGTTCAGAACCTCGCCGACAAGTTCAGGATCGAGCGCCGATGTCGGCTCATCGAAGAGCATGAGCTTCGGGTTCATCGCCAAGGCGCGGGCAATTGCAACACGCTGCTGCTGGCCTCCCGAGAGCTGATAGGGATAGGCATTCCCGCGCCCCTCCAGATCCACTATTTTCAAAAGTTCTCTTGCGCGGGCGAGCGCTTCGTCATGGGACTTGCCGCGATTGAGGATGGGCGGCTGCGAAATGTTGGTCAGGACGTCCTGATGGGCAAAGAGATTGAAGCGCTGAAACACCATACCGATGTCACGGCGCTGTGCTGCCAGTTCCTTGCCGCTCATTTCATGCAGTGCGCCGCCTCGTTCATGGTAGCCGATCAGCCGGCCATCGACGAGAATTCGGCCGCTCGTCATGCGTTCCAGATGATTGATGCACCTGAGAAATGTGGACTTGCCGCTTCCCGATGGGCCGAGCAGGCATACGACTTCGCCTTTCTTCACCGAGAGGTTGATGCCCTTGAGTACGTCGAGCGAACCGAAGGACTTGTGCACATCGATCGCTTCGACGATGGGCGAGACTGCCGGCGAAATATCTTGAATACTCATCCATTTCTCCCTTCGGCGCGCATCACAAGCAAGGCGTTCTTCAAGAGGCTGGGGGCCTGGTTCGTGGCTTTTCCAAGCCGCTGCTCGATGACGAATTGGATAGCAGAGGCGACGGTCGTCATGACGAGGTACCAAATGCTCGCCACGATTAGCAGCTCGATGATCAGGAAGTTCCTGGCGTAGATGTTTTGCGCCCGCGTCAGCAGATCCTGGGCGGCGACGACAGAAACGAGCGAAGTCGTCTTCAGCATTGAGATCGTCTGGTTGCCGATCGGGGGGATGATGACGCGAAGCGCCTGCGGGAAGATGATGCGTAACATGGCCTGGGCTGGCGTATAGCCGAGCGCCTTGGCTGCCTCATGCTGACCATTGTCTACCGCCATCAATCCGCCGCGAATGATTTCGGCCATGTAGGCTGCCTCGTTGAGACTGAGGGCGAGAAGAGCCGCAACGAAAGCTGTGACGATTGCGTTGGTGTCGACATGGAGCGTACCGATGTCAATACTCGGTATGAACAACTGGATATTGAACCAGAAGATGATCTGAACCAGCAGCGGCGTGCCGCGGAAGAACCAGATGTAGAGGCTTGCAAAGCCGGAAAGCACCGAGTTCGAGGAAAGCCGCAGCATTGCAAGGATCGCACCGGCAACGATACTGATGACCATTGATAAGACGGTAAAGAGGATCGTCAACTTGATCCCATCGAGGATCGTCTCGTCGAAAATATACTGAGGTACGGCCGACCAGCTGATGTGGCGGCTGGTGGCAACCAAAAACACAAGCACGGCGACGATGGCAATCAGCACCAATGCCGCGATACGCTGCCCCCAGTTTCTCGCTGGAATGATTTTCTGGGTCGTCATGCAGCTTTCCAATCCCAAGCGGTTTTCAACTCGCCATCGATATGTGGCAGCGGAAGGGTTTCGGGCAGAGCGCCGACACGCAGCTTGCGCGCCAGCACCATCGCCCCCAGAACGGGCTGCTCGTGCAGTAATGTCAGCGTTGCATCCGGCAAGCGCTGCACCAGGGCAGATTGGAATGCACCAAGGAGGCGTGGCTGCCGTGCAATGACGCCACCCCCAGTCACGACGTCACAACACGACGCACCACGTCGAACCAGTTGCTCGGCAAGCACTGAAAGCGCCATGCCTGCATCGGCGATGACCTTCTCGGCCTGCTTCGAACCCGCATCGGCGGCGGCGAAAACGAGCGGAGCGAGTTGGCCTATCCCGGCGGCTGAGCCGATCTCACCCAGCGCCCGACCAAGTTCAATGGGCGAGGAAACGGCGAGAGCTGCCAGCAGGTTGCTGCCGAGGGGGTCGAGGGCCTCGCCTTGGTCAAGCGCAAAGCGCACGGTGCGGGCCGCCTCGCGCACGAGCCCGCTAGCGCTGCCCTCATCGCCCAAATACCAACCCCATCCGCCAGATGCGATCATTCTCCGCATTGCATCCCGCGAGACCGCGATTGAACCCGTGCCGCTGATGACCGAGATGCCGTTCGTCTTGCCTGCTGCGGGAAGCAGGAGTTCGGAATCGTTGAGAACCAGAACCGTACCGCGCAAATAAGACGAAAGCCTCGTTTGCAGCACCAACCGATCCTCGTCGCTGTCGCAACCATGCGCACCGACGACGGTGACCGCCGGCATTATCCCCGCAGTCGTGATGAGCAGCGAGACGAGCGTTCTTACGTCCGCATCGTGATCGACGCGCCCCCGCCATTCGGCCGTGTTCACGACCATCTCGCCGACGGCGTTGCCGTCAAGTTCAGCAATGATCTGTGTTTTCGTGCCGCCAATATCTATTCCAACAATCATGCGTCCATTTCCTTTGTTAGGAAACTTACCTAATAAAATGAGGAGAGCAAGAACTTTTTTGGAACGTCGTCGTCATGCTGAGAATGAGCGCGGAGAACTCGTCGACTTCGTGAACCGCCGCTCGGTATGCCGACACCACGCTTCGCTGCGGGCGATGTCAGGTTAACCGGCGATGAAGCCCGTTGGCTGATAGTTGGCGGCCATGATGCAGCCCCTTGTAAGATACAAGCGTCATCACTTCCTCCCGCTGTGATCGTGCATGCGGTCTGGCTCTATTTCCGATTTCCGCTGAGCCTGCGTCTGGTGGACGAGATGCTGCTGGAGCGTGGCATAGTCGTTTCTTATGAAACCATCCGCTGCTGGGCGAAGAAATTCGGACCGGACTATGCCGGCCGTTTGCGACGAAAGCCGCCTGCTCGAGCGATGTTTGGCATCTTGCCGAGGTGGTCGTGACAATCGGCGGGAGGAAACACTGGCTCTGGCGCGCCGTCGACCAGGACGGTTACCTGCTCGACGAGATCGTCCAGACCCGCGCCGCAATACCAAGGCTGCCAAACGCCTGCTGATCCGATTGGTGAAGAAGCAGGGATGCCTGCCAAAGCGCGTCCTCACCGACAAGCTTCGTTCCTTTGGCGCGGCACAGCATCAGATCATGCCGACTGTCGAGCAGCGGTCGCACAAGGGGCCGAACAATCGCGTCGAAAATTCGCATTTACCACTGCGAAAATGGGAGCGACTGATACAACGATTTCGCTCGCCAGGCGAGCTGTAACTCTTCACAATCGTCTTTTCGGTAGTCCGAAATCTCTTCGTGCCGCTTCGTCCAAACATTCGGCTGTCGCCGTCTATCTCCACCGCCTCAAAGCGATCACGCATTGGAACGCCGTGGCCGAGACAACTGCATGAGCCACCCGTCTTGTCGAAAGCACACTCAAGAACTTAACCTGACATCACCACTGGCTGAACTGCTATCGAGACATTATAGGTCCACAGGCGACGGCCAGGCGTCTTCATGCCCGAGGGCGGCTGCCTCTACTCGCAGGCAATGCTCCGGTTCCGCTACGAAGGCTCAAAGCAAGGTCGGGCTGATCCGAAGTCAGGTAACCGATACCACGCTCAAGCCACGAGCGGATCAACGCTTCATCGTTCAACGTCCAGACGCAGAGTTGTTCAGGCGCCAGCACTTGTGTGATCTGGGTCCATTCCTTCTGCCATATTGGGCAGATTGTGCAGGCTGCGTCGTTTCCGAAACCCGTCTCGTCTCCAGCGAGAACCTTTCAACGCTTTCCAGAAGGAACCTCACGTGTCTGCGGATATGAAACGCCTGTGCGATCATTGGATCGTAAACGAGATAAGAGCCAAAGTCCGTGATTCCGCAACTTCAACGAAGCGAATCGAACCGCGCAACGCTCCGTGGAGGAAGAAGGGTGGAAGACCTGTTGGTGGGGCAGGCAGTAAGGTCTTTCAGGCCCCATTCCATACCGGATTGCCGACCTTCGACGCGCCCAACGATAACGCCAACGCCTCAAGCTCCTCATAGAGCGATTGCGCAAAGCTCCGCAGCACAATCAGCTCGAAATCCTGCCCGACAGTCCGCGTAAGCTGGATCGAAATGTGACCGAAGAGGGTCATGGCACTGCTTCCTTCGGGAAAATTGAGCGGATGCAGGTCGACGGCCGTACCCTTGTTGAGGAGCGCGGCCGCCTGGGATCCGGAAACGTGGATACGGATGCGGCCATGGCTCTGGTCCGAGATGAAGGCGCTGCCAGAGAGAGCATCGGTGAGCGCCTGCCTCTGGGATTCGGAAAGCTGATGGTTACCTGCAACGAACCATTGTCGGTATCCGGCCGGGCGCACGGCGCTTTCCTTGAGGTTCACCGCGAGGAGATGGCTCGCAATCTCCTCGCTTGTGGTCGCGCCCATTACATGCAGGAGGTGGCCTTCTGGCAGGGCTGCCAGCCGGACGGCGTCGCCTTGCAAAACGGGCTTGCCGGCAAGAACCGGCTTCGGTGTTGGCAAGTCAGGCATGAAGCTTCTCGTTTTGAGGATCGATGAAGACGGGGCTGCAGATCACCGCGTTCGTATATTCGTTTCTAAGGCCGTTCCAGACAGTGACCTTCTCACCGATGCGCTCCGGGCCGTTCTTGATCAAAGCCAATCCGATCGTGTGGCCAAGGCTCGGTGAAAAGGCACTTGATGTGACGTAGCCCTGGTCGTTTTCGAGCGTCGCGGCCGCATTCTCCGGCAGAATATGGGCGCCGGTACGGAAGCTGGCAGCAGGGTCTATCGGCTTTACCCCGACAAGGCGAGGACGGTCGGCTGCCTGCAGGCCCTCGCGTGTCAGCATTGCCTTGCCGATGAAATCGGGCTTCGTGGTTGAAACCATGCGAGCAAAACCGAGGTCGCCCGGCGTCACGGTCCCGTTGATCTCCGCATGGGTGACATGGCCCTTTTCGATACGAAGGACGCCGAGCGCTTCGGCACCATAGGCGCAAATCTCGTGGCTTTGACCCGCCTGTAGGATAGCGTCGGCGACGAATTCTCCATGGGCCGCGGGCACGCCAAGCTCGTAGGCAAGCTCGCCGGAAAAGGAGATGCGGAAGAGCCGGCCCTTCAGCTTGCCACCGAACAGGGAGACCGCGCGTGCGCTCATGAACGGGAACGCCGCATCAGAAATATCGTCATCGACAATCTCGGACAGGATGGCGCGGGATTTCGGGCCTGCCACCGCCATCTGTGCCCATTGATCGGTCGATGAGGCAAAATAGACCTCCAACTCGGGCCACAGCGTCTGGGCACAGAATTCCAGATGGGTCAGCACGCCGGCTGCGAGCGCCGTCGTCGTGGTCATGAAGAAATGGTCCTCGCTCAAGCGGCTAGTGGTGCCGTCGTCGTAGATCATGCCATCTTCGCGCAACATGATGCCGTAGCGAGCTTTGCCGACGGGCAGCTTGGCGAAACCATTGCAATAGACGCGGTCGAGGAAGGCCGCCGCATCCTTGCCGAAGATCTCGATCTTGCCGAGCGTTGAGACATCGCAAATGCCGGCATTCGTGCGGATGTTGAGTACTTCGCGATCGACACTTTCGCGCCAGGTCTTTTCGCCATCGCGCGGAAACCAGGAGGAGCGGTACCAAAGGCCGGTCTCGACGAATACCGCGCCGTTCTTCTTTGCCCATTCATGCAAAGGGGATTTGCGTGCCGGCTGGAAATGCTTCGCCCGTGAAGTACCCGTCAACGCGCCGAAGGAGACCGGCGTATAGAAGGGCCGGAACGTCGTGGTCCCGACTTCGGCCGGCGAGACGCCACGAGCCTCGGCAAGGATGCCGATGGCATTGACATTGGAAAGCTTGCCCTGATCGGTCGCCATGCCATTTGTCGTATAGCGCTTGGAAAGCTCGACGTCACCGTAGCCTTCACGCACGGCAAGACCAAGGTCCTTCAGGTGGACGTCGTTCTGGTAATCGACGAAGGCCTTGCCCTTGCCGCCTTTGACATGCCAGAGCGGCGCGGCTGCGGGCGATACTTCCTCTGCCAAAGCAAAGGCGGGAGCAACCTTGCCAAAGCCGATTACCTCCAAAGCTTCGGCAGCCTTGATCGCTCCGTCGCCAAGACAGCAATCTGTGGAGGCAAGACCGGCCGCGGAGCCGGCGATCAACAAACCATCCTGCCGTTCCGGCGCGAGGAAGGCTCCGTGTTTTTCAGACCAGATCGGCTTGGCGCCGCGATGGCACGCAAGGTGGATGATCGGGCTCCAGCCACCGGACATCGCGAGAGTATCGGCATTGATCTCCTGTGTGCCGGAGCCGCTCGCAATGCTCACTCCACGCACCTGTTTTGTGCCAAGCGCATCGATGATGCATGCGCCGCGCAGGACCGGCGCCTTGCCGTTCCAGGCTTCACCACTGGCGCGTGTGTCGACGATGGCTGCCACTTCAAGGCCGGCGGCCTCGAGGTCGGAAGCCGTCCGATAGCCGGAGCTGTTGGTCGTGAAGACCACGGTGCGCTTGCCCGGAGCGACGGCCTGCCGGTTCAGATAGCTGCGCATGGCGCCAGCCATCATGACACCTGGAATGTCGTTGCCGCCGAATACAAGCGGTCGTTCCTCTGCGCCCGTGGCAAGGATTGCCTGCTTGGCGATGATGCGCCAGAGCCGCTCGATCGGCTGGTGCGGATCGGGCGTTGCAACATGCTTCTGGACGCGTTCGACTGCGCCGAAGACATTATCATCGTACCAGCCGATGACGGTGGTGCGTGGCAGGCATTGCACGTTGGGCAGGCCGGTGAGCTCGTCCAGTATTTCCCCAAGGGGCGAGCTGCGCTCTGCAAGCAAACAGCCACCGAGCTCGAAGCCTTCGTCCGCGAGCAGAACACGCGCCCCCGCGCGCGCCGCCGTCAGTGCCGCAGCAAGGCCTGTGGGTCCGGCGCCGATGACAAGCAGGTCGCAATGCACCCAGCATTTCTCATAGGTATCGGGATCGGCTTCATAGGATGCCTTGCCGAGACCGGCCGCTCTGCGGATCAGCGGTTCGTAGACTTTCTCCCAGAAGGCAGCAGGCCACATGAAGGTCTTGTAGTAGAAGCCGGCGCTGAGGAAGGGCGAGAGCAGTCCGTTGATGGCGCCGACATCGAAGGTGAGCGAAGGCCAGCGGTTCTGGCTGCGGGCGATCAGCCCGTCATGGAGCTCGATCATCGTGGCGCGACTGTTCGCCTCGGTGCGTCCGCCCGTCCCGGTCGTGACAAGCGCATTGGGCTCGGCGGCGCCTGCCGTCAATATGCCACGTGGGCGGTGATATTTAAAACTGCGGCCGACAAGCCGGATGCCGTTGGCAAGCAGGGCAGAGGCAAGTGTGTCGCCGGGATGACCGGTGAAGTTCCTGCCGTCGAAGCTGAAGGCAATGGTTCCGGAGCGGTCGATCCGGCCGCCGGAGGAAAGCCGATGGCTGCTCATGCGCTCGCTCCAAGCTTGGCAAGCGCCGCATCGCTGACGCCATGGACCTTGTGAGTGACGGTGTCACGCTCGACGATCAGCCAGCGGCGACAGCCGGAGGAATGATGCCAATATTCCTTGTGTAGACCTTTCGGATTGTCGCGCAGATAGACGTAATTGTACCAGTCTTGCGAACCTGCATCCGCGGCCGGACGGCCAAGGCTCGCATCGCCCTTGATGGTGAATTCCTCTTTGGGACGGGTGCCGCAATGAGGGCAGGAAATCAGGCTTGCCATGTCGTCATGTCCTCAATGCAGGTTCGGTTGGGCGCCGACGCCCTTTTCATCGATCTGATAACCACGCTGGAAGCGGTCGAGGCGCAACTGCCGTGCTGTTTCATGCGGCTCGTTGCGGGCGATGAGGTGAGCGTAGCAATAGCCCGACGCCGGGGTCGCCTTGAAGCCGCCGTAGCACCAGCCGGCGTTGAGATAGAGATTGTCGATATAGGTGCGATCGATGATCGGAGAACCGTCCATGCTCATGTCCATGACGCCGCCCCAGCTTCGCAGGTAGCGGATCCGCGTCAGCGCCGGGATCATCGCCACGCCCGCTTCGGCGACATGCTCGACGGTCGCAAGGTTGCCGCGCTGAGCATAGGAATTGTAGCCGTCAATATCGCCGCCGAAGACAAGACCACCCTTGTCGGACTGCGAGACATAGAAATGCCCGGCACCGAAGGTGACGACGCAGTCGATGAACGGCTTCAGCCCCTCGGAAACGAAAGCTTGCAGCACATGACTTTCGATCGGAAGGCGCAGACCGGCCATATCGGCAACGACGGTAGAATTGCCGGCGGCCGCAAGCGCAAGCTTGCCGCATCCGATGAAGCCCTTTGTGGTTTCGACACCCGTCACGCGGCCATTTTCCGTTCGAATGCCGGTCACCTCGCAGCCGGTGATGATATCGACGCCGCGACTGTCGGCGCCGCGGGCATAGCCCCAGGCAACGGCATCGTGGCGAACCGTGCCGCCACGCGCCTGTAGTAGTCCGCCCAGGATTGGGAAACGGGCATTGTCAAAATCGAGGAAGGGCAGCTTCTTGCGAACAGCCTCGCGGTCCAGCAGCTCGGCATCGACGCCGTGCAGGCGCATTGCATTGCCGCGCCGCGTATAGGCGTCGCGCTGCGCGTCCGAGTGGAAAAGATTGAGAACGCCGCGTTGCGAAACCATGGCGTTGAAGTTGAAATCCTGTTCCAGCCCTTCCCAGAGCTTCATCGAGAGCTCGTAGAAGGGATTGTTGCCAGGCAGAAGGTAGTTGGAGCGTATGATCGTCGTGTTGCGGCCGATATTGCCCGAGCCGAGATAGCCCTTTTCCAGAACGGCGACATTGGTAATGCCGAAGGTCTTGGAGAGATAGTAGGCTGTCGCCAAACCGTGGCCGCCTCCACCGACGATGATCACATCATAATGTGGCTTCGGCTCTGGCTGGCGCCAGGCAGGTGCCCAGCCGGTATTGCCGCGAAGGCCATTGAGGAAAACTGAGAAAGCCGAATAGCGCATGGTTCGATCCGCCTTGAATTCCGCTCATGATGACAGAGTGAAAAATGTCGACTTGCCCAATTGGGACCTATTTGGATAGAAATAGGACATGGCTTCGATCGACGCGAGAAATACCCAGACGATTGGCTTCATCCTGATCCCGGGATTCGCGCTGATGTCGTTTGCGTCCGCAAGCGAGCCGCTGCGCGCCGCCAACCTGCTGGCTGGGCGCGAAATCTATCGGATTTCGATCTTTTCACCGGGCGGCGCCCCGGCGGTCTCGTCGGGAGGCGTGCCGGTGCCGGCTGAACCCCTTCCTGGTCGCGGATCGGGTCTCGGCACGGTCTTCGTCTGCGCCGGTGGATCGCCGCGCGACTGGGATTACCCTTCGGTTCTCGCCTGCCTCCGCCAACTTGCACGGGAGGGCGTACGCATCGGCGGCATTTCCGGCGGTCCTTATCTGCTTGCAGCGGCCGGCCTTATGGCGGAGCGTGATTTCACGATTCATTGGGAACATGCGCCGGCTCTTCTGGAGGCATTTCCCGCCCTGTCACCGCGCCAGGCACGTTTCGTCGTTGACGGAAACCGCATCACCTGCGGCGGCGGCATCGCGCCCCTCGACATGATGCATGTGCTGATATCCGAGCGCATGGGCGCCGATTTTGCCCGCCGCGTCAGCGATTGGTATCTGCACACCGAGGTTGGCGAGCCCGCCGCGCCGCAGCGCGGTTCGCTCGCCGAGCGTTATGGTGTCCACCATCCAGGCCTGCTGAGCGTCCTTGAAAAAATGGAGGAGACGATCGAGATGCCGCTCGATCGCACGGCTATGGCTCGGATTGCAGGGGTCACACCACGACATCTCAACCGGTTGTTTGCCAGACAACTCGGTTCGACGTTTCTCGATCAATATCGGCGGATAAGGCTGCAGACTGCCCGGCGGCTTCTGGAACAGAGCCCGCTTTCGATCTCCGAAATTGCCATTGCTACCGGCTTTTCCAGTGGTGCGCATTTTGCCCGCGCCTATCGCTCCCTTTATGGGGTCGCGCCCGGCGATACCCGTCAGGCGTGATATTCGTCGCAATTGAGAAAATTTCACTGGGAGGATAGAGTTCTTCCCAGCAGCCCTGCCGAAAAAAGGATATAGAATGAAACCCAAGGCAGATAAATTATCGACCGACGACCCAACCCACGGTGGACGCCCTGCATTTTTGCAAGATCCGCATGCGGTGCGCGAGCCCAAAGAGAACAATCTCGAAATGGCGATCGGCCACGAAGTGCGCGCCTATCGCAAGAAGCTCGGTATCACCGTCACGGATCTGGCAGCTGCGACCGGTATCTCGCTCGGCATGTTGTCGAAGATCGAAAACGGCAATATCTCGCCGTCACTGACGACCTTGCAATCACTTTCCCGAGCGCTAGGGGTGCCGCTTACGTCCTTCTTCCGACGCTATGAAGAGCCGCACAACGCCGTCTTCGTCAAAGCGGGGCAGGGTGTCGAGCTCGAACGGCGCGGCACGCGCGCCGGCCATCAATATAATCTGCTCGGTCATATCGACAACAATTCGAGCGGCGTCATCGTCGAGCCCTATCTCATCACGCTAACAGCCGATTCGGATGTCTTTCCGACGTTCCAGCACGAGGGCATGGAGTTCCTCTATATGCTGGAGGGCGAGGTGATGTACCGTCATGGCGACGAGCTTTATCCCATGCAGCCCGGTGACAGTCTCTTCTTCGATGCCGATGCGCCGCATGGTCCAGAGGTGTTGGTGAAACTGCCGGCAAAATACCTGTCGATCATCAGTTACCCGCAACGGGGCAAGACCGGATAACTTGCCTCAAAAGAAAAAAATATTCTTTTGAGTTGAAAATCCACAATGGACCTGATAGCCATTTTTGCAGATGCGAAAATGGAGGCTTTGGGCATGTGCGGAATTGTCGGTCTTTTCTTGAAGGATAAGGCGCTGGAGCCGAAACTCGGTGCGCTTTTGTCCTCTATGCTTGTCACGATGACCGATCGCGGACCTGATAGCGCAGGCATTGCGATCTACGGCAATGATAACGGCAACACGGCGAAGATAACCGTTCAGTCCGCCGATCCGGCAAAGGATTTCGACGGGCTTGAATATGAGCTGAGACGGGCACTCGACGCGCCCGTGGCCGTGACTGTCAAAAGCACGCACGCAGTCATTACGCTTGCCAAAGGCAAGCTTGACGAGGGCAGGGCAGCCCTGACTGCACTGCGCCCGAATATCCGCGTCATGAGCAGCGGCGATACCGTTGAGATCTACAAGGAGGTTGGCCTGCCAAAAGATGTAGTCTCCCGCTTTGGCGTCACCGGCATGTCCGGCACGCACGGTATCGGCCATACGCGTATGGCGACGGAATCGGCCGTGACCACGCTTGGCGCTCATCCCTTCTCCACCGGTTCGGATCAGTGCCTGGTGCACAATGGTTCGCTGTCGAACCACAATAACCTGCGTCGCGAACTCAAGCGCATCGGCATGAGCTTTGAGACGGAAAACGATACCGAGGTCGCAGCCGCCTACCTCACGGCCGAAATGGCAAAGGGCAAGGATCTCGGCGCGGCGCTCGAAAGCGCGGTCGATGATCTCGACGGTTTCTTCACCTTTGTCGTCGGTACCAAATCGGGCTTCGGCGTCGTTCGCGATCCCATCGCCTGCAAGCCAGCGGTCATGGCGGAAACCGATCAATATGTGGCTTTCGGCTCGGAATATCGTGCGCTCGTCAATCTCCCGGGCATCGAGAGCGCCCGCATCTGGGAGCCGGAGCCGGCAACCGTTTATTTCTGGGATCACGAAAAGGCTGCCTGATCAGGCGCGCTGGAAACGAGAGAGTTTTTCATGCCAGTTTTCGACCTATCCGTCACACCTTTGCGCGAACTCAACAGCGCCCTTCATGGCCTTCCTGCGGGCGCCAATGATCTAGCCTTCGAAGTCGTCAATCCGCGCGGCCATCATGCTGTGGCAGCCGGTATCGACGCACCCGTCACCGTCGATATCAAGGGCTCCGTCGGCTATTACTGCGCCGGCATGAACGACGGCGGCAACGTTACGGTGCATGGATCCGCCGGTCCCGGCGTTGCCGAAAACATGATGTCCGGCAGCGTCGTCATTGAAGGTGATGCCAGCCAATATGCCGGCGCGACCGGCCGCGGCGGCCTGCTTGTCATCAAGGGCAATGCCGCCTCGCGTTGCGGTATTTCGATGAAGGGCATCGACATCGTCGTCCACGGCAATATAGGCCATATGTCCGCCTTCATGGGGCAGTCGGGCCATCTCGTCGTGTTGGGCAATGCCGGCGATGCGCTCGGCGACAGCCTTTATGAGGCCAAGCTCTTTGTTCGCGGCTCGGTGAAAAGCCTCGGCGCCGATTGTATCGAAAAGGAAATGCGCCCGCAGCATCTGGAGAAACTTTCCGAGCTTCTTGAGAAGGCCGGTGTGCGCGGCGTCAGGCCGGAAGAGTTCAAGCGCTACGGATCGGCGCGCAAACTCTATAATTTCAACATCGACAATGCCGACGCCTATTGAGATCAAGGGGACCTCATGAGCTATCACAACCCGTATACGCCGCCCCGCAAGTCGGCGACCTTCGATGATCACACGCTTGCGGAAATCCGCCGCGCTGCGGCGACCGGCATCTACGACATCCGCGGCGCCGGTACGAAGCGCAAGGTGCCGCATTTCGACGATCTTCTGTTCCTCGGTGCCTCGATCTCGCGCTATCCGCTCGAGGGTTACCGCGAGAAATGCGACACAACCGTCGTGCTCGGGAGCCGCTTTGCCAAGAAACCCATCACGCTCAAGACCCCGATCACCATCGCCGGCATGAGCTTCGGGGCGCTTTCCGGCAACGCCAAGGAGGCGCTTGGTCGCGGCGCGACGATTGCGGGAACATCGACCACGACAGGCGATGGCGGCATGACGGACGAAGAGCGTGGCCATTCGCAGACACTAGTCTATCAGTATCTCCCTTCGCGTTACGGCATGAACCCGAAAGACCTGCGTCGGGCCGATGCGATCGAAGTCGTCGTCGGGCAGGGGGCCAAGCCCGGCGGCGGCGGCATGCTGCTCGGCCAGAAGATCTCCGATCGCGTCGCCAACATGCGCAATCTGCCGAAGGGCATCGATCAGCGTTCGGCTTGCCGCCATCCTGACTGGACCGGCCCCGATGATCTCGAAATCAAGATCATGGAGTTGCGCGAGATCACCGATTGGGAGAAGCCGATCTATGTTAAGGTTGGCGGCGCGCGCCCCTATTACGACACGGCGCTTGCCGTCAAGGCCGGTGCAGACGTCGTCGTGCTTGACGGCATGCAGGGCGGCACGGCTGCGACCCAGGACGTCTTCATCGAGAATGTCGGCATGCCGACGCTTGCCTGCATTCGTCCCGCCGTCCAGGCGCTGCAGGATCTCGGCATGCACCGCAAGGTGCAACTGATCATCTCCGGCGGCATCCGGTCCGGTGCCGATGTGGCCAAGGCCCTGGCGCTTGGCGCGGATGCGGTTGCCATCGGCACGGCGGCACTGGTTGCACTCGGCGACAACGATCCGAAATGGGAAGACGAGTACCAGAAGCTCGGCACGACGGCCGGCGCTTATGACGACTGGCATGAGGGCAGAGACCCGGCCGGCATCACGACGCAGGATCCAGAGCTTGCAAGCCGTCTCGACCCTATTGCAGCCGGCCGACGCCTTGCCAATTATCTGAAGGTCATGACGCTGGAAGCGCAGACGATCGCGCGCGCTTGTGGCAAGAATCACCTGCACAACCTCGAACCGGAAGACCTGTGCGCGTTGACGATGGAAGCTGCCGCCATGGCGCAGATCCCGCTCGCCGGCACCAACTGGTATCCGGGCAAGGGAGGCTTTTGACATTCCGGTCGGGCCGAAAGGCCCGGCCGCACCACGCATCATCGAAGTGTCTCTAAGAAATCCAAAGGGGAACGAGAATGACACTGGATCTTGCTGCCTTTGCCAAAGACAAGGGCATCAAATATTTCATGATCAGCTATACGGATCTTTTTTCCGGCCAGCGCGCCAAGCTGGTACCGGCTCAGGCGATTGCCGGTATGCAGGAAGACGGTGCCGGCTTCGCTGGTTTCGCCACCTGGCTCGATATGACGCCTGCCCATCCCGATCTTTTTGCCGTGCCAGATGCCTCGTCCGTCATCCAGCTCCCATGGAAGAGGGACGTTGCCTGGGTTGCGGCCGATTGCATGATGGAGGACAAACTGGTTGCGCAAGCGCCGCGCAACGTGCTGAAAAAGCTCGTGAAAGAAGCGGAAGCAGCGGGTAAGCGCGTCAAGACCGGTGTTGAAGCCGAATTCTTCCTGATCACCGCCGACGGCACCAAGATATCCGACGAATACGATACGGCGGAAAAGCCCTGCTATGACCAGCAGGCCGTCATGCGGCGCTACGACGTGATTTCCGAGATCTGCGACTATATGCTGGAACTCGGTTGGGGGGCCTATCAGAACGACCACGAGGACGCCAACGGTCAGTTCGAGATGAACTGGGAATTCGATGATGCGCTTAAGACGGCCGACAAGCATTCCTTCTTCAAGTTCATGGTCAAGTCGATCGCCGAAAAGCACGGCCTGCGCGCCACCTTCATGCCGAAACCCTTCAAGGGGCTGACCGGCAATGGCTGCCATTGCCATATCTCCGTATGGGACAATGATGGCAGGATCAATGTCTTTGCCGACCGGGAAGCCCAATTCGGTCTGTCGGCCGAGGGCAGGCATTTTCTCGGCGGCATCATGAAGCATGCCTCGTCGCTCGCAGCGATTACCAATCCGACGGTCAACTCCTACAAGCGCATCAATGCGCCGCGCACGACTTCGGGGGCGACCTGGTCTCCGAACACCGTGACATGGACCGGCAACAACCGCACCCACATGGTGCGCGTGCCCGGCCCCGGGCGCTTCGAGCTGCGCCTGCCCGATGGCGCGGTCAATCCCTACCTGCTGCAGGCGGTCATCATCGCAGCAGGCCTTGACGGTCTACGCAGCAGGGCCGATCCGGGACCTCATCACGATATCGACATGTATGCGCAGGGACACCTGGTGAAGAATGCGCCGCGCCTTCCGCTTAATCTGCTCGATGCTCTGCGGGCCTATGACGAGGACGAGGGTCTGAAGCAGGCGATCGGTTCGGAATTCTCCGAAGCCTATCTGAAGCTCAAGCACCAGGAATGGAATTCCTACTGCTCGCACTTCACACAGTGGGAGCGCGACAGCACGCTCGATATCTGAGTGCAAAAAAGATGCCTGAATGGAGTGCTGTGCCGGGACGCGATTTCCCGGCACAGGAGCGGAATTGCGGCCGTTGACGGTGAGGAAAATCAGCATGAAAAGCTATGTACTGACTGTATCCTGCAAATCGACGCGCGGCATTGTCGCGGCGATCACCGGCTATCTCGCCGAGCAGGGTTGCAACATCGTCGATTCCAGCCAGTTCGACGATCTCGATACCGGCATGTTCTTCATGCGCGTCTCCTTCATCTCCGAAGAGGGTGTCGGCGAGGCGGCGCTGGTCGAAGGCTTCAAGCCGATCTCGGACAAGTTTGCCATGGTCGCCGAATTCCATGACAGCAAGAAGCGCATGAAGGTGCTGTTGATGGTGTCGCGCTTCGGCCATTGCC
>NZ_JARWLA010000047.1:0-35720 GCF_047445805.1 Rhizobium sp. BR 314 | reverse complement strand
CTACAGCCTCATGCTGACATGCCGCGCCTGCGGCATCGAACCCTTGGCTTATCTGCGTCACGTCCTTACCGAATTACCGCAGCGTGTCATCGAAGCCGACATCACCGACCTGCTGCCCTTCAACTTCGCTGAAACGCTGAAACCGCCGCTGCATGATCCAATGGCAGCCGTCTGACGGCGACCCCGGTCAAACGGGCCGCGTCAACGCGCATGGAAATGAGCGCTTACGACGAAGTCGAATGCATCCGAAGGCAAGGCGCACAAGCCCTACGAGTTTGGCGTCAAGTCTCGGTGGCCTCGATACTGAACCGCTCTCCAAAGGCGGCCAGTTCGCCCTCCATGCCATGGCACTGCCAGGAACCCCTATTATGGGCGCACCCTCGAGACCATCATCCCCGACATGGAGGAGACGATCGGCAACGAGTTGTCCGCACCTGGCCGATGCCGGATATCGCGGCCACAATTCACCTGAGAGTCACAAGCTGCGGGTCTTCACAAGCCACAACAGCGCCGCGTGACGCCGGCCATCAAACGACAGATGCGACGAGAGCCAGCCGTCGAGCCCGTCATCGGCCACATCAAGAACGAGCATCGGATGGATCGCAATTATCTCGCCGGACAAAAGGAGATGCCGTCGATGCCGTTCTGGCTGCCGTTGGCTACAACTTCTTGCGCCTGCTCAGGTGATTCAGAGACCTTTTATGCCTGCTCACCGTCATGCTCCTGGCGTCTCTGCTCCAGCGGCGCATGCTTCCTGAAGATCTCAACGTAAAAACTGGTTCTGCCGCACGGCGGGAGAGTTCATCATCGCCGTCCACGGTACTTCCACAGGGAATGATTTGGTAGTTTGCATTGGCGCCCTCAGATCTCATCCTTCGGGCAAATCGTCCAACCAGCAGGCGCCTTCGAGGTTCGGCCGGGAAAAGATCTTTCCGATCTTTTCTGAAGCCTTGTTTTGGTGATATCGCATATAGACGCGGCCATCAGTTCCAAAGTCGAGAATCTCGATCTTACCAGTGTAATGCGACATGATGTATTTAAATGTCTTTTGAATGCCGCTCAGGCGTTGGTTGATGCCATGCGAAATCTCCAGGCCGCGGCGCAGTGGAACCTGAAAATGCGATGCACCTTTCACCGGCCTGCCTTGAAATAGGTAATATGGGCGGACACCCATATGGTGACACTTGGCGAAGGTCGCGGCCAAAATGTCGGGGTCATCGTTGACTTTCGCGAGAAGCACGCACTGGTTTAGGAACTGCGTACCACGCGCCCGCAATGACCGAATGCTTCGCTCCGCATCGGCCGAAATTTCGCCGATATGGTCAAAATGCGTAACGATCACTGCGGATTTTCCAGCTACATGGATCCGTTCGAACAAGGCCACTAGAGCAGGATCCTCAAACCTTTGGGGCGCGTAGGCGAGCATTTTTGTGCCAAAACGAATGGAATTCAGATGTGGGAATGGCAGCAGATGATCAAGAATTTCATGGAGGCTGGCGGTGTTGAGCACGAACGGGTCACCTCCTGATATCAGGACGTTCGTCATCTCAGGATGACCTCCAATGTATCGCGCAATCTGCCCAAGGTCAGCTGCGATTTCATCTGAGTCCTTGCCGACAATGCGTTTGCGGAAGCAATAACGGCAGTATGAAGCGCAGCGGTCCGTTGCAAGCAACAATCCTGTTTGCGCGTACTTGTGCTGAAACCCGGGCGCGACCGTGTTTTCGTGCTCTCCGCTGGTATCCAGAGTGCCGGGACCGTCGAACTCTTCGAATGAGGGCTCGACGATGAATTTAAGCTGATCATAATGACCACTGTTGATGATCTGTTCACGATAGAATTTTGTAACACGATAACGCGTGATGCTGTTTGCTTCCACCTCGGCGGGGGTGACTGCGCGTGCCCCCTCAATGAAATTTATGATCTTGGACGACAACAGCGGGTCCGAACTGATGAGCGGAGCCACTTTTAATTTTGTCGTCTTACCTTGGATAGTTCGAGTGGTCTTCATCTAGAGCCCTTAATAAAAAAAGGCGAGAGGCAATTGTCGTACGGTTCTTCGTTATGCACCTGCAATCAATGTGCCGTCGACGATCTGATTGCTGTCAAAGTGACGCAAAGTCAGGTTACGCAGGCGTCCACAGAATACAAGGGTCTTCAGTGTGTCAGGGCCAGAACAGAAATGGACCCAAGTTGACACGACCAATGTAAGGAATGATTGAGCCGTTGTTTTTCGAAGCACCATCTGATGTGGTTGCCGCCGCTGTCATGCGCTTGTCTTGCGGCGTGCTGATTTTTTGGCGCGCGTGGCTGGGGCTTGGCTGGACACCGCTGCTGCGGCGCCCCGACGATGCCAATATCGAGGATCTGCTGCCCTTCAACTTCAAAAGCCAGCCAGCATAAGCCGCCGCTCTTCAAAACGATTTACAACGTGCACTGAAAAGAGCGCTACCAATAATCAGCAATGCAGGACGATTATTGAGCCTGCGGTAGGTTGTCGCCACAAGTGTGGCGGTCGCTCCTATCCCTTGCAAACGGGATAAACCAGGTTGATGGGCCACCGTTCTCGATGGCCGACAGCGGGTAAGATTTGTTTCCCTTCGCGATGATCATGTAACACCCGGCATCCATGGCGATCCTTGCTGCCATCAACTTCGTCAGCATGCCACCCGAACTATGACGAGAGACGGAATGACCGGCCATGGCCTCTATTTGGGGGGTAATGCGTCGCACCTCTGTGATCAAACGGGCCGACGGGTTGTCGTGTGGATCTTCCGTGAAGAGGCCATCTATGTTGGAAAGCAAAATAATTATGTCAGCCTGCACCAACTCTGCGAGCTGGGCCGCCAAACGATCATTGTCGCCAAAACGGGTGTCGGCAGTTGCGGTTGTGTCGTTCTCATTGATAACGGGAACGGCGCCAACTTTGAGGATTTGTCGAACAGTTGACAGAACATTGAGTCGGCGATGCGGGTTGCGTAGATCTTCGCCCATCAATAGTATTTGTCCGAGTCCAAATCCAAACCGTTTTAAGCTCTGTTCGAAGGCAAGCATGAGTCGAACTTGACCGATGGCTGCAGCCGCTTGTCGCTCTTCACTTCTCAGAGGAACGTCAAACTCATTGAAGTGACGTGACCCAACCGCGACAGCACCGGAGGTCACGATGATCACCTGCTGCCCACGTGAGAAAAATCGGACCACATCTTCTATCATCGTTTCAAGCCAAGAACCGCGAATGTCTCCGGTTTCTCCGTCGGCAATTAGTGCGGAGCCAATCTTCACGATTATTCGGTGAGCGGAAATTAATTGCGCCGTGGTCATCAAGTGTTGCCTCGCTAAAAGGAACGCACGTCTCTGCAATCTACACTGGGCAACTCAATATTCATTGCGAATTGCCCTTTACCTAGAGCCTTTGAGGCTGCTGGAGGAGTTTAACGGCACGGCGTGTTCTTCTTCGCCAGAGGTAGAGAATGGCGTGATCGACCAATCGATTAGACCGACCGCATGCTGAAGTATGGCCTTGGTCTGTGCAAAGCTGGATGAAGCGGCGATCACATGTCCTATGCGGTCCCGGTAGTCACCTTTCCTGACTATCTGCGTCTTAGGCTTAACATAAAATTTGACCTCTACAACGCCCGACACGGCAGCCGCCCGACTGTCGCCGTCGATCCAACTGAGGGTGCCATCGCGATCAGGGAGTAGGAATCGCACGGCTGCAGTCTGGAGATACGTGGTGCGTAAGTCACATTCCACGCCGGTGGCAAGCTTAATGTGCTCGGTTACGAGATCGACACCATAAGCAAGATGAGCCCGCCGAGGATAGGTTCCGCCCGCAATACGCGGATTGACTTCTATTACAACTGGGCCACGCGTCGTCCACCGCAATTCAATGTTGGTTGGCCCCCACCCAAGTCCCAGAGCTCCCAAACAGCGCAGCGCCACGTCGGAGATTCGCTCGTGCTCGTCGTTAGTCAGCAGGGCCGGAAAGATGCTCTCACGAAAGAGAAAATGTGGTGGATGATCGAAATCGGCGGCGCTAATCCCAATGACCTCATTTCCCATCGTGTCGGCTTCATAGAACGGGCCCTGTGCGAATTCTTCGACCAGGATCTTCGGTGAAGACCGCCATGTATGCTTCCCACCTAAAAGATGGGCCGTATGTTCGGCCAACTCGGCGACGTTTCGGCACAGTCGAACACCGATGCCGCCGATACCCCCGATCGCAGGCTTGACCACCACTGGCAGGCCGATTTCCGCGGCACAGCTTTCAACCTCCGCCGCGTTAGTGGCCAGGCGATAAGCAGGTATCGGAACGCCTCCATCAGCGAGCAGGCGACGTTGAATGAATTTGTCGCAACATTGTTCGACCGAAGCGGGGTTTGGTCCCGGTAAATCGAATTGCTGGCAGAGCTTTCCGGCGGTCGCGTAGACCTTCTCCTCGGCGCTTGTAATGCCAACAATTTCGTAGGTCTTACCCAGCCGAGAGCATTCGTTGATCAGCGCATGGAGATTGTCTGTATCGACTTGGATTGCTTCAACACCTCCCGCTGCGAGATAGGGGTACTGAGCTGGATCGGTCGATAGGGTAATTGGATGAAGGCCAAAACTCTTGGCAGCTTGGACATATTGCTCACCAGTACCATGTCCGTTGCCTTCAAGCAGGATGAGCGCTCTTCTTGCCATTGACTGCTGACCCTCCGTTGCGGGATTTGCGGCGGTCCGAGCGTATCCGCATCAACCTTGCTAGCTACGCCCGGCCACAGATCTGCAGTGAACGTACCATCCTCAGCGAATTGCGGACGTAAAGATCTTGTAAATTTTTTGTTTGACGGATCTAGGTGTGCGATGTTTTGATCGGCGCACGGTGGAATGGAGCATCACCCAGCCTACTGGCGATATCGGTAATCACGCGGTCCGAAGAATACTCGTGTACTACCGTCACAATAACGACCGCTCAGACCTTTGCACCCTTGAGTGATCGTAATTGCTTCAGGGATCCTCTCGTTGCCTTGGCTGGCCGGGGTATTGCATCAGCGATCTAGCAAGAGCGCCGTAGAGCCGGGGGCCGACACAGCTTTTCAGTCGGAGAATGAAGCAATTGACTCATAAAGCATTAATTTGTATCAAATGATTTATGCAGGATACTTAGCCTCGACGCGCCGCAATGAATTTGGCTGAGCGGCCTGGCAGCGGAAGGGGAGCCACGACCTGAAAACCAAACGCTCTCCCACTTCTGACGGCAGCGCCAGCAGTCTCTCCGAAACATACCGACAGTAAGCGGAAAGCAGAGAACTCAATGACAAAAAACCTCATAACCAGTGTGCACGCCAAGGGCGACGCCTTCTCGATTGGTTGTGCGCTCGGGAAGGCCAATGCCACAAGCTTCCTCGAGTATCGGCTTGGCACGGAGCAATTTCGCGCTCTAGATGCTCGATGGCGCGGATCGGAATATTTGAAGAATTTGGAAGCTGCAGCCCGCGCGGCATATCCCCGCTACGTGCGCGAAATCGAGGGTATCGCAGAAGGTGCCGGCAAGGATTTCGAGACCATCTTCCTATTGAATTGCCAGACTGATCTGCAGATTCCAGACGCCGCCTCCGCGGCAAAAGCTGTTGCCGGAATGGGCTGCACGACTGTCCTAATACCAGCTGAATGCAATGGGCCGGCGGTTATCGCCCACAATGAGGACGGCGAGCCCGAATCGCTGGGTGCCAATTTCTGGGTGGAGATTGAGCCCGATGTGGGGCCGGCGTGGAGCAGCTTTATGACCGCGGGCATGCTGCCGGGCGGTACCTTCCGCCTGAACGAGACCGGCCTGGTCCAGACGATCAACGCGATCACCCCGAACGACCAAAAACCTGGCGTGCCCCGACAGGTTCTTTGCCGCGCCATTCTTGATGCTAAAAGTTTGGACGAAGCGGTCGGCATTTTGAAGCGCAATGACCGCTCGTGTGGATTCCATCACACTCTTGGCGATGCGAAGACCCGCAAGGTACTCTCTGTCGAAGCGCCGGCCTCAGGCTGCGTCGTGGTAGAGGTTGCTGAACCGCGAGCGCATGCCAACCATCTGCTCTCCAGCGAGTTCAGTGGGGTGAAGCAGACCATCGGCGCTTCCTCCCGTGACCGACAAGCAGCGGCGGATCGAATGATCGGCGAAGGCGCGTTGGCGGGTGGAGCAGAAGCGGTGCTGTTTGACGAGACCACTCTAATCTTCAAGGATTGGAAAGACTCCCGGACCCTCGCGACGAGTGTTTTCGAGCTTTTTCCAGACCGCATCGAGTGGCGGATACATGCGGCTCGTGACGAGCGAGCTGCACTAAGCGGAACAATGCGCGTCGTCTAATGCGGCCTCAAGTCGCCGAGCGGTGCGACGTCGTCGTCCGGGGACCGAACCCACGGGTGCGTCTGGGCAGCGATCAGCCACGTCAAAAAAACTGCAGCCGGTCTGTTCAAGGCCCGGCCAGGTGAAAAATCCCACAAACCCCATTGCGAAGTTGCAAGGAAAGATATGGGCTATCATCTCAGAGACGATCAGTATCAACGGCTCGTCGTATTTCACGAGCGCGCCGGCCGCCTGTCGGATTCCGAAGCCTTAATGGCATTGGCAGACAACGCTTTCCAGGAGGAATTTGGCCACAAGCTCTTTACCCTCCTCAAGGTTGATAGAGCCGCAGGCGTTATGCGGCGGATCTACTCGACCGACCTCAATTACAGTCCCCTCGGAGGAACGAAGCCCCTCGCCGATGACGAGTGGAGTAGGCGTGTCGGCGCTGGTCGGCACTTTCTGGGCAAAGATTGCGAAGACATGAAGCGCTACTTTGCCGACCACGAAACATTGATCAAAATGGGCCTCGTGGGTGTATTGAATACCGCAGTCGTTTGGCGGAACGAGGTCATTGGTTGGATCAACCTCTTGGATGCTGCCGAACATTATACCCTCGAGATGTGCGATCTCGCAGGCCTATACGCGCAGGCTCTCGCGCCTTCTTTCCTTGCTAACTGAAATGCACGGCTCGAAACGCGTCGATGTATGCCAGACGCTCAGCATGATCTACATTGACGGCCGGTCGGTTTGGGTCCGCATTCTGTATCGGCGCGGACTTTTGTAGGTAGTTCGCCCGACGGCGCTCCACCCGCACGAGAGTGAATTCTAAAGCTCTCCGCGGCGCTTCGAGCGAAGATGAGACTATCCCAAGTCGGGTCGGAAACTATCACTTTGCTGGAGGCGACGCCGAATTAACGACGCCGCTCTCTTTATGGGAGATGAAGACTGCCCTCACCGTTCAACAACGGGTAAATCGATGTAGCAACCGTGAGGACCGCGATGCAACTTGAGCTGCGGCGGTTCTCCGTCAGCGGGTACATTGGCGAAACTCGTGCTCTCGCTTCCCGCTAGACACACCCTCAAGCTATAGTCCGCTGGTATGAGCGCCGAAATCGGTAACAGTGTAAACGCCAATCTGGTCGGTTCTCCTGGTGTGAGCGGCTCGGCGTCGCTTTCCAAATAGCTTTGTTGTGGTCCGAGCGCGCCGAAAGGCGAGGCAGTCCATACTTTCCGATGACGCGCACGCAACTGGCCTTCTGTAAGGTAGCAGGAGGTCCCATCAGGTTTAACTGCTTCCAAATAGACGAAGAAAATACCGTCTTCACGGGTTGAGGTTATGTTCAGATCCACAACTGGATGCCCGGTGATCTCCAAATCATTCTGCAGCGGTTCGCTCGTATAGGCCAGTCGAGCCGCATCGAACTGTCGCCGATCTCCATAATCGATTTCCCATGTTCCAATGCCACCATTGGTGTCCCATCTGTTTGAGAGGACGTCCCCCAGTTCACGGTCAACCTGCAGAGTGTCGTAGCCCGTGTCACTCGGCGATGAGCTCAGGCGCGAGCCACTTGCCATATGCCATCGTTGTCGGACGGCCGGGACTGGCCATGAGCGCGTTGACTTCCAGGATCCCTCGCCGCACGTGTAGTAGTGAATGACTTTATCGGCCTGCAGAGCAGCCTCGCCCGTGAAACAAGCATCAATGAATCGAATATCATTTGCGTGTTGCGCCGCCATGATCGGAGCGCAGTCCTGAACATCAGCACGCAGTGGGTCATATGGTTTGCGGCCGCCATGGTTCCACGGACCAAGAATGATGTTCATGGGGTTCGACTGGAGTAGAAATCGCCGGATAGACCCGAGGGGCGACCCAGAATCGAACCAACTGCCCCAATTTTGAA
The DNA here is from genome assembly GCF_047445805.1 of Rhizobium sp. BR 314. Lineage (NCBI taxonomy): Bacteria > Pseudomonadati > Pseudomonadota > Alphaproteobacteria > Hyphomicrobiales > Rhizobiaceae > Rhizobium > Rhizobium sp. BR 314. Next base: position 27,494 of record NZ_JARWLA010000047.1, on the reverse strand, counting down.
TCGGAACCCCCGATTGCGAGATAAGGTCAGCCGACGCCTGTGGAGAGAAATCGAACCCAGAACGTTTGCTGAGCCAATCGTCAAAGGACGTGGTTTGCTCGACCGGCTGGAATGACGGCGCGCGGCCGTGTTCTTGCAGCGCGGCCGTCAACTCCGCTTGGCTTCCCACCGGACGAATTCCCGCACGGAGAGTTGAGGCGCGATCAGCATTGATCTCGCTATTTTCGTCTCTGTTCAACGATTCAACCAGTTGACTCCACCTGTCGAGGGTAAGGTTCGGAACACCTCCTGGATAGGTTTCGAAAAAGATATCGTAGTCGACATAGCGCGGCACGATGCCTTTCAGGGCGGGATGATTTCTCGAAGCAATAAGGTCTGCAGAGTTGGCGGTGTAGGACACGCCGTACGCAAGCACATTGCCCGTCGACCAAGGCTGTGCAGCGATCCAGTCTAACACGTAACTAAAGTCGAGGATTTCTTCGCGCGAGCGGTGACCTGGCCAAACGCCGAACGAGGCGCCGGTACCGCGAACATCTCCAACCACCACCGCATAGCCTTCTGGAACGAACAAATCCGCATATTGATTGGACGGCTCGCCCTTCTTTCCGCGCCCATAACAGGTCATAACCAAGATGGTGTTGCGCTTATGATCCGCGCTATCGCCCATCGGACGAACCACGTCCAAAGCGAGCCTGACACCTTCGTGCGCATACACATACGTCGATTCCAATGGGCCGAGTTTCTCTCTGCCTGCAGCTTTGGCACTGAGATCAAGGCGGTATACTGGATTTTCGTTCGGCTCGGCCTGGGCCTGAAAGCGAGAATCGGTCATGCAAACGCTCCTGTGAGTGTGCGACATATGTTTCAGTACGTAGTGTTTTGCGGCATTTGTCTTACCAGTGCAGGGGCGCCGGCCTGGAGGGTGCGGATTGCGGGGCGCGACCGTGTTAGCCAAGCGATCCCACTAGCAGCTTTATGGTAGGCCGTTCGCGGCTCTGGGCGTGCCACCGCTCCACCGGAGCGATGACCAAAGGGCAAAGCGGCAAAATCGCGATCGCGACTAGATTCTGTCGGGACGAAGTGTCACAGAACAGTCTGGCTTCTTAGATCCTTAGACGCCCGTGTCAGCACTTCAGGCTTTTCCCCGATGACGACCGTATCGTCTTGTCGGAAGCCGCCGAGTCCATAAACATACAATCCGGGCTCGACCGAATAAACTTCGTTTTCGAGCAAGGCACGGTGATTGAATGCCATGTCTCCGGGGTACTCGTGGCACAACAAGCCCATGCCGTGTCCTGTCCGGTGCATGATGTAGTTTCCAAAACCCGCTTTTTCGATGATTGCCTGCGCTGCTGCATCAATTCCCGACACCGGTCGACCCGCCACAGCGGCTTCAATTCCAGCTTCATTTGCAGCGAGCGCGACCTCGAAGAAGCGTTCCTGCCGGGTATCCGGCTTGCCACAGAACCAGGTCCGCTCATTCTCCACGACCACTCCATTAATGCGGGGGATAATCAAGTTGATCATCACGTGTCCTTTTTCGAGGATCGCACCGGATCGCTTGCCGTCCCCGTGTGGAGCTGCCGACGGTGGACCCGAGATCGACCACAGGTCGAGCAAGGCAACATCCTGCGCTGGAAAGCGTCGTGCGGCCTCCTGCGCTAACTCGGCTCCCATCATCATATCCAATTCCATCAGGAGCCGACCCGGACGGATACTCTCCCGGTAGCGATCCTGTAACCAGTCGGTCAAGCTCGCTATCTCGCGCATGAGTGCGATCTCTTCGGGATGCTTGACCCAACGAAGCGCTCGAAACTCTTGCGTCTTCATTAGAGGACGGGCCTCAGGTAGCAGCGCGAACGCCTTCTGCAATGGACCGCCACCAACATCGGTCCCGATGCGAGCTCTCCCGAGACCTGCACTTCGTAGTTTTTCGGCAACCATCTCCGGCCATTCATGCACAAGATGCATTCGATTGGAGAGGACTGGATGCTCCGCATAAAAGCTTGTGTCGGATACCCAAAGACGCCCGTCTTCGTGCGCATATCGCCAATTGTTTGTCGAAAGCTCATTGAGGACAACAAACGGCGCGCCGTTCCTCGGGACGACACAGAGAATTGGCCGCTCCCAGGTGGTGACATCCGTCTGGAAGTTGGTCGCGAACTGAAAGAACTCTGTGCTTGCGAAAGCGACAGCATCCAGGTTCTCGCGATCCATCAGTTCATTTAGTAGCTTGTACCGATACTCACGCACATTATTGCCCAAGTATGCCATCTGACCTCTTCTCTTTTCCTGAAAGCTTACCTGGTGTCTTCGACCGGCGGTTCGCAGAGTGAAATGATGCCGATCAGCGACCGCGCTTACGCGGATGAATCGGCCTCTTTGGAACCGAATGAAACATATGAGTCGCTATTGTGTCAATGATCCATTTGAATCAGGTACGGTTAAAAACCACGTCCCGGAAGTCCAGAGCCTGCAGGCGCTCCCGTAGGGCTGGCGTCGGCAGCAGTGTTCGGCAGATGGTAAACTGAGGCGACCAAAGGCTCAGATATCAATAATACGCTTGATGCATATTGAGCGTTATAAAACATTTGTTGCATTCCTTATCGTGTTGCGTTAGGACATTGATGGTAGCGGTCGAGGAGGCTGCTGCCTGAACACTGCAATCGTTTATGCGCCACCGTCTTGGTGAATGCGGGACCGAGTGGAAACGCAGGAACCGCGTGCTTTGGTCTGACATCGCCGGCGTCGTGTTCGCCGTACACTGATGAAGTGAGATCCCCGTGCGCCATGAGCAAGGAATTAACAGAGGGAGAACGAAATGAGCATTCTGATAAATCGCCGGCGGTTCATGCAGGCTACTTCGACCGCAATTGCGGTAGGCGCGTTGGCTTCCGCGGCCGGCCGTGCAACGGCCGCCTCCACCGGCGAGCTCAAAGTCAACATGAGCGGCGGCAACTGGGGCGATGCGGTGATGAAGGCTTACGTCGAGTCCTTTGAGGCCGAGACCGGAGTCAAGGTGACGCGCGTCAATGCGGACTTCTCATCGACACAGATTGCGATGATGGTCGATACCAAAAACGTTTCGGCCGACGTCGTCAACCTTGGTCAAACCAATGTCGATCCGCTTACTGCCAAGGGCTACCTCGAAAAGATCGATTATTCCATCTGGAAGAAGGAAGACCTGGAAGCAATCGCAGAAAACTGGAGGCAACCGAACGGCTTTGCTTCGTACGTATACTCGGTGAATATGGTCTGGAACACGAAGAAGTTCCCGGCAGGAAAGCCCCGGCCGACCACCTGGGCGGAATTCTGGGACGTCAAGAAGTTCCCTGGCGTTCGCTCCATCAATACCGGCGAATACGGAAGTGGGCCTTGGGAAGAAGCATTGCTCGCGGATGGCGTTCCGATGGACAAGCTCTACCCGATGGATATCGACCGCGTGTTTGCAAGCTTGGACAAGATCAAGCCGCACATTCGCAAATGGTGGACGAGCGGGTCGGAAATTCTTCAGATCATGCGAGACAACATCGCCGACATCGTGCAGTCCTATGACGCGCGCGCACTTACCCTTATTGATGAAGGTGGGCCAATCGAGATCAACCGCAACCAGGCGAAACTGACAACGGACTATTGGTGCATCCCGAAGGGCAGTCCGAATGCCGAAAATGCTCAAAAATTTATTGCGCTGACAAGCCGCCCGGACCGACAGGCCGAGTTTGCAAAGCTTATCGCGCAGGGCCCAACGAACAAGAACGCCTTCAAATTGATTCCTGACGATGTCGCCCGAAAACTTGCGTCGCATCCCGACTACGAGGCGATCAGCTTCGCTATGAACGCCAAATGGTATGCCGAGGTTGGATCGGACGGAAAGTCGAACAAGGAGCGGCTTGTGCAGCGTTGGAATGAGTGGATTCTTCAGTAATCCTCTGTCCCCAACGATCTATCGGTGGCGCTCGTCCAGTCGGCGCGGGCCGTCAAAGGTTAGCGCCACCTCTTCCCACTACCTGCCTTACGGGACTGCATGCCAAAGTTGCTCATCAGTCCTGCTGGAGTATCGTAATGAACTTGAATCTGAAAAATCATCTTCCTGCCGAGGACGAAGTGTTGCAGAAGCTTCCGGATACCGCTCAAATCGAATTTCGCAATGTTTCCAAGATCTATGGGGCCGTTGCTGCGGTTAAGGATATCTCCCTTTCTGTTTCGCGCGGCGAGTTCCTTACGATTCTTGGACCGAGCGGTTCTGGCAAAACGACAGCATTGATGCTGCTCGCCGGCTTCACGACCCCTACCGGAGGAGACATCCTCATTTCCGGCAAGTCCGTGTCCGAAGTCCCGTCTTACCGCCGCGACCAAGGCATTGTCTTCCAGAGCTATGCACTTTTCCCGCACCTTACGGTGCATCACAACTTGGAGTTCCCGCTCGAAATGCGCGGCATCAAGGCCTCTGACAGAGCGTCGCGGGTCAAAAGAATGCTTGAGCGTGTTCGCCTGGGTGAGTTTGGCGAGCGCATGCCATCACAATTGAGTGGGGGCCAGCAACAACGCGTGGCCGTCGCGCGCGCCTTGATTGCAGATCCACCGATTTTGCTGCTGGACGAACCGCTGGGCGCGCTCGATCGAAATCTGCGCGAGCAGATGCAAGTGGAAATCAAAGAGCTGCACAAGGAGTTTGGGAAAACGACCATCTGCGTCACCCACGATCAAGAAGAAGCACTCACGCTTTCGGACCGCATCGTTGTCATGCGCGCCGGTCAAATCGAGCAGATCGATACACCGGAGGCCTTGTACGATCGCCCCAAAACGCGCTTTGTCGCCAACTTCCTGGGTGAAGCAAATATCCTCGAAAGCGTTGATTTCAAGATTGAATCGGACGTTGTTCCTTCTTCCGGTATGGTATCGATGCTTCGGCCGGAGCGCATTTGCGTCAGTGTGCCTTCAGCAGCAAGGCGCGCAGATGCGGACCACAGACAGTCCGTCTCGGGGATCGTGGACGATATGATCTATGCTGGACCCTTGAGGAAGTACCGGGTGCGGGTTGGGAATGCGACGCTGATCGCGCGCGAACATGTGGCATCGGGCCAGCAAGTCTTCCGTCCGGGCGAAGAGGTTCGCCTTGATTGGCTTCGATCCGACATCCGGTTTGTCGCTGCGTAAAGCGGAAGGACAGCATCCATGACAACACTTCAGAGAATCCGGTCCACGCCGATGTTGCTAACTTTGCCAGCGTTCGCTGTGCTGTTTGCGATTTTCGGCATACCCATGCTCCTTCTTTTCGCGACCAGCCTCAATGCGCCAAATCTGTCTTTTGCGAATTATATCGCTTTTTTCGAACAGCGCTCATTTGTCCTGATCCTGATTCAGACCTTCAAGATCAGCTTCATAGCCACGGCACTTTGTTTGATCATCGGCTACCCGACGGCTTATTTGATTACGATCGCCGGCCGTGCAAGACCAATCCTCCTGGTGCTTGTCTTCCTACCTTGGCTGACGAGTGCTCTGGTTCGGACCTACGCATGGACTGTCGTCTTGGGTGATAGTGGATTGATCAACCGCGTGTTGCTCAATTCGGGCATAATCGATAGCCCTTTGTCTCTCATCTATAATCGTTTCGCTGTTTATGTTGGCATGGTGCATATCATGTTGCCCATGATGATTTTGCCGATTGTCAGCGTGATGATGAGCATTGATACTTCCTTGATGGCAGCCGCTCGCAGCATGGGCGCAAAGCCGTTCACCGCCTTTCTCCGGGTCTTCGTACCTCTTAGTATCCCGGGCGTTCGAAGCGGCTGCATATTGGTTTTTGTTGTTTGCCTGGGCTTTTACATCACGCCACAAGCATTGGGCGGCTTGGGCGACACCATGCTTTCAACCCTCATCAATTCGCAGCTTACAACATCGTTGAACATTGCGGCGACCGCCGCGGCAGCCTTTATATTGTTGGCGATGGCGCTCGCGGTTCTTTCCGTAGCGGGCGTCAATCTCGCCGGCGCGCATGGACAGCCTGCTTCAAGCGAGCAGAACGCCCGACGACGTAAACTGCCTTCATTCGACAAGGCATCCCGCTATCTCAACGAGTTTCTCGTCCCGTATCGGGCGCGACGCTGGGCAGCAAAGCTCCATCAAGCGCAGCGGGAAACCCCGTGGTCCAAGATTGCGGGGGCAGCATTCCTTGCCGTCGTTGTCATCTATCTATTGGCGCCCGGTTTCATCGTGATCATCGTCTCGTTAAATGCAGGGGAGTTCCTCGAGTTCCCACCTAAGGCTGTTTCGCTCAGATGGTACTATTCGTTCTTCAACGACCCCTCGTGGATCGGCGCATTGTGGAACAGCTTCCAATTCGGCGTAATTGTCAGCGTGGTATCGACCATAGTCGGCACATTGGCAGCGTTTGGCCTCAGCCGGTGCTCGTCGCGCTTGCGCTCGGGTCTAACCATGGTGATCCTGACGCCGATTACCTTCCCAATCATTGTTGTTGGTGTTGCTGTCTATACCGGGCTGGCCAAACTAGGATTGGTTGGAACGAACACCGGGATCATCCTGGGCCAGACGATCGGAGCCATCGGCTATGTCGTTGTCATCGTCCTTGCGACACTCGCAGGATTCGACAGGAGGCTGGAACAGGCGGCAATGAGCATGCGCGCCGGGCCGACCCAGACGTTCATGCGGGTTACTCTCCCGTTAATCCGCTCTGGTATCATCGGCGGCGCGCTCTTCGCGTTCTTGGCTTCCTTCGACGAGGTCATCATCACGTCGTTTGTCAGTGGCTATGCGATCCCGACATTGCCATTGAAAATGCTGGAAAACCTGAAGCAGCAACTTGACCCGACGATCGCTGCCGTTGGCGCTTTGCTGACAATGTTGCCAATCGTCTGGCTGGTTGCGCTTTATTTCACGCTTTGGCGCGGAAGAGGGGCGTTGAAGAGTGCTCCGGTCGCCGCGACCTGAGTCATCATACTCATGCCGGCTCCGTAACTCGCAGCCGTGAAACTGACTGCCTGTCCCAGAGCGAACTCTGGGGCGGGCTCCTGGCTCGAAGACTGCCCGGCGCATTTACTGCGCAATGGAGCTCATCAATCGCTTGTGCTCAAAGCCGAAGCCGGTCACGACGGACTTTCTAGGCAAGCTCTGGTTTCATTGACGCATTAGACGGTCATCCCTCGGGTGACGGCGCGTTCCCTATTTGCTGTCAGTCCGTTCTTTGCGGGACAATTCCGCGGCAACCATCAGGTCCACTCATCGGACATCGACTGATGTGCGAATAACTTCAATTCCGGTTGCAAGGTCAGGAGGCGCCGTTGGCGCGAGTAGCCGGCCTCGTAAACGTCGCTAAATCTTTCGTCGCGGAATGGACGTCGCATACGTGTTCATTGCAGAAAGATGGCGATCGGCTAGCTTCAACTCTTTCAAGGCCGCCGCACGATCTCGGCTCGCCAGTAGACCACATAGAACTTCAGAGACGGCCAGCGCTGGCGCCAGCGTGTGAAAGAATGTTTGGCTTTCAGTCGGAAAGAAGACAACGTGCTCTGCGATCGTCACCAGGGGAGACACTTCGCTGTCGGTGATCGCCAGGATGGACAGTCCCTTCTCACGGGCGGCCTCGGCAAGCTCAAGCGTCTGAAGCGAATAGGGGTTGATGGAAATCGCCAAAAGCACGTCCTCATGAGTTGCGCGGATGAGGGGGTCGCCGCTTGTTCCAGCCGGACCATCCAAGTGGACAGTCTTTTCGCCGAGCAATGTCATGACGTAGTGGAAATGCCACGCGACCGAGTGGCACGAACGCAAGCCGAGCACGAAAATCCGCCTCGCTTTTGCCAGGTGCTCCGCCATTGTATCCAAACGCGAAATCGTATCAGGGTCGCGGAGCCGATCGATCTGCGCGGAGAGACCTTGGAGCATCCTATAAGCCAAGCCCTCACCATTCGCCGCCCCTTCTTCTCTTTGTAAAGCCCTGGCCGCAAATCCGTCGGCGCTCACCCTGATGACGTCGGCGTGTTGCTCTCGGAAATCTTCATACCCGGAGAATTCAAGAAACTTCGCCAGCCTCGTCATTGTCGATGGCTGAACACCGGCATTCCGCGCGAGTTCGCGCATCGAAACGAGCGCCACCTCCTGCGGATGTTCCAATATGTGTCGAGCCGCTTGCTGCAACTGCTCGGACATGTCGTCGAATCGCTCGATGATCCGAGCGTGTAATGGGCCTTTTTGCAACATTTGCCTCACATACGATGTCATAATTCACCTGGACCATCTCTCTCGGGAACTAAAAAGTCAAACAGCCGTCGGCTATCTCACATCACAACCGCTCCAAAAATTCTGACTTGAGAGCGGGAAAACAAATGCATCAAAACGTGATTTATAAAACAGTTGTTGCATATTTCGCCAAAACCTGCAAATCAATGGATGGAAACGTTCGAAAGCCGGACGGATAAGCACCCCGAGATGACCATGACAAAAATTCTCCATCGAACGATCGGAACAACTCTGCCAACCGCGGTCGCGGGGGAGGGCATCTACGTCGTGGATAGCGAGGGCAGGAGCTACCTGGATGGGTCGGGGGGCGCCGCCGTCAGTTGCCTCGGGCACAATCATCCAGAAGTTCTTGACGCAATGAAGCTACAGATGGGTCGGATCAGCTACGCCCATACGTCGTTCTTCACGACCGACGTCGCCGAGCGGCTTGCCGAGCAATTGGTTGAACTTGCGCCCGAAGGCCTCGATTATGTCTATCTGGTGTCTGGCGGTTCGGAAGCTGTCGAGGCCGCTCTCAAAATGGCGCGCCAGTATTTTGTCGAAGTCGGGCAGCCGCAGCGGCGCCACATCATCGCACGTCGGCAAAGCTATCACGGCAATACGATCGGTGCCTTGGCAACAGGCGGCAATGCCTGGCGCCGTGCCCAGTTCAAGCCGATCTTGCCTGAAACGCATCATGTTTCTCCTTGCTATGCCTACCGCGACCTGCAGGTGGGCGAAACGCCGGAGGCTTATGCCGAGCGTCTTGCTGCGGAACTGGAAGACAAGGTTCTTGAACTTGGCGCGGACAAGGTCATGGCCTTCGTCGCCGAGCCGGTGGTCGGTGCGACGCTGGGTGCCGTTGGCCCGGTTTCGGACTATTTCAAGCGGGTTCGGCAGGTGTGCGACAAGTATGGCATCTTGCTGATCCTCGACGAGGTCATGTGCGGAATGGGGCGTACCGGCACAATCTTCGCTATGGAGCAGGAGGGCATTGTCGCGGATCTGGTCACGATTGCGAAGGGACTGGGCGGCGGCTTTCAGCCGATCGGAGCGGTATTGCTCTCCGAAAAGATCTACCGTGCGTTCGCCGACGGGTCGGGTCTGTTTCAGCATGGACATACCTATATCGGACATCCGATCGCAGCAGCGGCAGCCAGTAAGGTGGTTGAAATAATCACGCGCGCGGACATGATGGCAAACGTCATCCGGATGGGCAAGCGCCTCCAGGCCGGGCTCGATGAGGCACTTGGACAATCACCCTATGTCGGCGACATCCGCGGTCGTGGTCTTTTCCGCGGCGTCGAGATCGTGGCCGACAAAGACACCAAGCAACCTTTCGATCCGGCCCGCAAGATGCATTCCCGCATCAAGAAGGAAGCCATGCGCAGAGGCCTTATGTGCTACCCAATGGGCGGTACGATCGACGGCGCGCAGGGCGACCACGTGCTGCTAGCACCACCCTACATCATTCAGCCTGAAGAAATCGATTTGATTGTCGAACGGCTTTCCGACGCCATCCGCGCCGCAGTAGTAGACTGAGGTTCTCGCGAAATGACAACATCGTCCTGTCCGCCTATCGCTGATGAAAACTGGCCCGCGGAAATCGCGGACATGAAAACGGGCTTTGCCGGCGCGCTGAACGTCTATCGCACCATGGCTCATCATCCCGCGCTGCTGAGAGCGTGGGCTCCGCTGCGGCAGCATATCGTAAAAGATAGTGCGTTAGGTCCGGTCCGGTCCGAGCTCGTGATTTTGCGCKCGGCACATCGTATGGGCTCCGCCTATGAGTGGTCCCACCATGTAAGCCGCGCTCGCGCTCTTGGTATTTCCGATGCGCGAATCCGGAGTATGGCTGGAACTCCCGATGGCGAAGAGGGCGTACTTGCCGGTGCTGTCGACGCGCTATTTGACGGCGCACGTCTGCCTTCGCATCTCGAGCAAGCTATTGCTGCGAGCATAGGTCGGCAAGCCGTGTTCGACCTTATGGCGACCGTCGGCTTCTATTCGGTGCTCGGTTTCATATTGATGACTTTCGACACGCCGATCGACCAAGACGTTGTCGACGAGATGGCTGAACACCCAATCTGATGGAGCAAAAAACGAGAGTTCGGCCTTCCGATCCAGCCGTGCCCTTAGGCTGCAGGTTCAAGCGTGGAGCCGATCAGGAGCCGATCAATACAGGGATAACGACGGCCCGCTTTGCCCCCTGACAGACGGGGAAATATTGGCGCGGCAGCCGCGGCCGAATGGGAGATCAAGAATGATAAAAGAATTGCACTTCGCACTGGGAGAATTCCAGACCCGTCTAGCAGCCGTTAAAAAGGAAATGGCGAAGAGAGAGATTGACATCCTCCTCCTCTCAGAACCGCCGAACCAGAACTACCTTACCGGCTATAATGCGTATTCCTTCTACACACCGCAAATGGTGATTGTGGCGCAAGACCACGCAGAACCGATTTGGATCGGCCGTTTCATGGACCGTGTTTCGGCTTCCATGACCACCTATCTGGCCGAGGACAATATCCGAGCCTATCCCGACACCTATGTTCAATCGGCAACGCTGTCGGCCTATACTTTCATGGCCGATATCGTGAAGGAGCTCGGAGGGGAAAAGGCGCGTATCGGCGTCGAGATGGGGGGATATTACTATCCGGCCCGCGGCCACGCAGATCTCACGCGAGCCTTGCCGAATGCAGAGTTCGTCGACGCCGATCTTCTTGTTGGATGGATCCGGCTCGTAAAGAGCCCAGCCGAGGTGGCCATTATGCATCAAGCTGGCCAGCTTGCGGATGCCGCCATGACGCGCGTCATCGATATGGTGCAAGCCGGGGTCCGTGAGTGCGATATTGCTGCTGCGATCTATCACCAGCAGATTTCGGGCACGCCCGAGTTCGGTGGCGACTATCCTTGTTGCCCCCCCGATTTGTGCATTGGCGAACGCTCAATCGCGCCGCATGCCGCCTGGACGGACGACCCCCTGCCGGAGTCCACCGTTGTCAACCTGGAACTGAACGGTTGCCGGCATCGCTACCAGGTCAACCTGGCGCGCACGATCGTCGTCGGCCAGCCTTCATCCGCTTTCCTGAACCTGTCGGAAATCGCTGTTGAGGCCTTGAATGCCGGGCTGGAAGCAGTTCGGCCCGGTCGCACCTGCTCGCAGGTCGATGCCGACTTCCGCAAGGCGCTTGCCCGCCACGGGATCGAGAAAGAGTCTCGCATTGGTTATCCGACCGGCATTGGGTTCCCTCCGGCCTCAGGCGAACGAACGGCAAGCATTCGCAAGGGCGACGAAACCGTACTCAAGCCGGGTATGGTGTTCCACATGATGCCTGGCCTGTGGCTCGACAATGTCGGGATCACGATCACACAGAGCTTTGCGGTCTCCGAAACGGGTTACGAGCCCCTGACGAAGACGCCGCGCAAGCTCTTCGTCAAATAGAGACTGTATCCGGTGCATACTCGTCTGGTTCCAGCATGTCTGCTTCGTTTCCGAAATGGCCTAACCAGTTCGGACGAGTATCTGCGCCGGGAACGTCGAAGCAACCGGCCTATGCCAGGTCGCATCGGCGCTGCAGGCCTCCGCGCGGGCTCCCCAGGTTCTTCTTTCGGGGAGGTAGGTGATGGTTGAACTCGATCGCGCCGACATTGCGCTTCTCCAAGCCGTTCAGAAAAACAACCGGCTGACCTCTGAAGAACTCGCGGGGATGGTCCACCTCTCGCCGACGGCGTGCCAACGGCGTTTGAGAAGGTTGCGCAACGAGGGCGTCATCGAGGGAGACGTTTCCATCGTCTCGCCCAAAGCAGTCGGACGACACATCACCATGATCGTCATGGTGTCCCTTGAACGGGAAAGGGCCGACATCGTCGATCGATTCAAGGCTGCGATACGAAATACGCGTGAGGTGATGATGGGTTTCTACGTAACGGGAGATGCCGACTTCATGCTCGTGATTACCGCGAAAGATATGCAGGACTACGAGCACTTCACGCGCCGGTTTTTCTATGAAAACGCAGATATCAAAGGCTTCAAGACCATGGTTGTGATGGACCGTCTCAAGGCCAGCTTCGCTATCCCGCTCGAGGTGTAGTGATGATGTCGCAGCGACGGATCCAGTGTCACCTCCATTTATGCAGGGACCCTGCGTGATGTGCATTCGAATCGACGGGCCGCGCAGCTCCGCTGCTAGGTGCAACAACAGACACCATGACGACTAGACCAGGAGACCACCATGAACATGCCTACCAACAACTTCCTCTCCGAGGTCGAGCGTAACGCAGTCGTCGAGATGCGGCACGCCATGCATCGCGAGCCCGAACTTTCCAACAACGAGTGGAAGACCCAGAAGCGGATTATCGAGACCTTGGCCGCCTTCGGCCTGACCGAAGCAAAGACGTTTCACAAGACCGGTGTCTATGTCGATATCCAGGGCTTGGCCCCAGGCGCAAATCGTTCGATCGCGATGCGCGGAGACATCGACGCGCTTCCCATTCAGGAAGCCCGCGACGACCTGCCGTATCGGTCGCAAGTGCCAGGCGTCATGCATGCGTGCGGTCATGACATGCATGGCTCAATCGCCTTGGGAACGGCGCTCGCTTTCCATCGCATGCGCGAAAATTTCTCAGGCAGGCTGCGAGTGTTCTTTCAACCCGCTGAAGAAGCAGAACCACTTGGCGGCCGGACTGTCGTTGAAGAAAACTTGCTAGACGGGTTCGACGCCGCAGTGGGATTTCATGTCCGCACTGACATTCCAGCCGGCTCCTATGGCGCCCGTGCGGGCGCCGTAACAAAGTCAGCGGATCAGTTCTCGCTCGAATTTATCGGGACGATGGCACACGGCGCCAAGCCTCACTTGGGCGTGGACGCGATCGCGATAGCAGGCGCCTTCATCAACGAAGTTCAGAAGGTGGTGTCGCGCGAAATGCCGGTTGACGATGGCGCTGTCGTTACGATCGGCACGATCCACGGCGGGGAAGCGACGAACATAATCTGCCCTTCGGTCACAATGACCGGAACGATCCGGACGAGCAGTCCCGAGAGGAGAAAGTTGCTGGTTCAACGGGTGCGCGAAATTGCCGAGGGCGTTGCTGCGATCCATCGAGGCCGGGCCGAATTTAGCTCACACGCGGGCGAGCCTCCTGTGGTCAACGACAACTCAATGGTCGAGCGATTCAAGCAGATCGTCGTGCAGTCCGATGGCGAGGACAAATATATCGAGGGTTCGGCAAGCTCCGGCAGCGATGACTTTGGTTTTTACTCCGGCTGCATCCCGTCAATCTATTTCTGGTTCGGCAGCAAGGAGCCGGGAAACGAATCCGGCGTCCATACGCCGACGTTCGGGGTGTCCGACCAGACTCTCGTCCCGACAACCGAGCTGGCGATCCGCTACTGCTGGGAACTCTTTCAAAGCGCGTAACGCGCGGCTGGTGCGGAGGGAGGACCTTGATGATTGACCTCGACGACATTGAAGGCGCAAAACGGCGCATCAAAGATCACATACTCACTACGCCGCTCGCGCATTCTCCGTCTCTGTCGAACTGTTGCGCTGTGCCCGTATATCTAAAGCTGGAGCACCATCAGACGACAGGCAGTTTCAAGCTGCGCGGCGCCTTCAATGCCATTCTTCAACTGTCCGCGGACGAGCGGGCACGCGGCGTTGTGGCCGCGTCGACGGGCAATCACGGTCGTGCTCTGTCGTTCGCAGCCAACACGTGTGGTGTGACGGCCACGATCTGCATGTCGAACCTGGTCCCCGAAAACAAGGTCTCGGAAATTCGCCGGTTAGGTGCCGAGGTCCGTATCGTCGGAAAATCCCAGGATAACGCTCAGGAAGAGGCCGAGAGGTTGGCGGGCGAGGGACGGTGCCTCGTCCCGCCGTTCGATCACCCGGCAATCATTGCCGGTCAAGGAACGCTAGGGCTAGAAATCGTCGAAGCGTTGCCGGACGTGGCGACTGTGCTCATCCAGCTCTCGGGGGGCGGTTTGGCTTCTGGGGTGGCGGCAGCCGTGAAAAGCCAGCGGCCGGATGTGCGTATCATTGGGCTCACGATGGATCGCGGCGCTGCGATGAAGGCAAGCCTTGATGCAGGTCGCCCGGTGCAGGTCGATGAGTTTGAAAGTCTGGCGGATTCGCTCGGCGGCGGGATTGGCCTCGCCAATCAATGGACTTTTCCCATGTGCCGCGACCTCTTGGACGATGTCATTTTGTTGAGCGAAGCCGAAATAGCGGCTGGCATCCGACATGCATACCTCCAGGAGCGCGAGATCGTCGAAGGCGCAGGGGCGATTGGCATCGCGGCGCTCCTGGCGAACAAAGTGCGCAACCTTCATGGACCCGTCGTGACTGTGCTGTCGGGCCGCAACATCGATATGAATTTACATCGTCGCGTCGTGAGCGATGAGACAGCAGATATTATTGCGAGGACCACGTCATGAGATCGATGACCATTTTGACTGAACGGCAACTGAGAGATCTGGTGACTCTTGATCTGGAGGCTGTGCGTTGCGTGGAAGAGGCATTTCGCACGCTTGCAACAAAAAAAGTGGTGATGCCGCCAATTCTTCGCCTCGATATTTTGGAGCATCGCGGTGAGGTTGACGTCAAGACGGCCTACGTACCTGGTCTCGATGGCTTCGCCATCAAGATCAGCCCCGGCTTTTTCGGCAATCCCGAAATTGGCTTGCCCAGTACAAACGGCCTTATGGTTTTGCTGTCAAGCAAGACCGGTTTGGTTCAAGCATTGTTGCTGGATAATGGTTATCTCACCGATGTTCGGACGGCCGCAGCAGGTGCCGTGGCTGCAATGCACCTCGCTCGCAAAGACGCGTCGGTGGCTGCTGTCTTTGGCGCTGGTATGCAGGCGCGCCTACAGTTGCAGGCGCTCATGCTGGTCCGACAAATTCGTGAGGCGCGGATTTGGGCGCGTGACGCTGCCAAAGCCAACAAGACGGCCCGAGAACTGTCTGACCAATTGGGCATCAGCGTCATCGCTTCCGATAGCCGGGAAGCAGCCGTTGCCGGTGCGCATGTGATCATCACCACAACGCCGGCTGATCAGCCGATCCTGGAAGCTCGATGGCTCGAACAAGGACAGCACATCACGGCGATGGGCTCCGATGCCGAACACAAGAACGAAGTAGAGGCCGAGGCTATTGCGCGCGCCGATCTCTACGTGGCTGACAGCCTCGCTCAGACGCGACGCCTCGGTGAGTTGCATCACGCGATTGAGGCGGGGGCTGTCGCGGAAGATCGTGCCCTTCGAGAACTCGGCCAGATTGTTGCCGGTGCTGTGGCTGGACGCACCGACGATCGCCAGATCACGATCGCCGATCTGACCGGGACGGGTATTCAAGACACTGCCATTGCAAATCTTGCTTTCGCAAGAGCGCTGGCCGTCAAAGCCGGAACAACAATAGACTGATGACGTGCCTGGGCCGGCACTGAAGTCGGTGGCCGCCTGGGCGTGAGGCGCAGTCGAGCAAGTTCACACGTCTTACGATACTCGCATTGACCAAACCCGTCCGAAATCGAGGAACTTCATCATGACTTCGCAAAGCAGCACTGTTCTTGGACTACTTGAGCTGGATGAAGGCGTGTCACCAGACAGTCCGCTTCTTAGCCCGCGCGAAGGATCCCTATTGCACCCGGCAACGTTTGGCGGGCCTGTGATCACGGAAATGGTGGAAGGCGCCTTTGCAGAGGTTGTCATTCGAGGTGATGCTTCGCTGGAACACGCCTGCATTGCGGCTGCACAGCGATTGGTCGATCGAGGTGCCAACGTTGTTGCCGCTGACTGCGGCTTCCTTATCCGCCACCAGTCTGCAATCTCTGCAGCAGTCAATGTACCCGTCATAACCTCAAGCCTTCTACTCATTCCGACTTTGTTACGTCAGCTATCGCCCGCGAAAAAGCTCGCGGTATTAACAGCGGATTCGCGACATTGCACCGAAGACCTGTTGGGCATCCAGCACCCGGCGGATCGGAAGCGCGTGGTCGTCGGAGGCATCGAAGGTGGTGTATACGTGCGCAATGCCGTGGCGCGGCCGTTCGTGCGGACAGCGCTGGATCAGATCCAGCAGGAGGTCGGTGCCCGTATCGATCAACTGCGCTCCGACCACCCCGAGATTGCGATGATACTCTTCGAGTGCACTGGCTTCCCTGTCGTTGCAAATGCCCTTCGGCTGAAGACAGGACTGCCCATCTACGACATTACCGACCTCTGCAAACTGACGCTTGCGACTGTGACCGCCCGCGTCTGACTTAGCGCATCCAAATCTAAAGGAACTGAAATGTCTGACGAGAAACTACGGTTCGAACTTTCTGAATACAGAACACGCCTCGAGAAGGCGCGCAGCGCCATGGAGCGAGCTGGCATAGACGTACTGGTCGTTACCGATCCCGCTAACATGGGCTGGCTTACCGGTTACGAGGGCAACTCGTTCTACGTGCCACAATGTGTTGTTGTGTCAAAGGACAAGGATCCCCTCTGGTTCGGCCGTGGTCAGGATGCCAATGGATGCCGTCGCACGGCATATATCGGCGAGGATCGGATCAGGTGGTACGAGGACCACTACGTTCAGTCAGACACCTTGCACCCCATGACCGTTCTTGGCCAGTTCCTCACGGATGAGGGGCACGGTTCAGCCATAATCGGTCTGGAGAAGGACAGCTACTATTTCTCACCGGCCGGTTTCGAAGCCCTTACAGCCGCACTTCCCAACGCGCGCTTCAAAAACGCCATGCGCATGATCAACTGGGAACGCATCGTCAAATCCCCTCGTGAAATCGAATATATGCGCGGCGCCGGCAAGATTGTCGAAGCGATGTATGAGCGCATCACAGAGGTGCTGCGGCCGGAAGTAAAACAGTCGGACATAATCGCTGAAATTTCCTATGTTGGCACCCGTGGTGTGGGCGACTACTGGGGAGACTATCCGTCAGCCGTACCCAACCTTGGCGCCGGTGCCGATGCCTCAGCTCCTCATCTGACGTGGACTGATAAGCCCATTCGCGCGAACGAAAGCATCTTCTTTGAACTTGCTGGTGTACACAAACGGTACCACTGCCCGCTCTCTCGGTCGTACTATCTCGGTAAGCCGAGCCAGCAAATGCTGGATGCTGAGAAGGCCGTTTTGGAAGGCATGAGCGCCGGCCTTGAGAAGGCTGTGGTGGGAAATTACTGCGAAGATATCGCTCTGGCCTACGGAAATGCCCTTGCGAAATACGGTCTGAAGAAGGCAAGCCGCGCCGGCTACTCCATTGGCATGGGATACCCGCCGGCGTGGGGCGAGAACTCCGCCAGCTTCCGCGACGGTGATAAGACCGAGCTGCGCCCAGGCATGACATTTCATTTCATGTCCGGGCTTTGGTACGACGACTGGGGTATCGAAATTACCGAAAGTTTCTTGATCACGGAGGGCGAAGTCGAATTCCTGTCCAATGTCCCCCGCAAGTTGCTCGTTATCGAGTGAGTCCAATCCCCGGGCGAAATCGTGATCCACAATGCGCCCGGTGACGCCTTGCCACAAGGAGGCGTGGCTTCCTTGAATTGGACACCTCAAGTGCGAAAGAAACGATGAGGAAAGTCGCATGTCCAAAAATCCCATTTCGCGCGTCCGTGCCAAGGGCGATGCCTTCTCGATCGGCGTGACACTCGGACGAGCAAGCGCTTCTGCTTTCCGAGAGCGCGTCTTGCACACTGAAGAATATCGGGCGTTGGATACCCGGTGGCGCCGATCTGCATATTTGAAGGCTCTCGAAGCTGCGGCGCGCGCAACCTATCCCCGCTTTGTGCGCGAAATCGAGGGCATCGCCGAAGGCGCCGGTCAAGATTTCGATTCGATCTTCCTCTGGAATTGCCGCGGAGACCTTCGGCTTCCCGAGGATGTCTCCCCGGCAACAGGGTCGGTTGCTGCCAATGGATGCACGACACTCCTGCTGCCGGCGCAGGACGACCGCCCCGCAATAATTGCCCATAACGAGGACGGTGACCAAGCGCTCCTCGGCGCCTGCTTTTGGGTTGAAGTCGAGCCGGACGAGGGACCAGCCTGGGCCAGCTTCATGTACCCTGGCATGCTGCCCGGCCACACGTTTGGCTTCAATGAGATGGGGCTCGTGCAGACGATAAATAACATCACCGCGCATGATCTTCAGCCTGGAGTACCCCGACACATCATCTGCCGCGCGATCCTCGACTCAAGGTCGTTATGCGATGCGGTAGAAATCCTCAAGCGCAAGGACCGTGCCAGCGGATTCCATCATAATCTCGGCGAGACGAAAACGCGCCGGCTCGTCTCAATCGAGGCTCCCGCTTCAGGCTGCGCCATTCGGGAGGCCGTCACCCCCCAAGGCCATGCGAACCATTTGATCTTCGAAGAATTCGCCCAGTTGGAGCAGACCATCAGCGCCTCTTCCCGCGATCGTCAGGCGGCAGTGGACCGGGTTACTGCCGGACAAAGGCTCGCTGAAGACGCAGAAGTCGCTCTATTCGATGAGACGGTGCCGATCTACAAGAACGGAACAATCGATGGGTCGCAAACTCTGGCGATGGGCGTGTTCGCGCTATCCGCTGACCGGGTTGATTGGAGCGTCCATGCTGCCCCCAACGAGTGCGATGTCCTGGGAGGAACGGTGCTAGTCAAGTAGGCTGGTGATGTTTTGAGGCTGCGCGGACGCTTGCGATGGGTGGAGAGTGTGGCCTGACATTCCAATCTCACCTGAGGTGGGCCGGTCCTCAAGCACCCTCGATCCTCGCTTTGTTCTTCAACCTATGTCTCCGCGGTCGATCCAACCCAATGAGCCGACCGCACGGGTCAAATCAGCAAAGCCTCCACCGATAGCGAATTCCTGCAAAAAGCGAGGAAGATTGCAGGAACCCGGCGTCACCCCGGAGCGAAATGGTGCGATGAAGCTAGCACCTACAGGCAATATCATCTGAGCGGGTCGGGCAAGCGAAAGCTGTCCTCAAGTCGAGGTTTTGCTGCTCGCACTTGATCAGGCCCAGGTTCACAGGAAGAAAAGCGCGCAGCTGAAAAGCGGCGACCGAAGGGGTTAAAATGACCATCAACATCAAAGACATCGCTGAGAAAGATCGTAACTCGGTCCTGCATCCCTTCACCCAGTTGAAGGACTTTGCGACCGGCAAGCTCGGCGAACCGACGATCGTGGAGACCGGCAAGGGAATCCGCATCCAGGATGCGCACGGCAACCAGCTGATCGACGGTTTTGCCGGTCTCTACTGCGTCAATGTCGGCTATGGCCGCACCGAGGTTGCCGAGGCGATCTCTCGTCAGGCCTATCGCCTGGCCTATTATCATTCCTATGCCGCGCACACGACCGATGAGTTGGCTATCCTCTCCGACCGCCTCGTCAAGATGGCGCCCGGCAAGATGAGCAAGGTGTTCTACGGCATGTCCGGTTCGGACGCCAACGAGACCCAGGCCAAGCTCGTCTGGTACTACAACAATCTGCGTGGCAAGCCGACGAAGAAGAAGATCATTTCGCGTGAACGCGGCTATCATGGCTGTAGCGTCGTCTCCGGCTCGATGACCGGCATGAGCTTCTATCACGACCATATGGATCTGCCGCTCCCGCAGATCGATCACGCCGGTGTTCCGCATCACTATTGGGGCGCCAACCCCGGCGAGACCGAACGCGAATTCTCGGCCCGTCGCGCCGCCGAGCTCGACGAGATGATCGAGACGCTTGGACCGGACAATGTCGGCGCTTTCATCGCCGAGCCGGTGCTTGGCACCGGTGGCATCACGCCACCGCCGGAAGGCTATTGGGAAGCAATCCAGGCGGTGCTGAAGAAGCACGACGTGCTGCTGATCGCCGACGAGGTGATCACCGGCTTCGGCCGCACCGGCTCGATGTTCGGTTCGCAGCACTACGGCATCGAACCCGACCTGATCACGGTCGCCAAGGGCCTGACCTCGGCCTACTTTCCGCTATCGGCTTCGATCGTGGGCGAGAAGGTCTACAAGGTCATGGAAGAGGGAGCTGACAAGGTCGGCGCCTTCTCGCATGGCTATACCTATTCCGGGCACCCGATCGGTGCGGCCGCCGCAAACGCGGTGCTCGACATCGTCGAAAAGGAAGACCTGCCCGGCAATGCCCGCGAAGTCGGTGCCTATTTCCAGGCCCAGCTCAAGGAGAAGTTCGCGCAGCTGCCGATCGTCGGTGAAGTGCGTGGTGTTGGCCTGATGGGCGCGATTGAATTCGTTGCCGACCGTGAGAACAAGACCAGGTTTGATCCGTCGCTGAAGGTCGGTGCCCGCGTCTCCAAGGCTGCTCGAGACCGGGGCCTCATCGCCCGCGCCATGCCGCATGGCGACATCCTCGGCTTCGCGCCGCCGCTCGTCACCACCAAGGCGGAGATCGACGAGATCGTCTCGATTGCGGAAAAGGCAGTACGCTGCGTCATCGATGACCTGGTTCTGAACGGTCAGAAAATCTGACCGCCAAGCGGTCGGTCGCTCCTACCGCAACCAATGCAGTCATGGAAACGAGAACAGGGCAGGGACCTCTCCTTGCCCTGACCGACCAACTCAGCCGCCGCGCAGGTGGCGCATCATCACGCAAGAGGAAGCCGGCCTATGACCGTTGCCAAACTTCATATCACCACCAGTCTGGCGCCGATCACTGTTTACAGCCCTTATGACGGGTCTGTCCTCGGGACGATTGACGCCACGGATGCGAGCGAAATTAACGAACTTCTGGCCCGCGCCCGTCGCGGCGCAGAGCTTTCAGCCAGGCTGCCGAGACATGAGCGCGCGCGCATCCTCGAAGGAGCTGCGCGGATCATCGAGAGCCCCCGTGAAGCATTTGCCGAAACCATCGTGCGCGAAGCCGGCAAGACGATCGTCCAGGCGCGCAAGGAAGTGCTTCGTTGCGTCAATACGTTAAAGCTCTCTGCCGAGGAGGCAAAGCGCAATGCCGGTGAGATCGTACCGTTCGATGCCTATGTCGGCTCGGAACAGCGTCAGGGCTGGTTCACCCGCGAGCCGCTCGGGATCATCACCGCCATTACACCTTACAACGATCCGCTGAACCTGGTCGCGCACAAGCTCGGTCCGGCGATTGCCGGCGGCAATGCGGTTCTGCTGAAACCGTCAAACCTGACGCCGTTCTCCTCGATCAAGCTTGTCGAAGCCTTGGTGGAAGCGGGCTTGCCACCCGAGATCATCACCGTCGTTCACGGCGATCGCGAGATCGTCTCGGCTCTCGTCTCCGCGCGTGAGGTTCGCATGGTGTCGTTTACCGGCGGCTTCGCTACCGGAGAAGCGATCAGCCGCAAGGCGGGCCTTAAGAAACTCGCGATGGAGCTTGGCGGCAATGCGCCGGTCATCGTCATGAACGACTGCGACTTCGACAAGGCGGTTGAAGGATGCGTCTCCGGCGCCTTCTGGGCAGCCGGTCAGAATTGCATCGGCGCCCAGCGTGTTCTTGTCCAGGCCGAGCTTTATGAGCGCTTCCGCGATGCTTTCGTGGCGGCGACGAACAAACTCAAGGCCGGCGATCCGCTGAAGGAGGACACAGATGTCGGTCCGATGATCTCCAAGGAGGTCGCCCAACGCACCGAAGCAGCCGTCAACGACGCCATCGCCGCCGGCGCGAAGTTGCTCTGCGGCCACAAACGCGAAGGGTCGCTCTATCACCCGACGGTGCTGGAAGGTACGCCGGTGACCTGCCGCCTGTGGCACGAAGAAGTGTTTGCGCCCGTGGTCATGCTTGCACCGTTCGAGACGCTCGATGAAGCGGTCGAGCTGGCCAATGAACCCGAATACAGCCTGCACGCCGGCATCTTCACCAGCAACCTCAATGTCGCACTTGACGCCGCAGCCAGGATCGAAGCTGGCGGCGTGATGATCAACGACTCCTCAGACTACCGCTTCGATGCCATGCCATTCGGCGGCTCCAAATACGGCAGCATGGGCCGGGAAGGCGTGCGCTTCGCCTATGAAGAGATGACCCAGCCAAAGGTCGTTTGTATCAACCGTGGGTAAAGGGACCTAGCAGCCGTTTGATACCGCTGCCGGACTTTCGAACCCAAGTGAATGAATCCAGGCGGCGCCTCGGCGCCGCAACAGCCGAACCTGATGGGGGGAGAATGAACAAAATCTTCGACAATCCGACGTCAGCACTTGAGGGCTTGCTGTTCGACGGCATGTTCATCGCGGCGGGTGGCTTTGGCCTTTGCGGCATTCCGGAGCTGTTGATCGATGCGATCCGCAAAGCTGGCACCAAGGACCTGACAATCGCGTCGAACAATTGCGGTGTT
Organism: Rhizobium sp. BR 314; assembly: GCF_047445805.1. Lineage (NCBI taxonomy): Bacteria > Pseudomonadati > Pseudomonadota > Alphaproteobacteria > Hyphomicrobiales > Rhizobiaceae > Rhizobium > Rhizobium sp. BR 314. The sequence continues at coordinate 4,979 of NZ_JARWLA010000047.1, read as the reverse complement.
GACGACTTCGGCCTTGGCGTGCTGCTGACGACCAGGCAGATCCGGAAGATGATCTCGTCCTATGTCGGTGAGAACGCCGAGTTCATGCGGCAATATCTGAGCGGTGAACTCGAGCTCGAGTTCAACCCCCAGGGAACACTTGCCGAGCGCATGCGCGCCGGCGGCGCCGGCATTGCCGGCTTCTACACCAAGACCGGCGTCGGCACCGTCGTCGCGAAAGGAAAAGAACTCAAGGTCTTTGATGGAGAGGTCTTCGTTCTCGAGACTGGAATCGTCGCCGACCTGTCGATCGTCAAGGCCTGGAAGGCGGATACCTCGGGCAATCTCGTCTTCCGCAAGACGGCCCGCAACTTCAATCCGCCGGCCGCCACATGCGGCAAGATCTGTGTCGCTGAAGTCGAGGAAATCGTCCCGGTCGGCAGCCTGGATCCCGATCACATCCATGTGCCGGGGATCTACGTGCATCGCCTGATCCAGGGTCAGCACGGGAAACGCATCGAACAGCGCACCACGCGCGCGGCGGCTTGAGGCTGGGGAGAAACACATGGCCTGGGACAGAAACCAGATGGCGGCGCGCGCTGCACGCGAACTTCAAGACGGCACCTACGTCAATCTCGGCATCGGCATCCCGACGCTGGTCGCCAACTACATCCCTGACGGCGTCCACGTGACGCTGCAGTCGGAGAATGGCCTGCTCGGCATCGGTCCCTTTCCGTCCGAGGGTGAGATCGATGCCGATCTGATCAATGCCGGCAAGCAGACGGTGACGGCACTGCCGCATTCCGCCTTCTTCGATTCAGCGCAGAGCTTCGCGATGATCCGCGGCGGCAAGATCGCGATGGCGATCCTGGGCGCGATGGAGGTAGCCGAGAACGGTGACCTCGCCAACTGGATGATCCCCGGCAAGCTCGTCAAGGGCATGGGTGGCGCGATGGATCTGGTTGCTGGTGTGAAGCGGGTGGTGGTCGTCATGGACCACACCAACAAATCAGGCGAATCCAAGGTGCTGAAGGCCTGCACCCTGCCGCTGACCGGACAAAGCGTCGTCGATCGGATCATCACCAATCTCGGTGTGCTCGACGTCGTCGATGGCGGACTGAAGCTGGTCGAGCTTGCCGAGGGCGTCACCGACGGCGAGATCCGCAGCGCCACCGAGGCGACCATCGTCAACTAGGCCTGAGCCTTTTGCCGAGTAGCTGGAGCCGGCCTGTGCCGGCTTCGCGAGGACCATAGAGGAGACCACCATGAGCATCCCATCGATCGTCATCGCCAGTGCTGGCCGCACCGCGGTCGGATCCTTCAACGGCGCCTTCGGCAACACGCCGGCGCATGAGCTCGGTGCTGCCGTCATCAAGGGCGTACTTGAGCGCGCGGGCGTCGAAGCGGGTGAAGTCGACGAGGTGATCCTCGGCCAGGTGCTGCAGGCTGGCGAGGGCCAGAATCCGGCGCGCCAGGCAGCGATGAAGGCGGGTGTCCCACAGGAAAAGACCGCCTGGGGCATGAACCAGCTCTGTGGCTCGGGCCTTCGCGCCGTCGCGCTCGGCATGCAGCAGATTGCAACCGGTGATGCGGATATCATCGTCGCTGGCGGCATGAAGATGGGCGACTTCAAGATGATCGACACGATGATCAAGGACGGCCTGACCGACGCCTTCTACGGTTATCATATGGGCATCACCGCCGAGAACGTCGCCCGTCAGTGGCAGCTCAGCCGCGAGGAGCAGGATGCGTTCGCACTCGCCTCGCAGAACCAGGCCGAGGCCGCACAGAAGGCTGGGCGTTTCGCCGACGAGATCATTCCCTTCATCGTCAATGGCCGCAAGGGCGACGTCACCGTCGACCAGGACGAATATATCCGCCACGGCGCAACGCTCGACCAGATGACCAAGCTGCGTCCGGCCTTCGACAAGGAAGGCACGGTCACCGCCGGCAACGCCTCCGGCCTCAATGACGGCGCCGCCGCCACCCTGCTGATGAGCGAAGCGCAGGCTTCCAAGCGCGGCATCCAGCCGCTTGCGCGCATCGTCTCCTGGGCAACGGCCGGCGTCGACCCGCAGGTCATGGGCACCGGCCCTATCCCGGCTTCGCGCAAGGCGCTGGCCAGAGCCGGCTGGGCGATCGGCGATGTCGAGCTGGTCGAGGCCAACGAGGCTTTCGCGGCGCAGGCCTGCGCGGTCAACAAGGACCTCGGCTGGGATCCTGGCATCGTCAATGTCAATGGTGGCGCCATCGCCATCGGCCATCCGATCGGTGCCTCCGGCGCCCGCGTGCTCAACACGCTGCTCTTCGAAATGAAGCGCCGCGGCGCCAGGAAACGTCTGGCAACGCTCTGCATCGGCGGCGGCATGGGTGTCGCCATGTGCGTGGAAGCGATGTGAGGAGGCAGGGCCATGGCCTCCGCCGAGTACCGTCTCTGCGACGTATCGCTCGACCGGTCGTTCGCTGGCCGGGACGCGAGAATTGAGCGGGAGCAAGCGCTCGCGGTTATCGACCTCTTGGAATCCAACACCTTCATTCCGGTCGGTCACGATGGCGGGCCATACCGCCTCACGATTGCGGCGGCCGACGGGCGCCTCGCGTTACATGTCGCCGATGCCCATGGCGAGCATGTCGTCAGTCACTACCTGTCGCTGACGCCGTTCCGCCGATTGCTGAAAGACTACACCCGCATCTGTGAGAGCTACTACGACGCCATCCGCCACCCAGGCCCTGAACGGCTTGAGGCGATCGATATGGGCCGGCGCGGCGTCCATAACGAGGCAGCCGAACTGCTGAAAAGCCGGCTGTCAGCGAAAGTGAACATCGACAACGACACCGCCCGCCGGCTGTTCACACTGATCTACGCCCTGCTCGTGCGCAATGCCGACCGTCGAGTTCTGCTGAGCTGACACAGCTTCGGCCCGAAACTTTCCCACCAAGGAGGAACACCCCAGTGAACGCAATACCACAACGCAACGTGCAAGCCGGAGAAACCAGCTCCGCAGGCTTCCTGGATAGCGTTGACCAAAACTTCCGTCATGCCATGACATTCCTCGACCTGCCGGAAGGCCTGTCGGAGCGGATCATGCAGTGCAACTCGACCTACACGGTTCGGTTCGGCGTCCGCCTGCGGGGTCGCATGTACAGCTTTATCGGCTGGCGCTCGGTCCATAGCGAGCACTGCGAGCCGGTGAAGGGCGGCATTCGCTATGCGTCGAATGCCGATGCTGAAGAGGTCGAGGCCCTGGCAGCGCTGATGACGCTCAAATGCTCGCTGGTCGATGTGCCGTTCGGCGGCTCGAAGGGCGCGCTAAAGATCGATCCGCGCGAATGGACGCCGCAGGAGCTCGAGCGCATCACCCGCCGCTTCACCCAGGAACTCAACAAGCGCGGCCTGATCGGCCCCGGCGTCAACGTCCCGGCACCCGACATCGGCACCGGCGAGCGGGAAATGGCCTGGATGATGGACGAGTTCCGCCGCGCCAATCCGACCGATGTCATCAACGCGCGCGCCTGCGTCACCGGCAAGCCGCTGTCGAAGGGCGGTATTGCCGGCCGCACCGAGGCAACCGGCCGAGGCGTGCAGTTCGCCATCCAGAGCTATCTCCGCGATCCGCGCACTGCCGGCCTGAACGGCAAGCGCGATCTGAAGGGTGCTGCAATCATCGTCCAGGGCTTCGGCAATGTCGGCTACCATGCGGCAAAGTTCGTCTCTGAAGAAGACGGTGCCCGGGTGACGATTGTTGCCGAACGCGACGGCTATGTCGCCAACGCCGATGGTCTTGCGATCGAGGCGCTGAAGCAGCATCATATCAAGACCGGCAGCATTCTCGGCTTCGAAGACGCCACCTCGTTTGCCGGCGATATGACGGGCATTGCGCAGCCATGCGACGTCCTCATTCCGGCGGCCATGGAGAATGCCATCCATGCGGGCAATGCAGACCGCATCAAGGCAAATTTGGTCGTCGAGGCGGCCAACGGCCCGATCACCTTCGAGGCTGACAAGGTGCTTCGCACCCGAGGGATCACCGTTCTTCCCGATCTTTACGTCAATGCCGGCGGTGTCGTCGTCAGCTACTTCGAGTGGGTAAAGAACCTGACGCATATTCCCTTCGGTCTGATGGAACGGCGCCGGCGCGAGCGGCGCAACCAGACCATCGCAATGGCGCTGGAACGCATGACCGGCAAGGAATTCCCCGCCGATATCCGCGATGAATTCCTCGAAGGCGGCGCCGAGATCGACCTCGTCCGGTCCGGCCTCGAAGACGTCATGCGCAGCACCTGGACACGGATCGCCGACCTCATCGAACAGCAACCGGAACTCGGTGACTACCGGACCGCCGCCTATGTCGCGTCGATCCGGCAGATCGCCGATGCTTATGAAGCGATAGGAATCTGATCAATTGCCTGCCTAGTCTTACTGCGTCACAAATTTGTGGATTTTATCGATCCTTCATCCGGGAGCAGCATGGACATCGCTGGAGGTTGCGACTGAGTGCGACGGTCAAGTGCCTTCGGATTGTGGCGATCGAATTCGACACGTGTCGCTCGGGTCGGATCGGGGGCTCCGCGGGGTCGATAACCCTGGGGAAGGCCAGATTGCGGGCGGTTTTTGGTTTCGGGCGGCGCTGAGGGGGGAATCGTCTCCCTTTGGGAGATGAGGAATCCGTAAGCGGCAATGCAGAGGCTTGCATGATGATGGAAGCCGCGCCAACCGCGTCCCTCATAGTGGCCGAGCCCGAGTTCCTGTTTGAGTTCCTGATAGTCGCGCTCGATGCGCCAGCGCAGCTTGGCGGTGCTGACGAGCTTTGCGAGCGAAGCGGCGGCCGGGAGAGTGGAGAGCCAGTATTTGAGTGGTTCGGCATCACCCTCGGGCCATTCGATCAGCAGCCATTCCTCGGCGCGGGGCTCGGTCAATTTGTAATCCCTGGACGCGGGCCTGACGCGCACGGCGGCGAAGCGAGAGTTGAGGTCAGTGTTGAGAGTTGAGGTCAGTGTTG
>NZ_JARWLA010000046.1:0-36155 GCF_047445805.1 Rhizobium sp. BR 314 | reverse complement strand
CACCGTTGCCACATCCTGGAAACCGGAAATGACAGCTTTCGATTCAAGGCCAGTTCGGCCGCCGCGGCGCAAAAGAGAGGAGAAAAAGCCAGCCCATTGACCAAACCCTGATCAGAAAACCATACTCAGAGGTGGCTCACTTCTCGGTGGAAAAACCGGCTCAGTTCCGCGTGGAAACCAACAGCTCTGGGTTGAACGGGCGCATAAAAATTTCGCTCACACCGGTTTTGAGCACTTCGAGATAAAGTTGCTGATTACCTGCTCCCACGAAGACCACGATCGGTGGTGTTTTGTCGGCCAGCGTTTTCCTGATCTGGCTTACAAGATCACTGATGGGCAAGGCGTCGGTATTATAGTCTATTATCACGGCGATGAAATCATCGGATTCGACGCCAGCTAAGACTTCCTCCGCCCCATCCACCAGCGAGGATTCAAGACCTCCCATATTGAGGATTTGGGCGAGCAGAAGGTAGAATTCGTAATCTGTGGAGCAAATGAGGACGAGTGGCTTCATTGACGATAACCTTTCGATCGGTGGGTGGTAGCACGCGGACGATGAGAGAGTTTGAGATTCCGCGCCATCTCAGATAATTTTGACGCAACAAAAATATCGGAGTTCAATCGTATTTTGTCTTTCTTTGCCAGAAATCGCAATTATTTATCTGCCATAAATTCATATTGCACGTAAATGGGGAAAAATGTATCTATTCGATCACAATTTTGTTGCACCAAAATGGAGGCCCTTTGCGAGCGAGCTCAGGTCGGCTCGCCCAGGATCCGCGCCTGGTGGATCTTGAGATGAAATAGGAAGTGGCCAGGGATCACACGACATATGCGGCATCCGCGGTCGTGACTCACTTGTGAGAACAAAGTCCGGCCAAACTTCGTCCCGTGCCGGACATTCACGGGAGAGCTTCCTATGACTTTTGCGGATACATCAAAATATCGCCAGGCACCGTCCTCGGATGATGACATCTCTATTTGGTGTGGCAAGGATCCGGCAGTCGCGGCCTTGGCCGCAAAGGCGGTCTATGGTCCCGAAGCCACGCTTGCTGCGGCTTGGTGCGCTTTGGGCGCGAAGGTGGATGGACGTGCTGCCGACAGCCATTTCTGGTTCGAGGTTTTTTGCCTGCTGAGTGCCGGCGAAACGAAGGCGCGGGCTTTTCGAGCGGCGCAGCGCGGATTCGGTAACGCAGAAGGCAAACCGAATTAGGTTTCCTGTGGACACAACTGGTCGGCCAGAACCGATATATCTTTGTACTTCTCGGTAACGCCCCACGGCTCGGGTATCAGCCCGCCGCCAAGCGATGAGATTGCGGATAGAGGGAGGTTTCGAGTATGGCGGAGCGGTGCGGCGGCATGGTTATCTGATAAGTGCCGCCTGGAGAAAGACCGCGACATGGCGGCCGGTGGCAGAGAACGTCGATGAGCGATTGCACGCGGCGCTCAGAGCTTTTTCCGTAGCTTTTCGATGTGCTCTTCACAAATCGCTTTTACCAGTTGCTGCAGCGCGTCCGTGCGTTCGCCGAGCCATACAAGGGCTTCCTCGGTGATCTTGAAATGCTCGGAATAGCGGGCCTTCACGTAGGCTTGGTTGATGATGTTGAACCAAGCAGTATAACGTTGTCGATCTTGTGGCCAGATTTCTGCAAGCCGCTGATCCCGACCTTCGGCAAGCGTCTTCAGGTGGTTGAGGTTGTGCGACGCGGGGCTGTAGTTCGTCAATGTCAACAGCATAGCTGAGTAGCTCTGCTCAATCGCTTGATGAAGAAGAAAAGCAGCGTGTTTGAAGTGCCCTTTCTCTACAAAGAGATGGATGCCGTCCATCAATGCCGTTGCAAAAGAATATCGTTCATCAAAATGTCCTTGTGCCGTACGGAGAGCATCGGCGGGTGTGAGGGGCTTTGGCTCGGCGAGTTCCTCATCATCGAGTTCGTAAAGGACGATGCCGTCGCGCCGGATTTCGCTAAAGAAATAATTGCCGAGTTTCAGTGCTGTGTTGACCTCACGCAGTGAATGCACGGCTAGGCTCACCGGCGGCTTGACAATACGGGGAAAGCGGTCGGTCGCCTTGCGCCAGTATGAACCGAAGTCGGTAAGCTTGCGATTGTTGACAATTACCAGCAGATCATAGTCGGACTTATAGCCTTTGCCGGTATGCTCTTCATCGACCCAACTGCCCCGCGCATGAGAGCCGAAAAGAATGATCTTGAGGATGCGACCCTTCTTCTTGAAATCGGCCGTACCTTCCTTCAGCGCATCTTCGAATTCCTCATGCACGATCTCGACAATTCGCGACAATTCCAAGCGTTTGCGTTCCGGCAGATGATCGAGGCTGAACTTCATGGAGAGCGGGACCCTTTCTGATGATTCCAGTTCTAGGTACGATCCGACTACAACGCCAGTCCGATATTGATTCTATGCAAGGCGGATAGGGTAGCAGAAGAGATCTTTCAGCCCTTCGATCGAATTCGGATTTCGAGGGCGCCTGCTCAATGGTCTGCTTTGCGCAGGTCACGGTAAATGCTTTTGTTCGCTTTATGTTCTTATATTGCCAATGAGAAGTCAAGTTTGACTTCTGAGCATTAAGGTGGTGGTTCATCTCATTAAATGCCGCCGATAGAAACCAAATGGCTTGCGGACATTTTCCCTCAGAGACTGCAGGCGCCAATGTCTTTGCGAAATGTCCGTCCGCCGGTCTTTCGGCATCCACCGATGAATTGTCTCGACGCTCTACAGGCCGACGCTTTAGTCGTGGATTTCAACAGCAGCATTGCAGGCGCCGCCAATGCGGTCGAGGCTATCATCAGCGAAATTCCAATCTCCAATATCTTTACTCGCCGTGCTCTGACGCCGTCCCAATCGTAAGCCACGCCCCCTTGGATAGACGCAAATCCCAATCGAGAAGATAGCGGCGCACGCCAAAGGGGCAATTTCTGCAATCTTACGAGGCCTCATTAAGAGAGGTCCGCCCCGCTCCAATCGTTTCTGCTCGCGGGCGGACCGCCTGTCGATGTGTTGGGGGGCGGGTCGGCGTCAAGTGTCGAGCGTTTATTCAGTGAACGATCGGGGAGCGTTCATCTTCCAAACGTCGTGGCGCCGTATGATCATGCACGATGTTTTCACGTCGTCATCCTGCTTTAGCGAACCCAGTTGTTCCATCTCTCCAGCAACTCCGAGGCATGATCGTTTATCCATTTGGCATCTGGAATGACGATGCTGTCGCGTACGTCTTCGGCGCTCGGCATCTGGTCGCGAACTGCTTGCGGCATCATCATAATCGCCGCGCTGCTAGGTGGCGTGCACAACAATGCTTCGCAAACCTTGGCCTGGATGTCCGGGGAATCCAACCAAAAGGCGATGAGCTTCAGAGCATTGTCGCGATTGGGAGCTCCTTTGATAACCGTGAGACGATCGCCCACCAGAAATGCTGCCTTGTTCGACCAGGCGATCGAGCGTCCTTCTGCCTTAAGCGCACTTGCCCTCGTTAGCCAGATCTGTCCGATGCTGTAATCGTTCTCACGGAACCCCTGGACGCTCTGATCTCCGGTTTTCCACCAGAGCGAGATGGACGGTCGCAATGCGTCAAGCTTCTTGAGGGCGCGATCGACGTCGAGCGGAAACAGGTTCTCGCGCTTGACCCCATCTGCCAAAAGGGCAGCCGCCATGACACGCCACGGATCATCGAAATTCGGAAACGAGCGTCCGCCCGGGAACTTTGAAGTATCCCACATATCCGCCCAGGTCACGGGCTGGTTGCCTTTGAAGGCTTGCGGGTCGTAGGCCATCAAGGTGGCTGTCGAAAACAGCCGCACGCCGGCTGGGAGGCAGGCATCGGGAACAAGATCCTGACGGTCCTTAAATTGTGTGCAAAAACTGTCAAGCGGTTCGGAAATCGCGAGATGATCCTTTGAGCTCACCTGGATTTCTCCATCGGGGTACAGATCCCAACTGACATTGCCTGTTTTCACCATCGCGGTTGCCTTGGCGCGCATCTCCGCGTTGGTTGCCGCTACGGAAACGACCTGGATACCAGTCTCAGCGGTGAACGGCTCGAACCACCACTTGCGTAGCGCCGCATCATAGGCGCCGCCAGTCGTGGCGATCACGACCTGCTCACTGGCAAATGCTGGATTGGTCGTTTCTCCCAGAAGAATGGCTGCGCAAAACATAGCAATGCCGCTCAGCCGGATGGCTGCTCTTATTGTCATCAATGTTTCCCTCTTATGGTCCCGCCTGCAGCGGGTGTTTTTGCCGCTAGTGCTGCTCCCGGCGGCTGTTCAGGAGATGTATGGAACCCATCAGAAGCAGCGAAACGGCAACAATGATGACCGAGACGGCGGCAATGACAGGCGTCAGGTTAAAATCGATGTCCTCGAACATTTTTCGGCTAATCGTCTTGCCCCCGGTATCAGAGATGAAGAATGCCACGGTCGCTTCGTCGAAGGAGGTCAGGAAAGCAAAGACCGCAGCCGTCGCGACGGCCGGTGCAAGATTGGGAAGTGTCACGGCAAAAAAGGCTCTGAACCGCCCCGCTCCGCAGCTCAAGGCCGCCAGTTCCAGCAACGGGTCCATTCTCTCCAACGCTGCGGAAACGATGATGACGACAAAAGGCACCGCCAGAACCGAATGGGCAAGGACGAATCCGGTCAGATTTCCTGTCAGTTGCAAAGGTGAGAAGACCAGATAGAGCGCCACGCCGAAGACGATTGCCGGCACGATCATCGGCCCGAGGCAGAGGGCCTGCAGCAGCGCCTTGCCCGGTAGTTTGCCACGTACGAGAGCAACCGCCGCCATCGTCCCGATGGTCGTCGCTACCACAGTGGTTACCGCGGCGATCTGTAGGCTGAAAATAGTCGAGCTTAGCCAGTCGGGATCGGACAGATACGCCTCGAACCAGCGTAGGGTCAGTCCCTGCGGCGGGAAGGTGATATATGAGGCGTCGCTGAGTGCCAGTGGTATCACCAGCAGTGTCGGAAGGACGAGAAAGAACAGCACCGCTGCAATCATCAGATTGAATGCATGTCGTGTCACCCGTGTCCAGACTGGACGGTAGCGGCGGGCGTCGGATGACGATGTTGTCAATCGCTGCGTAAAGGTCTCAGATTCAATGGACACTGTTCAAACCTTTGCTGAAAGAGAGTGCGCGGCGAAAGAGCAGCACCAGCAGCAACGTCGCGGTGAGTAGGATGACCGACAGAGCGGCCGCAAATGGCCAATCCAGAAGGACGATTGTCTGCTGGCCGATCAGGGTCGCCATCATCAGCGCGCCGGGTCCACCGACTAGGGCGGGCGTGATGTAAAACCCGATGGCGAGAATGAAGCAGATCACACAGCCGGCGAAGACGCCGGATAGGCTGAGTGGAAAGGTCACGCGCCAAAAGGCGACAATCCGGCTGGCGCCGAGATTTCGCGCCGCCTGCTCATACGCTCTCGGCACCGAACGCAAGGCCGAATGGATCGGCAGGATCATGAAGGGCATCAGCACATGCGTCATCGCGAGAATGACAGCGCCCTCCGTGTAGAGCATTTTCAATGGTGTCGAGATAACACCGAGCTGGATCAGCCCGTCGTTGATAATGCCGTTGCGACCTAGCAGCACGATCCAGGCATAGGAGCGGACAAGCACCGAGGTCCATAGCGGAATGAATAAGCATGCCATTCCGAGCTTTACCAACTTGCCGCGCATGCGCGCGATCGCATAGGCGGTAGGATATCCGATTGCAAAACAGGCAACGGTTACGATCGCCGCTATGCGGAAGGTTCTGAGTAGGACCTGAATATAAAGCGGGCTGTCGAAGATACGCTGGTAGGGGGCAAGCGGAGCTTCCCCGGAAAGGCTGATGCCGACAAGCCTGAGCACCGGATAGATGAAGCCTCCCGCCAAGAGGAGGAGCAGGGGCAGGATCAGCAACATGGCCAATAATGGCGAATAGTGGCGGCTCGATCCTGTGAGGATCCAGCGAAGGAAAGACCCTGTCGATTGTGTCGCGAAGGATGACGCCATGGATTAACCCCCCACTTTTGCGAACAACCGCAACGCGTTTGCTTCGGGGATGACGTCAACCAGGTCTCCTTGACGAAGACCTGCGGCCACATGCCCGACGGGCATCTGGATCTGGAGGAGGCGGTCATCGCCGTTCTGGGTTCGCACGAAGAAGAGGAAAAACGAACCGGCGAATACGGTTGCGTCTATGGTGCCCGTCAAAATGGCGCCGCGGTCGCGGCCATGAGGCGCTAGCGACAACCGTTCGGGGCGAACCGCGATACTGACAGCTTGGCGAGAGGCAAAGGGGCTTTCCCCGTCTTCGGCGACCGCCGTAGCAACGACGTTGCCGCCCCTTGGCCGTACCATGTAGTTGCCGCTATCTTGACCGAGATATTCGCCGTCGAGAAAGTTCATGCGACCAATGAAGTCTCCGACAAAGGCTGAGACAGGCGAACGGTAAAGCTCGAGCGGCGATCCGACTTGAGCCAGCCTGCCTTCTGCCACCACCGCAACGCGATCAGACATGGTGAGTGCCTCCTCCTGGTCATGCGTTACATAGACGACAGTCGCGCCGAGTCGTTGCTGCAAGCTCTTGATTTCCAATTGCAGCGCCTCACGCAGTTTCTTGTCGAGGGCCCCAAGTGGTTCGTCCATCAGGAGAACGGGCGGCTCGAAGACGATTGCCCGAGCGACGGCGACGCGCTGCTGCTGGCCTCCGGAGAGTTGATGGGGATATCGATCGCCATAGCCGTCGAGATGTACCTGCGCTAGTACCGCCTCCACCTTGCGGCTGATGAGATGCTTGTCCATTCGGCGCATGCGCAACGGAAAAGCGATGTTGGCCGCCACCGTCAAATGCGGAAAAAGGGCATAGCGTTGGAACACCATACCGATGTTGCGCCTGTTTGGCGCCATATAGGTGACGTCGCGACGGCCGATCATGATGTGGCCGTTGCTCGGGCTCTCGAAGCCGGCGATCATCGTTAGTAGCGTCGTCTTGCCGGAGCCCGAAGGACCAAGGATCGACAGGAATTCACCTGCCCGGATGGCCAGTGAAATGCCATCCACAGCAAGCGATGTGTCATATCGCTTTTCAAGCCCTTGCAGCGTAAGTGCTTCACCAATCAAAGTTCCTCTCCTTATTCTTGTCGTTTTGAAACGTGTTCGTTTGCGACGGCGTAGCAAGTCGCTCACCGCGATCGCTTGGCTTCTGATCCGGTTCCCGAGTTGAACTTTGGGAAGACGGAAATTTGCGAAAGTGCTATGACTTTAATGTCACATAATGTTTGCAAGTATGTCGCTTTTTACTTTTGTTGCAACAAAATAAGCGATTGTCAAAGGGAATTGGAGAAATTTTCAATGGAATTGGCACCGGAAGACGAAGGACACCCTCAGCATCAGCCCAACCGATTGGGCGAAATGGCGTATCGCAACATGAAGGAGCGACTGATCCGAGGCGCTTTTTCCCCTGGAGACAAGCTCACAATTCGTGCGGTTTCGGAAATGCTCGATGTCAGCACGACGCCCGCTCGTGATGCCATTAACCGCCTGGTGATCGATGGCGCGCTCGTTTATTCCGGCCCGAAAACCGTTATCGTTCCTCACTTAAGGTTGTCGGATCTCGAGGAGATTACGCAGATGCGCCTGGCCCTGGAGGGCCTTGCGGCGGCACTGTCCGTCAAGGCCGCAGGCGAGGCGACGATCGAAGAGCTTGAGCTACTTCAGGCTAAGATTGACGCTGCACTGGATGAAAAGCGGTATTTTGACGCCCTTTGGCATAACAAGGAGTTCCACTTCGCGATTTACCGTCTGAGCGGTATGCCCCATCTCTTGCAGGTGATCGAGACTCTGTGGCTGCGGGTTGGAGCATCATTTAACGGCCTCTACCCAGAATTTTCGGAGACGCGCTATGGTGCTCGCAATCATCGTGCCGCGATAGAGGCGCTTGTTGAAGAGGATGCGGCCGCCGTCCGCGCCGCCATTGAGAGCGACATTCGTGATGGATTTCGCCAGATAAAAAAATCAGCACAGACCGCGATGAAAGGAATCCCCGCCGCCGGTGAATAATTATGTTGCACTTTCCTGCTCTTCGTGTTTTTTTGTTGCAACAAAAATGTGAACGGGATGCGAACGCGCATCTCTGCATGGAGAGGGCAAGGCATGCTTCATCAGGATTTTCCATCATTTCGACGGGCGGCGCTCAGATCACGCTCGCAATATTTCTTCGAGCGAGGGCAGGTCGTGTTTCCCGATGGAACCACGCGTGTCACCGTCGAGCGCGATCCTCTGCCGACGTACGTTTCTCGTGGTGAGGGTGCCTATCTGGTCGATGTCGACGGCAATCGGCTCCTCGACCTCAATAACAATTTCACAACGCTGATCCATGGTCACGGTTACCTGCCTGTCGCCGACGCAATTGCAGATCTGCTGCAGAAAGGAACCTGCTTTTCCAATCCGACAGAGCACGAGCTTGGATTGGCGGAATTGCTCGTACAGCGAATTCCCGCGATCGAGCAGATCCGCTTCGTCAATAGCGGCACCGAGGCCGTCATGTTCGCTATCAAGGCGGCCCGCGCCTTTACCGGGCGGTCGCGCATTGTCCGCGTCGAAGGAGCCTATCACGGTGCCTATGATTGGGCCGAGGTAAGCCAGGGCGCGTCGCCTGCATCCTGGGGACCAGCGGACGCCCCTGCATCCACAACCTCTTATGTCGGCGCGCCGGAAAGTGTTGCCGAAGAGGTCGATGTGATCCGTTTCAATGATGTCGAGGGCCTGGAACGGAGGTTGGCCGCGTCAGGCGGTGACCTTGCCTGTATCCTGATTGATCCCATGCCGAGCAGGGCAGGTTTGCTCGCCCCTGAGCCAGCCTTCATCGAAGCCATCTCCAATCTTGCCCGGCAATATGGCGCTCTCGTCATAGCCGATGAAGTGCTGAATTTGCGTCAGGGATATCGTGGTGCATCGACGCGTTTCGGGCTCATGCCGGATCTTATTGCTGCCGGAAAGATTATCGGCGGCGGCTTTCCTGTCGGCGCGGTTGGTGGTCGCAAGGAGGTGATGGGGGTGTTCGCAAGCTTGGGCGCAAGGCCAGCGCTGCCACAGGGCGGCACCTTTTCGGCCAATCCGGTTTCAATGGTCGCAGGAAGGGTGGCTATGGAGGCACTGACCTCGGCAAGCTTCGAGCGTCTTGATGAAATGGGTGCGCGTGTACGCGATGGCCTTTCTGCCGCGATCGTGCGTCATGACGCGCCATTTATCGTTACCGGTTCGGCTTCGCTTTTTCGCATTCACCCCAAGCGGGAGGTGCCCCGTGACTATCGGCAGGCCTTCCCGACGCCAGAACAGAACAGTTGGATGACCAATCTGACAAGCCATTTCCGTCAGCTCGATATCCTCCTGCCCTTTGGAGCCGCCGCCTGCCTCTCCACGGCAATGACGAATACCGATCTTGATTTGATCGTCGAAGTCTTCGGCGATTTCCTCGAAACCTACGAAGCCGATTTTGTTGGAGCAACCGCATGACCACGACGTCCTTGGAAACTGTCGCCGAATGCCTGGCTCGCTCGCTAGTGCGCCATAACGTCACCCATATATTTGCCCAGAGCCTACCATCAGCGCTCATCCTGGCTGCTGAAGCGGCAGGCATTCGCCAGGTCGCTTACCGGCAGGAGAATATGGGCGGCGCTATGGCCGATGGCTATGCTCGACGATCCGGAAAGATCGGCGTGGTGGCCGCCCAGAATGGTCCGGCTGCCACGCTGCTGGTGCCCCCCATGGCCGAAGCGCTGAAGGCGAGCGTTCCGATCGTAGCACTTGTGCAGGGAGTCGAGCGCGATCAGATGGATCGGAACGCGTTTCAGGAGCTCGACCATATCGCGCTCTTTCAATCCTGCACGAAATGGGTGCGCAGGGTCATGGTCCCGGAGCGAATCGAGGACTATGTCGATGCCGCCTTCACTGCTGCTGCCTCCGGTCGACCCGGGCCTGTTGCGTTGCTGTTGCCTGCTGATCTGCTGCGCTCGGAGCTTGGTGTCAGAACGCCGTCACGATCTCTGAATCTTGGCTATTGGCCGCTTGATCGGTCGTCCCCTGATCGCGCGAGTTTGCAAAGGGCAGCGGAATTGATCGCGAATGCCCACAATCCCGTGGTAATCGCGGGTGGCGGTGTCCTCGGCAGCGATGCCTGCCATGAACTGGCCGTGTTGCAGGATCTGGCTGTACTCCCAATTTTGACCACGAACATGGGCAAGGGCGCGGTTAATGAATATCATCCGCTTTCGGCAGGCGTCTTAGGATCACTCGTGGGTCCGCGGTCACTCGGGCGCCATACGGCAGCCCTGGTCGGTGACGCAGACCTTATCATTCTGGTTGGAACGCGAACCAATCAGAATGGCACGGATAGTTGGCGGCAAATTCCTGCTGGTGCTCAGGTGATCCACATCGATGTCGACCCTCAGGAAATTGGCCGCAATTATCAAGCGCTGCGCCTAGTCGGGGATGCGCGTGAGACACTCAGAGAGCTCATTCATGCCCTGGACGCGAAAGATCTATCCCAACGTCGGGGCCAACGGACTGCTGTTATCGACCGCATAGCCGAGTGCTGGCGGCAGTTCGATAAGGATCGGCATCAGCTCATGCATGCTACTGCGTCGCCGATCCGGCCGGAACGCATCATGGCAGAACTGCAGGCGTCATTGACACCGCAGACGACCGTCGTTGCTGATGCAAGCTATTCATCGATGTGGGTCGTCGGCCAATTGCGATCGCTTACTTCAGGAATGCGGTTCCTGACGCCGCGCGGCCTTGCGGGGCTGGGATGGGGCCTGCCTCTGGCTCTTGGCGCAAAGGCAGCTAGGCCCGAGCATCCGGTGGTCGCCGTCATTGGCGACGGCGGGTTCGCCCATAGCTGGGCGGAGATGGAAACTATGGTTCGCTCCGATCTTCCCGTAACCATCATCCTTCTCAACAACGGTATCCTCGGTTTCCAGCGGGATGCCGAGACCGTGAAGTTCGGGCGCTTCACATCGGCGTGCCATTTTGCGCCTGTCGATCATACGCAGATCGCTCAAGCCTGCGGATGCCCGGCAGTGCGCGTTGAGGATCCAGCCGAGCTCACGGCTCATCTCCAGGGTGGACTGGCAGGCAAGGGGCCGCTGTTTATCGAGGTCATGACAGATCCTGAGGCTCATCCCGCTTTGTCTTTATTTGCCGGCTTGGATGAGGCTGCATGATGCCAGAGCCGTCTCGCATCGCCGTCGTGACAGGAGGGACGAGCGGTATCGGATTGGCGACGGCGCGAAAGCTATTGGCGGCGGGGCATTGCGTCGCCGTCTTCAGTCATAGCGCTAAAACTGTGACTGACGCAACTGCCGTGCTGTCCGCGGAGTTCGGATCTGGACGGGTCTTGGGCCGAGTTGTCGATCTGTCGGATCCTTTGGCTGTTGCCAATTTCTTTGAAGAGCTCTCATCGACCTGGGGAGATGCCGTAATTCTCGTCTGCAACGCCGGGATATCGCCCAAAGACCTCGCTGGTCCTCGGCGGTTCGAGGACATTGGGCTGGAAGAATGGAACGAAGTGCTGGCAGTGAATCTGACCGGCACCATGCTATGTTGTCAGGCGGTCGTCAGGGGAATGCGACAGGCGGGATTCGGACGTATCATTTTGATCGGATCGCTCGCTGGGCGCACACGCCCTCGCATCGCCGGTGGCGCGTACGCCGCCAGCAAGGCAGCACTGGCCGGTCTTATGCGCTCGCTTGTCGGATCGTGCGGTCCTTTCGGCATAACCGTTAATCTCGTGGCGCCTGGCAGGATCTTGACGCCCTTGACTGGCGATCCCAACACGCCAGCCAATCGGGACGCGGTTGCACGCATTCCTTCTGGCAGATTGGGAACGCCGGAGGACATTGCCGCTGCCGTTGCCTTCCTGGCGTCGGACGACGCGGGCTTCGTTAATGGTGCCATCCTCGATATCAACGGGGGTGAATATGCGCCAGCCTAGAGCCGTCACACGGTCCGGTGCGTCCAACTTCAAGCGCTCCGATGCGGCAGTGAAGCTCGACGTGGCGGCCTGCAACAAAGTCATTATCTGGACCTCCGATGCGGAGCTGTTCCTGCCGTTTAGCTATATTCTGAAAACCGAAGGTTTTATCCCCTCTTTGGCTTGCAGCGCAAACGATGTTCTGGCTTCCTGCACGGAGCGCTCGCCGTGCGCAGTCCTTTTCGATTGCACCCGCGAAACCCCAGATGCTGTTTCCATATGTGGCGAAATCAGGCGATCCACCAAACATGACAATGAGGTCCGTCTGATTGCGCTTTTACGAAGCGAAATGCAGCCGCTTCATCTGGCCTTGCTGCAAGCCGGTGTTGATGACTTCCTGTTCAGGCCGCTTTCTCCGGAGAAGTTGCTGACATCTCTCGGACAGGCGACGGGACAGGTCATGGAAACGGCCAACTCGAAAATGGTTGCGTCGCTGGCTTTTGCCGACCTGGAAGTCGACGTCGACAGCCGCCGAATACATTGCAACGGTCGCGACTTTGCGCTGCCGCCAATTGAGTTCAATATTTTACGTCATCTGATGAACAGGCAGGGACAGCTCTGCAGCCGTTCCGAGCTGATTGCTTCGGCTTGGCCGGCTTCCGCCGAAGTCACGCCGCGAACGGTGGATGTTCACATTGGCCGCTTGCGCAAGGTGCTGGGAGAGTTGCCCGGATGTGGTGCTGCCATTCGCACCGTCCATGCAGCTGGCTATGTGTTCAGGCCACGGGGCTTGCGAAAGGGTGGCTCAAGCACATCAGCATAGTCGCTTTGTTTGGACGTTTCTGCGTTTTAATTGATTGTTTTAATTCAGTTTGATTCGGCGGCTGAGATGATCAATCACCGCGCCTGAAAGCTCCTCAGCTTCTCGAAAATCTCCGGCGCGATCTCAAACTGACGAGCCTTGCCGCGGCCCATCGAATTTTTCACGAACGTCTCCGTCAGGATCCCACGTTTCACCAGCGGCTCGATCGTCTCCGTCACACCCATACGTGTAAGCTTCGTAATTTCGACTATATTTGAGATAGTTAGTGCCTGGTGCGCTTGGTTCATGATGTAAAGAACACTCATCATGCCGACCTGCTTCAGCCGGGATTGCGGTGTCTCGTCCTCCTGCGGATGATCCATGATCTCATGCAGGATGAAGGCTGCAAACGAAAGACTGTGCCACTGGGTGGTTAGGGTACTTGTCATCTTTTTAACTGCATTATATAAACCAGTATAAATTACGAGCAGCGCCAGATTCGTCGCCGAACGGATCGTTTGATATCGCCACATCGAAGGATCATGCTGATGAAACGCCTTCTGGTTGGAACAATCTTCGCCATTGCCGGCTGCATCCCTTTATACCTCATTTGCGAGCGGCATGCGCGCGCCGATGACTGGGGGTGTCAGGTTATCCTGTGCCTTTCCAATCCGGGTGGGCCGACACAATATGCCGCCTGCCGTCCCCCGATCAATAAGCTCTGGCAGGAGCTTGCCAAGGGCCATTCCTTTCCCACCTGCAGCGGTGTCGGCTTCCGGGCATCGCGTCCTGGTTACGAGCCCTATTTCTGCAATGACAGCTATCGCCTGACGACACGCTATGGCGAGCGCGGTCAACAGGAGACCTGCGTTTCGCTAACCCTTTCCAAGGTTGACGGCGGCTATTGCGCCTCCGGTCGTGATGGCGGCGCAAGAGACGATGGGCTGGTGATATTGGCGCGCTGGCAGCGGGATGGCCGGCACATGCAGTGCATGGGCTATCCGACGGCGCGGCCGAATGTGCGATCCGAGCCCCACTATGTCGATGTGATCATCGACGGCGTTGGAAGCCATCGAGTGTGGTACTGATCATGGCCATCTCCTTCACCGATCTTGCCCAGACCTGTGCGCCGGCGATTGCGATCGAAACGCTTGCAGCGGTTGTCAGTCTCGAAAGCCAGTTCCAGCCTTTTGATATTCGCGTGGGCGGGAGTTCGTCTCTTCATGAACAGCCGAAGAGCAAGGCTGAGGCGATCGAAACCGCAACGTCGCTGATGGCGGAGCATAAAGATGTCCAGCTAGGGCTTGGCGGCATTGGCATCGCCGAATTGCGCAAGTTTGATCTCAGCGTCTCAGACGCCTTCGACCCATGCCTCAACCTCAAGGCAACGGCCACACTGCTCGATGGTTATTATCGTCTGGCCGTGCGCGCCGGTGCCGCACCGCAGCAAGCTGAGCGCGTGATGCTGCAATCCTACTACGGGCGCTCCGATCCTTCGGTCGGAAAGATGGCGCAGTATGACGATCAGGTCCAAAGCGAGGCCAAGCGGCTTTCGAAGACGCTGTCCGCCATAGCGATAGGACAAAGTATCGGCCGGCCGACAGTTCCCGAATCCCAGACCAGTGGTCCGTCCTTGAACAGTGAGGAAGGGCCTTTGCCCGAACGGTCGGTGAAACCACCGTCGTGGGATGTCTTCCATGCAGCGCGGCAATCATCCGCGCTGGTCTTCCAAAACGATCAACCGGAGCAGTCTGAATGATGTCGAGGATTAATATTCGTGCATTTGGCGTCACCGTTGCGATGGCAACTGTCCTTTCGATCGCCATGATCGAGCCAGCTTTCGCGCAGAGCGCCGGCGGGATCGAGACGGTTCTGCAGAATATCGTCACCTTACTCACCGGTAACGTCGCCAAGCTCCTGGCAACAATCGCCGTCATCATCGTCGGTATCGCCTGGATGTTCGGTTACCTGGACCTTCGCAAGGCCGCCTATGTCGTGCTTGGTATCGGCATTCTATTTGGCGCCTCGCAGATCGTCAGCACGATTTCCGGGGGCTGAAGATGATGCTGGAGAAGGTTTCACTTGAGGAAGATACCCTGTTCTTGGCCTGCACCCGGCCAGCGATGATCGCCGGGGTGACGATGGAGGCCATGGGCGTCAACATTATACTGACGACGATCCTCTACATAATTGCCGGCTCGATTGCCTATGGGCTTGCCGGTGTGGTCTTTCATTTCATTTTTCGCTCGCTCGTCAAGCATGACCACAACATGTTCCGTATTCTGCTGGCCTGGATCGAAACGCGTGGCCGTTCGCGCAACGGCGCCTATTGGAGCGGTGCTTCGCTGACGCCGCTGAGGCTAGTGCGACACTATGACGAAAGGGACCTTGGTCATGCCTAATGTGTCCCGTATCAAATTCCGTGAACTCGAGCCGGAAACGTTTATCCCCTATGTCCGCCACGTGGACGAGACCGTGATCGCACTCGATTCCAGGGCATTGCTAGCGGTGATCGCTTTAGACGGCGTATCGTTCGAGACAATCGATGCTATCGATCTGAACAGCCTGCAGCGCGATCTCAACACGCTCTACCGCAACATCGCGGACGAGCGTCTGGCAATCTGGACCCACCTCATCCGCCGGCGCGACAACACCTATCCCGACGGCGAGTTCACCAACTCCTTCTCGGCAACGTTGAATGGCAAGTATCGGGCGCGGATGGTGAGCGAAGACCTGTTTCGCAACGATATCTATCTCACCCTGCTCTGGCGTCCGGGACGCGATCCGGCCGAACGGCTCGCAAATCTGCTGTCACGGCTTCGCAAGGCCCAACGAACCGCAGTCGAGCTCGATGAGGACAGCCTGAAGCATCTGCGGGACAAGGTAACCGATGTCACTGCAGGACTGCGACGCTTCACGCCGCGCGTGCTGTCGCTCTACGATCAGAACGGCATCCTGTTTTCCGAACCGAGCGAGGTGCTGCATCAGTTGATCGGCGGCCGCCGAGAACCCATACCATTGACGGAAGGCAGGATCTCCTCGGCGATCTATTCCGATCGTGTAATCTTCGGGCGCGAGACAGTCGAGATCCGCGATGAAGGGACAAGCCGTTATGCAGGCATGTTCGGTTTCAAGGAATATCCGGCGAGAACCCGCGGCGGTATGCTGGACGGCATTCTGACGGCACCTTTCGAACTGATCCTCACTCAGTCCTTCGCGTTCAGGTCTAAAACCGATGCCCGCACCATCATGGGGCGCAAGCAGAACCAAATGGTGAGTGCAGTCGACAAGGCGGCCTCCCAGATTGAGGAGCTTGATGCGGCAATGGACGAGCTCGAATCGAACCGTTTCGTGCTCGGCGAGCACCATCTGACCCTCGGGGTCTTCGCTTCATCTGTCAAAGATCTTGCTGACAATCTCGCCAAGGCGCGCTCGCATCTGACCAATGGCGGCGCTGTCGTGGCGCGCGAGGATCTAGGGCTCGAGGCTGCATGGTGGGCACAATTGCCTGGTAATTTTCGGTATCGGGCCCGTTCCGGTGCAATCACCTCGCGGAATTTTGCAGCGCTTTCTCCGTTTCATTCCTATCCTATGGGTAGGAAAGACGGCAACGAATGGGGACCAGCCGTCGCCATGCTGAAGACGGCGTCGGGCTCGCCGTTCTATTTCAATTTCCACTATGGCGATCTCGGCAACACGTTCGTCTGCGGTCCGTCGGGTGCTGGTAAGACCGTACTTCTCAATTTCATGCTGTCGCAGCTCGAAAAGCATGACCCGCACATGGTCTTCTTCGACAAGGATCGTGGCGCCGACCTCTTCGTCCGGGCTGCCGGCGGCACCTATTTGCCGCTGAAGAATGGGCTGCCGACCGGATGTGCACCGCTGAAGGCCTTAGAGCTGACACCGGCGAACAAGATATTCCTGGCACGATTTATCGCCAAGCTAGCCGGTGCGACCGTGCGTGATTTTTCGGTCAGCGATGTTAGCGATATCGCGCTGGCAATCGATGGTCTTGCCGACCTGCCGAAAAATCAACGCACGATCGGCGCTTTGCGCACCTTTCTCAACAATACCGATCCGGAAGGGATCGCCGCGCGCCTGCGTCGGTGGGAAAGAGGCGGCCCGCTTGGTTGGGTCTTCGACAACGAGGTCGATGAGATCGGTATCGGCGCCAGATTTCTCGGCTACGACATGACCGATTTTCTCGACAACGAGGAGATCCGTAATCCCTTGATGGCTTATCTTTTCTATCGTGTCGAACAGTTGATCGATGGCCGACGGATCATCATCGTTATCGACGAGTTCTGGAAGGCATTGCAGGACGAGAGCTTTCTTGATCTTGCCCAGAATAAGCTCAAGACCATTCGCAAGCAGAACGGCTTGATGCTCTTTGCCACGCAAAGCCCGCGAGACGCCATCAACTCACCGATCGCGCATACAATCATCGAGCAGTGCGCAACACAGGTTTTCCTGCCGAATTCCCGCGGTGATCGAGATGACTATATCGGTGGCTTCAAGCTCACCAAACGCGAATTCGAGCTGGTTGCCCGCGAACTCTCCGCCGAAAGCCGGCGCTTTATCGTTAAACAGGGTCACAACAGCGTTGTCGTCGAGCTCAATCTCAATGGCTTCGGCGATGAGCTCGCAATCCTCTCCGGGCGAACGGCAAACGTGGAACTCGCCGAGGCAATCCGGGCGGAGCTTGGCGATGACCGGGACGAATGGCTGCGGATATTCCAACAGACAAGGAGTGCAAGCTGATGGCGCAGAGCAGAATGATTCCCATGACGGCGATAGTACTGTTCCTTTCTTTCCACGCCGCCGACGCGCAGGGTATCCCGGTGATCGACCAGACAGCGATTGCCAAGCAGATCGAAAGCATTACCCAATTGAAATCGCAGCTCGATGCGCTGAACCAGCAACTCCAGCAGGCTCAGCAGCTCTACGGTTCGCTAAATAAGCTAACCAATATGGCCGACGTCGCCAGCCTGTTGAACGATCCGGCGATCCGCAAGGCATTGCCAGGGGACTTTTCCGCGGTCGAGAGCCTGCTCAAGGGCTCAGGTTCAGGCACGCTCGGCGATGCCGCCTCAAAGTTCTTGACCGATAATTCGACCTACAAAACGAGCGCCAATGACTTTTATGCTCAGGAACTGTCGCGTCTTCAGAACAAGAATGCAGGGCAGATGAGCCTTGGCCAGCAAATCTACGATGCCGCGACCAAGCGGATCGAGGGGATTGATCAATTACGCCAGCAAATCTCTTCGGCGAGCGACGCCAAGGACATCGCCGATCTGCAGGCGCGGCTGCAGGCCGAAACGGCCTTTCTCCAGACCGACATGCTCAGGATGCAGGGGTTGCAGATGGTGCAGCAGGCCGAGGTTCAGGTCGATGAACAGCGCAGGGCCGAGGATTGGCGCAAGCGCATGGATATCATGGGAGCAGCCCTTCGATGAAGTTTCTTGTTCTCTTCACACTCGGTATCTCTTTGTTCGGCTGCTCGGAGCAGCCCGAGCGTACCTATTCGGTCGACGAGCTGATGGCCAACCGGACGCTGCTGTCGGATCTCATCGCCAAAGCACTCGGAGGCTGAGGCATGTATCAGATCTTCGCTTTCGTCGATGCGCAATTCAAGGCGCCGCTGGAGAATTTCATATCGTCAGGTACGTCGAATATCGCCAGCTGGGTCACCGGGCCATTGACGGCGGCATTGACACTTTATGTCATCCTCTATGGCTTCCTGATCCTGCGTGGATCAGTCCACGAACCGATCATGGATTTCGCCTTTCGGGCAATGAAGCTTGCCATCATCCTGATGCTGGTCACGAATGCTCGCGAGTACCAGACTTATATCGGCAGTATCTTCTTCGACACATTGCCCAAGGAGATCTCACAGGCGTTGAACTCCGGTACGATACCAAGTGCCTCGACCTTCGACAGCCTGCTGGATAAAGGCCAGAAATGCGCGAAAGAGATCTGGTCGCGCGCCTCATGGGGTGTCGATATCGTTACCGGTCTCGGCGGCATGCTGGTCATCCTAGCAAGCTTCGTGGTTGCCGCGATCGGTTATATCGTTTCGCTCTATGCCCGCCTGGCGCTGGCGATCGTGCTCGCTATCGGCCCGATTTTCGTAGCGCTTGCCATGTTCCGCTCGACACGCCGCTTCACCGAAGCCTGGATCGGGCAACTCGCCAACTTCGTGATCCTGCAGGTACTGGTTGTGGCGGTTGGCTCTCTACTTATTACCTGTATCGATTCCACCTTCACAGTGATCGAGAGCTACAGCGACGTACTGATGCGACCCGTTGCGCTAGGTGCCATTTGCCTTGCCTCCCTCTACGTCTTTTACCAGCTTCCGGGCATCGCTTCGGCACTTGCCGCGGGCGGAGCGTCGCTCACCTACGGCTATGGCGCAGCACGCGACGCGCATGAAGGCACGCTTGCCCGAGGTGCTACCTACATGGCGCGAGCGACTGGTCGGGGAGCACGTGCCATTGGCCGCAGCTTTCGTTCCGAAAGAATCGGCTGAGGTAGAACTTCAAGCAAACAACAAGATGGCTGGTTCACGATGATCCGAATATTCGTGCTTTTGTGTATGGCATCGACACTCGGCGGCTGCGCGTCCCATTCCTATCCTCTACCCAAATGCGATGGCTATTCGCGCCGGCCGCTCAATCGCGCCATGTGGCAATGGAACGGCGATAGTCGGTCCACGACACAGCGTCCTCCCTCTTCACCGGCCCGGTTCAGTGGCAAGCCGCCTGCCTACGCTGAGGAAAAGCCGGATATCGTTCCCGCCGCCTTCGCGCATTTTGATGCCGGCGATTCCTATCGCACATGCGGAGGGCGGCGGTGATGGTGACGACGGACGGTCTCAAGGATTATTTCGATAAGGCCCGGCGCTTCGATCAGGACCGCATGATCCAGATGGAACGTTCGGCTCGGATTGCCTGGTTTGTGGCCACGGGGGCCGGCATTCTTGCGGCCATTTCGACTGTCGCCATCGCAGGCTTGACACCGCTAAAGACGGTCGAGCCTTTTGTCGTGAGGGTCGACAATTCCACCGGTATTGTCGATGTCGTTTCGGCACTCACGTCGGCGGCTGGCACCTACGACGAAGCGGTGACCAAATATTTCGCTGCCCGTTATGTTCGTGCGCGCGAGGGTTATGTCTGGAGCGAGGCGGAGGAGAATTTTCGCACGGTTTCGCTGCTCTCAACGGCGCCGGAACAGACCCGCTTTGCCGCTATTTATCGCGGTGGCAATCCGGATTCCCCGCAAAATGTTTACGGTCGCAGCGCCACATCGCGGATCAACATTGTCTCCATCTCGCTGATCAACGCCAATGTCCTCTCTGTTCGCTATATGCGTACCATCGCCCGCGGTGACGAGACCCATACGACCCATTGGGTGGCAACGCTTACCTTCTCCTATGTGAATGCTCCAATGTCCTCGACCGATCGACTGATAAATCCGCTCGGCTTCGCCGTCAGCGACTACCGATCCGATCCGGAGGCTATCAATTGAAACATCTGAAGCATCATTGCTTGATTGCACTGCTCCTGATTGCGAGCTGGCCATCGGCAGCCCTCGCACTGGAAACGCCGCGCGGCGCATCCCAGGACAGTCGCGTTCGCTTCGTCGACTATCAGCCTTACAATATCACCAGGATCGTGGGCTCGCTGCGTTCCTCCGTCCAGGTGGAGTTTGCCGCTGACGAGGAAGTGGCCCATGTAGCGCTTGGTAACACGGTCGCCTGGGAAGTGGCGCCAGCCGGCAATATTCTCTTCCTTAAGGCGCGAGAGAACCAGCCGGTCACGAACATCTCCGTGGTCACGACACGTCGTGATGGTTCGACGCGCAGTTACCAGATGGAGTTGACGGTCCGTGACGGTCCGGTTGCCGCTGGCCAGGATACTTACTTCTATGTCAAATATCGCTATCCGGCCGATGATGCCGAACGGCGTCGTCAGGAGGCGCTCGCGCGAACCCAGGCAGCACAAGCTGGACGAGCTGACACGGTGCTGGCTTTGCATGAGCAATATGGGCCTCGCAACTGGCACTATTCGGCACAGGGATCAGGAGCCTTGGAACCGACCGCCGTTTATGACAACGGCAAGATCACGACCATCGCCTTCACTGGCAATGAGGAAATACCGGCAATCTATATGGAAAACTCCGACGGCACCGAGAACCTGGTGCCTAAGTCGGTTGTCGGTGATCTCGTGCTCGTTCATGCGATCAGTCGCAAATTCATTCTGCGGCGGGGAGGAGACGTTCTGTGCATCTTCAACGAAGCCTACGATCCGACGGGCATTAATCCCAACACCAGTACAACATCGCCTTCGGTGGAGCGTGTCGTGAAAGCGCAGACGGCTGGTGCCGCAACAGGAGGAGCCCATGGCGGATGAGGCGGAAGACCGGATCCCAGGGGAGCGCGCCGAGACGGATGTCGGCCCGCGGACTGAAGCCAGTCCATTCCTGAAGCGCAGTGCGGTGGTTCTTGCGATGGTCGCTTTTGTTGGGTTTTCGCTGTGGTCGATGCGTGACCGGCAAAAGACGGAGACGACAAAGCCCGACCATGTCGTTATTCGCCAGACGGCTGACTTCGAGCCGGCGAAGGAAGAGGTAAAGCCGGCTGCACCGCTTCCCGAGGTGCTGCTACCGACGCCTGCGCCAAAGCAGCAGGTCACACCCGCTGAGGACACTTTGTTGGACTCCGCCCGCCGTGCGCCGGTGATGGCCTTTAATCAACAGCGGTCCTCATCGCAACGCCGCGACACGGCAGCCGCCATGTCGCAAGACCCTGGCTCCAATTATCTCCCTGTTCCGGGCAGCCTTGGGGGCGCCCAACCTGAAACCGAGGATCAGCGTTTCAACAGAATGTTGACGCCGACCCATCTGGAAGGATCACGCGCCGGCACGCTCGGCAATCGCGACTTCATTGTGGCGATGGGAGCTTCCATTCCCTGCGTGCTTGAGACGGCGCTCGCCTCCGACCAGCCGGGCTTCGCCAGCTGTGTCATCAACCGCGATGTGCTCTCCGATAACGGCCGCGTGGTTCTGATGGAGAAAGGAACCCAGATCGTCGGAGAATATCGAGGCGGCTTGAACCGCGGTCAGAAGCGTCTGTTCGTGCTTTGGAACCGGGCAAAGACGCCAAAAGGTGTGATTATTACACTCGCTTCGCCCGCAACCGACGCACTCGGGCGGGCTGGTATGGACGGCTATGTCGACACGCATTGGTGGGAGCGCTTCGGCAGCGCCATCCTGCTCTCCATCATTAGCGACGCGACGACCTACGCCGGCAGCCGACTACAGGATAGTGACGTTCAAGCACAGAATACGACGACCGCTGGCCAGCAGGCAGCCGCGATCGCCGTCGAGCAATCCATAAATATTATGCCGACATTGACAAAGCATCAGGGCGAACTCGTCTCGATCTTTGTCGCCCGCGATCTCGATTTTTCCGACGTCTATAGCCTGCGTGTCACCGAACCTCGCAACAGGATCCTCGATCGCGCGGCATTGGGGGATTTCAGGCCTCGATCGCCGCTCGTGACGAAGTAGGGTGGAAGATGGCGGAAGCTTCAGATGCTGGTGTCGTGCGTGAATTGCTTTTGCCACTGTCTCGCTTCCTGAAGGATACGTCGCTCTATGAAATCGTCGTCAACCGTCCGGGTGAAGTCCTGACCGAGGGAACGGAGGGATGGCGGCACCACGCACTGCCGGATCTTAGCTTCGAGAAGCTGATGCGTCTGGCCCGAGCTATTGCAAGCTATTCGAACCAGGCAATCGACGAGGCCCGGCCGGTCTTGTCGGCCTCCTTGCCAGATGAAGAGCGGATTCAGATCGTTGTTCCGCCGGCAACGATCAAGGGCACGGTCAGCATCACGATCAGAAAGCCGTCGTCAGTGACGCTGACGTTGGATGATCTCGAAGAGGGTGGATTATTTTCCAATGTCTGCTCGCCGAACCGACATATCGAATCCTCCAATACGAAGTTGGACAAGATGCTTAAGGCAGGCAGTTACGCGACGTTTCTGCGTTCGGCAGTTCTTGCGCGCAAGAACATCATCATCTCGGGCGCGACCGGATCGGGCAAGACCACCCTGTCGAAGGCAATGATCCGGCATATCCCGGAGCACGAGCGGATAATCTCGATCGAGGATACGCCGGAGCTGGTCATCTCGCAGCCCAATCACGTCAGACTTTTCTATTCGAAAGGAGGCCAGGGGCTGGCGAAAATCAGCGTGAAGGATTTGCTCGAATCGTGCCTCAGGATGCGACCCGATCGCATTCTTTTACAGGAGCTGCGCGACGGCTCGGCCTTCTACTACATCCGCAATGTCAATTCAGGACACCCTGGATCGATCACAACGGTGCATGCTGATTCTGCGGCGCTGGCATTTGAGCAATTGACGTTGCTCGTGAAAGAGTCGGACGGAGGTCGTGACCTTGAGCGCAGCGATGTTCGTAGTTTGCTCGACGTCGCGATCGATATCATTGTCCAGTGCAAGCGGATCGACGGGCGGTTTCGGGTGAGCGAGATTTATTTTAAGCCGTGATCGAGCGGAGAAATGATTAGTTCCTCGACTTTCGATGCGAAACCTGCGGTTTCGACGAGGCCGATGACCGTTGTTAATCAATTTTCGATATTGGAGACTAAATATAGGCATTTTTCGATAGACATAATTGATTTCCGATGTAAGCAATTTTCGATATTGTGAGCCGAAAATAATCATCCTTCGATGAAGTAACCTGGTTCTCGATGAGGAAGGAAGTCGGCATGACAGCCAATCCCGCAAATCCGACGGTCTTCCAGGAGCGTATTGTGCCAACGGATACGGTTCCCGTTGGATTTGCCGCACTCGTCCAGAAATACGGGATCGCGGCCCCTGTTCGTCTTCCCTCGTGTGTCGCAAAGGGCTTCATCTATGGTTCCAGGAGAGTACATGAGGATTGGACGATCTTCGACAAGCGCTTTGCCCCAGAAGACAGCTTGCTTGGACATCTGACTTTCGCACTGCGGCACGAGACAATCGACCTATTGGTTCTGAAAAGGCTATTTCAAATCGTTCCAGCAAGTGAGATTGCGGTGCTAATCGAAGCCGAGCCGACGAGCAGCACGACGCGCCGGATCTGGTTCTTCTATGAATGGCTGACAGGTACACGCCTTGACATTCCAGACGCGGAACGGGGGAACTATGTTGAAGCGCTTGACACTGCTAGCTATTTTACATCGACCCCTGTGAATTCACCCCGTCACCGCGTGCGAGACAATCTTCTCGGCACACCCACATTCTGCCCAGTTTTAAGGCGTACCGAATACCTTGTCGAAACGGTCACCCGCCGCTGGGACGCCGAAGCCAAAGAGCTCATCGGAAAGATCGGAAAAGGGATCGTCGCCCGTGCGGCAAGCTTCCTCCTTCTGTCGGATA
The DNA here is from genome assembly GCF_047445805.1 of Rhizobium sp. BR 314. Classification (NCBI taxonomy): domain Bacteria; kingdom Pseudomonadati; phylum Pseudomonadota; class Alphaproteobacteria; order Hyphomicrobiales; family Rhizobiaceae; genus Rhizobium; species Rhizobium sp. BR 314. The sequence continues at coordinate 11,943 of NZ_JARWLA010000046.1, read as the reverse complement.
GCCAGGCATCCTATCAGATCGAAGGCGAGCGCCCGCCGCGAAGCCGCCTCGAGCGGTGGATGCGGGCCGTCGCCCAATCTGGAAAGCGGCCAATCACAGTGGACGAACTCGTGCGCCTCCAGCACATTGTCATCGAGGAGAACCGGTTCATCATGCGCGGCCTGCGAGACGCCGGCGGCTTTATTGGCGATCGCGACTGGAACGACGATCCTCTCCCAGAATTCGTTTCAGCCCGGCATGAAGACATTAACGATCTTCTCGGAGGGATCATAGCCGCAGGAAGCAGGATGGCGGAGAGTGGGGTCGATGCCGTACTTCAAGCCTCGGTCATGGCCTTTGCCTTCGTGTTCGTCCATCCCTTTGAAGACGGAAACGGTCGCCTGCATCGGTACCTCATGCACCATGTTCTGTCCGAGCGCGGATATACGCCCGCCGGCATGATCTTTCCCATTTCTTCCGTACTTCTTGAACGCCAGGAGGAGTACGGCGCGCGCCTGCGCGGTTACACCGGACCGCTGTTGCCCTTTATCGAATGGGTGCCGACACCGGAGAAAAACGTGCGTGTCGTCAACGACACCACCGATCTCTACAGGTTCGGAGATTACACGGAGTTGACGGAATTTCTCTATGCTTGCGTCGTTCAGACGATCAGGCACGACCTGCCAAACGAGATCGATCACCTCTCGCGTTTCGACGAGGCGAAGCGACGCATTCAGGATTTCCTTGAGATGCCGGACGCGATGATCTCCAGCCTCGTTAATTTCATCCGTCAGAACGATGGTGCGCTTTCCAAGAAACGGCGCAGCCGTGAGTTCGAAAAGATGACCGACGAGGAGGTAAAGTCAGTGGAGGCGGTGGTTCGCGACGCCTTCGACATCGGCCTATCGAATGAGGGTGGCAATCGGTCCGAAGAAAATAGGCTCGACAGTCCCCGATGGCGGCAATAGGTCCTTTCTGTAGGCACTGGCATACGCCTTGCCCCCGCCAGCTGTGCAAGGAGGGGGCGGACCAAACCCTCGTCGGGTTCGGTGCTACCGCTGGCTTGTCGCTCGCACGTTTGTTCGTTTAACGAAGAATGACGGTTTTGATTTTGATGGCAAATATCACCGAGCATTTGCGCGAATCTAATATAACTATAGATCAACACGTTTGTAGCCAAAAAATAGCGCTTGGTCAGGCATGAGCGAGCGTCGTGCGGTCTACTTGGATACAACGGTCGCACTCACCCTTCGAAACGACGAACATTACAATCAATGCTTCGGGATGGACAAACCATCATAGATTCGATTGTGGAGTTCTCTGTTTTGCTATCGAGGCGGTCGTGCAGCGATCATCATCAGGCTTTCACGGCCACTTCTTTCCTTTCCACCTTCGCAATCGTCAAATACTCCCCCTTCAGCCGCATATGGCACCAGCAGGCGAAGGCGGAGCTTGCGAACGCCAGGCTTTCGCCGATCGCCAGGCGGTTGTTGGAGTTGCTGAGGAGCGTCAATGAGAAGAAGAAAAGGCAGGCGATGTAGGCGTGCCATGCCGCGCGTGGAATAATGCCTGCCTTGCGGGCGCGCCAGACCGCGCGGATGAAGGTGGCGAGCATGAAGCCCATGATTGCCGCACCGAACAGGCCGTAGCGCACTAGGATTTCCAGGTATCCGTTGTGCAGCAGCGTGTACTGGATATGGGAATAGCGGGTTTCGGCCCAGCGCTCGAGCCATCTGTTGCCCCAGCCGAAAATCGGCGCGGAGGAAAAGACCTCCCAGCTGTTCGACCAGAGCTGCAGGCGCTCGTCCATTGATACAGGGGTGTTGGTCGAGCTGATGGTATTGGAGACCACTCCGCCCATCTCATGGCCGTTGGTCACATTCTCCACCATAGAAATGGCCGCCGACACGGTCGGTCCTGCCGTCTTGTCGAGATTGTGCCTGACGCTATAGATACCGGCGATCAAAAGGGCTGCAACGGCAATGATGGCGATGACGCCGCTCTTCAGGCGCAGGTAGGTCAGCGTGATCAGCCCCAGCAGCGGCAGGGTGATGCCGAGTGCCAGCCAGACGCCTTTCGATTTGGCGCCGTAGATGGCGATAAAACAGAGCGCGAAGATGAAGGGCGAAACGATATAGGCGAAGCGGGCGATCCGGCGGTCACTGGATTTGTCCGTTAAGTAGTGCAGCAGCCAGAACAGGGTGAAGATCACGATCATGCCGCAGGCAACCGCGCCGTGGATCTGGTTGTTCATGATCAGCGGCCGGATGGTTTCGCCGGCAAAGACCTCGCGCAGATGCTGGGTGGCGACCAGCATGATGAGGACCATCGCAAAATAAGCCGCGACGATCTTTTCCATCAGCTCTTCGTAGAGCAGGAAGGCGACGCCCATAATGGGGAAGAAGAACGGGAAGGCATAGAGCCAGTCGGAGGCGCCGATATCGTGTTGCGGCGTCAGCCAGAAGGTGATGAAGAAACGCGCCATGACATAGAAGGCCCAGCCCATGCAGAGCCAGCCGATCCAGTCCGTGCGCGGCCGTATGGGCGCCTTCATGTAATAATAGAGGGCGATCAGGGAGAGAAGCGCCGTCGCATAGCGATAGGCATCGCTTTCCACCACGGTCGGCGAAGCGACTAGCAGCCAGAGAATGCCGCCGATGATCGCGACCGGTTTTGTCATGCTGCCGGCAGCTTTGGTGACGCTGATCGGTTCGGCTGCGAGATCAGTATGCGGTTTGTTCATACGCGAGTCGTCCAATGTCGTCGTCCGCCTTCATTTGCAGTCGGTTTACTTCCGCCATTCCTCGCCCCTTCGACGGCCTCTATGGCCGCAAAGGGGCAGGAGTGCGGCATTTTTTCAACGCCGGCGTATCGGCTATGTCGATTTTGCCGGATGCTGGCTAATGAGCAACTCCGTCGCGCCGGACGACTTTCAGGGCCGTCAGTACGATGATCTTGATGTCGAAAAGAAAGGAGCGCCGGCGCAGGTAATCTTCGTCCAGCGCCACCTTCTCGGGTATCGGCAGTTCGTCGCGGCCGTTGACCTGCGCCCAGCCGGTTAAACCCGGCAGCAGCGCGTCAACACCGCGTTTCGTGCGTAGGGCGACGAGATCGTGCTGGTTGAACAGCGCCGGGCGCGGGCCGACGATGCTCATCTCACCCTTGAGGATGCACCAGAGCTGCGGCAGTTCGTCGAGGCTGGATTTGCGCAGGAAGGAGCCAATGGGCGTCAGATAAATCTTGGGGTCCTTCAGCAGATGCGTCGCGACCGCCGGTGTGTCGGTGCGCATGCTGCGAAATTTCGGCATGCGGAAGATCCGGTTTTTCCGGCCGACCCGATCCGACCAATAGAGGATCGGACCTGGCGAGGTCAGCCGCACTGCGAGAGCAACGATCAGGATCGGAATGAAAAAGACGATGGCCGCCGCAAAAGCGGCGAGAAAATCGAAAAGGCGCTTGGCGATCGTATAAAGCATCATCTCTTGTTGTTGCATCGTCGCCGCTTCAGGTGGCGATGAAGGTCGTCATTACCCTGTGCATCTCATATCGCGAATTTAAGCACAACCATCCACTGCAAGATTCCCCGCCCTTGTTCCGCGCCGATATCCCGTGCAAAGCATGTTTGCGGTAATGGTGGTGCGAAAAAGCAGAGGGAGCGTAGGCATGATCCTGGTGACGGGTGCGACGGGTTTTGTCGGACAGGCTCTATGCGCGGAGCTTTCCCGCCGGCGGATGGATTATCGGCCGGTCAGTCGCAACTCCCGCCCAGGCTTCGCCGCCATCGGGGCAGTTAGTGGCGATACCGATTGGACCGGAGCGCTTGCCGGCGTCGATACCGTCATGCATCTGGCAGCCCGTGTCCACGTCATGAACGAGAGTGCTGCCGATCCGCTAGCCGCGTTTCGCGCCGTCAATGTCGATGCAACGGCCAATCTGGCGCGGCAGGCAGCGGGCGCGGGCGTGAAACGCTTCATCTTCCTGAGCTCGATCAAGGTCAACGGCGAGGGAACCGTAGCAGGTAAGCCCTTTAGGGCTTCGGACGCGTCGCATCCGGAAGATGCCTATGGCCGCTCGAAGCTTGAGGCGGAGGAGGCCTTGCTTGCGATATCAGCGGAAACCGGCATGGAGGTCGTCATCATCCGGCCGCCGCTGGTCTACGGCCCAGGTGTGAAGGCGAATTTCGCTAGCCTGATGAAATGGGCGGCCCGGCCGTTTCCCTGGCCATTTGGGGCGGTTCGGAACCGCAGGTCGCTTGTCTTTGTCGGCAACCTCGTCGATTTCATGCTCCTCTGCGCCAAGCATTCGTCCGTGGGCAACCGCGTGTTCCTGGTCAGCGACGGCGAAGATCTTTCGATCGGCCTGCTGATCGCCAAACTATCTCTGGCCGCGGGGCACAAGGCCTGGATGCTGCCGGTGCCGCCGGCGCTGCTCGAGGGACTTGCCACGCTGCTGGGGCGTCGAGCCGCCGCGCAGCGGCTCTTAGGCTCGCTTCAGGTCGATATTAGCGAGACGCGGGCGGTCGCCGGTTGGTCGCCGCCTTACTCGGTTGAAGAAGGGCTGACGGCAACGGTTGCCGGTGCTGGGATGAAGGGGCGCTGAGCGGGCCTTTCAGCTTACAGGCTCCAGACCGAATGACCTTCCAATAGAGGATTGCTCCGATCGAGGGCTGCCTTCACGTCGACGACGACGCCGTTTTCGCTCAGGAGATCGAAGATCTTGGCGGCACCTTCGGCCAGATAGGATTCGTGGGGAACGGCAAGCACGAGGGCGTCGAGCTTGCCGAAATCCTGCAATTCTTTGAGCTTTATGCCATATTCTTCTTCAGCTTCCGAATGGCTCGCCATCGGGTCGTGCACCAGCGGCTCGAGGCCGAACTGATGCAGTTCGCTTATGATGTCGGGCACGCGGCTGTTGCGCAGGTCGGGCACATTTTCCTTGAAGGTCAGCCCGAATATACCGATCTGCGCGCCGTTGATCGGCTTTTTCGCCGCAACCAGCATCTTGATGAGCTTCTGGGCGATGAATGCGCCCATGCCGTCGTTAATGCGGCGGCCGGAGAGGATGACTTCTGGGTGATAGCCGAGTTCTTCAGCCTTGGCCGTCAGATAATAGGGATCGACACCGATGCAGTGGCCACCGACCAGGCCAGGAGTGAAGGGCAGGAAATTCCATTTCGTGCGCGCCGCCTTCAGCACATCGGCGGTGCGGATGTCCATTTTCTCGAAAATGATCGAAAGCTCGTTCATCAATGCAATATTGACGTCGCGCTGAGTATTTTCGATCACCTTTGCGGCCTCCGCCACCTTGATGCTGGGTGCGCGGTGGACGCCGGCCTCGACCACGGCGCCGTAGATGGCGGCGATCCTTTCTAGCGTTTGCGCATCATCGCCGGCAACGACCTTCACGATGCGCTCGAAGGTGTGTTCCTTGTCGCCGGGATTGATGCGCTCCGGCGAATAGCCGACATGGAAATCCTCGCCCTGACGCAGCCCGGAAATCTCCGCCAGCACTGGGCCGCACACTTCTTCAGTGACGCCCGGGTAGACGGTCGATTCATAGATGACGATCGAACCTTTGCGCAGAACCTTGCCAACGGTGCGCGAGGCGGAAATCATCGGGCGCAGATCCGGCTGCCGATTGCGGTCGATCGGTGTGGGAACGGCGACGATAAAGATTTCGCGGTCGCGCAGATCCTCCATGTCACTGCTGATGTGCAGCCCGCTCGACCGCAATCGTTCGGCAGAAATCTCTCGGGTATCGTCTTCGCCTGCCTTCAGCGCGGCGACACGGGAAGCCTTGATGTCGAAGCCGACTACATCATGGAATTTTTCGGCAAGCGCAATCGCGACAGGCAGGCCAACATAACCGAGACCGATGACGGCAATTTTTTCGTTCAACACAACATACCTCGAACACTCCGCCTGAATTAGCCCGAATTCGAAGCCGATGTCAGCGCCTAATATTTGCCTTCCGGATCATTTCAGCCGCAGTCGCATAAATGTGATGACCGGTCGGTCGCTTTGAAACATGTGTGAAAAGGCGGCATTGCGGCATCTCGTGACGAGAGTTTCAGGTGGGATGATGGGACCTCAATCGAAACTTTCTCGTTTCGAACCTATTTATTGGGAGTGAGACTTTTTTTCTTTGAAAGCGTGATTTGCAATGCGAAACAGCTATCTCAAACATCTCCGCACGCAGCGCGAGCAGCTTGAAGCCAAGCTTGAGCTGCACATAGCCCGCTATTGTTTTGGCGAAGGCGAGGTGAACGACGGTACCGAGGCGGAGCTCCGGCAACGCATTGCTGAACTTTCCGACGAGATTGCCGCTCTCGAGGCCAACCGCGGAGAGTAAGATTTGCACGCAGTAGGTTTCGAGCTGTCCGGATCGATTATAACGCTTACGAAATAGCAAAGCCGGTGGCAGCAATTCTTGCCGGTTTTGTCGTCGCCTAGTACGACCGCTGACAATATCCTCGGACGGATTAAGCTCGATCGTCACTTTATCGTCATGCTAGGTCCTTGCTTTGCGAATTGGTCATGCGTGCATCGGCTCGGAACGCTTCCATACCAATCTTGTGTAGCTGGCGGTATTGTGCAGTGTCTGACGGGATCCGGCTCGCCTCGATCAGGGCGCCGAGCAGGAATGCGCGATCGGCTTTTCTCAAGCCAGCCTTGATGATCAATCCGCCGAAGATCATCTTTTCGCGCGTTTCGCGCTTACGATCGTTTGTCATGTCGCGCTGCCGCCTTCGTTCGAGAAGCATAATCCGCTGATCTAGCCTCTTAAGCGGATTCGCGCGTTGTCCTTCTTTCGCCGTCGCGAAATCGCGCTGTGATCGCGGCGAGAACCTCATTGAGCTCGGCGTCGGAAATGTCCAGCTCCGCGAGACCAGCCCTCCGTGCCGCGCTGGCGAAACGTTCATTGGCCGTGGCGACCATTTTCTTGCGTCTCTCCCTGAGCAGCTCGATCTGCGTGTCGATCTCGGAAATCGTGGTTTTTGCACGCATGTCTGTCCTTTCCTTTATCAGGGTAGAGTCTGATGGTATCATTTTTACTGTATTAAATAAGGTAGTCAACTCGGCTGAAATAATATAGGAAGGTAGAATTCATCCGGAAAATTGGTCTCTTTCGAGGCCTTTCCGCAGGTATTTCGATCTCTGTGCTGCACCGATGTGCTAGAAAAGATAGAGTCAAATTTGGCTATTATGTTTTTGAGAGCGAAATTGATCAGCCGCGGAGCGGGACAGAGCGTTGTCTCCGCTGCAGCCTATCGTCATCGTACCAAGATGATGGATGAGCAGGTTGGGACTAAGTTCCGCCACTCCGCAAGGGCGGACGAACTCATCCATGAGGAACTCGCTCTGCCCGACGATACGCCGGCATGGTTGCGAACCGCAATCGACGGACGATCGGTTGCCGGCGCCTGCGAAGCACTCTGGAATGCTGTCGATTGTTACGAGAACCGGCGTGATGCACAGTTAGCCCGCGAGATCATCCTTGCGCTTCCAAACGAGCTCAGCAGCAAGGAGAATATCGCCCTCGTGCGCGCCTTCGTTCGCGAGAATTTGTTGTCGCGCGGAATGGTGGCGGATTGGGTCTATCACGACAAGAAGGGCAACCCGCACGTCCACGTTATGACCACGCTTCGTCCACTGACCGCGGAAGGATTTGGGCCGAAACACGTCGCTGTCGTCAACGACGGGGGCGAGCCGCTGCGCCTCAAAACCCCCGATAGGCCGAAAGGAGCAATTGTCTACCGACGGTGGGCAGGCAACAAAGCAACGATGGAGGAGTGGAAGCGTGCCTGGGCTCAAACGGTAACGCACCATCTGGCGCTAGCCGGTCACGATATCCGCATAGACGGGCGCTCCTATAAGGAGCAGGGGTTGGGGGGAATGGGGCAGCGCCATCTCGGTCCCATCCGCACGGCACGTCTCCGCAAAGGTGCCAATGTCTATTTCGCTCCTGCAGCATTGGCGCAGCGTCACGAGACGGCGGATCGCCTCGCTGCCGACCCCGACCTACTGCTTAGGCAACTCAGCAATGAGCGCTCGACTTTCGATGAAGCCGAGATCGCCCGCGCCTTGCACCGTCACGTTGATGATCCAGTCGTCTTTGCCAATATCCGCGCAAAACTGATGGCGTCGGATGATTTGGTAATGCTGCGGCCGCAGCAGGCGAGTGCGGAAACTGGTGGGGTCGAGCTGCCGGCAGTCTTCACTACGCGCGCGACGATCAGAACCGAATTCCACATGGCGCGGTCGGCATTCAATCTCTCGAACATCGGTGGCTTCGCGGTATCGTCATCCCAAGTTGATGCTGCGATAGATGAAGTTGAGGCAGCGTCAAACAAGGGCATTCGCCTCGACGCTGAGCAGATCGATGCGGTTCGACATATCACGGCCGATAGTGGCATTGCCGCAGTCGTCGGTATTGCGGGCGCCGGCAAATCGACATTGCTAAGTGTGGCACGTATCGCCTGGGAAGGAGAAGGCAGGCGCGTCCTCGGAGCAGCGCTCGCCGGCAAGGCGGCAGAGGCATTGAATGGTAGTTCCGGGATCCGTTCGCGTACGATAGCCTCTTGGGAGCTTGCCTGGCAAAACGGCTATGACCTGCTGCAGAAGGGCGACGTGTTGGTTCTAGACGAAGCTGGCATGGTATCGTCGGAGCAGATGGCGCGTCTTCTCAAACGCGTCGAGGATGCCGGCGCGAAGGCGGTTCTTGTCGGCGACGCGATGCAACTTCAGCCGATCCAGGCGGGGGCCTCCTTCCGTGCCATCGTCGAGCGCATCGGCTTTGCCGAATTGGTCGGCGTTCGCCGCCAGAGACACGAATGGGCGCGAGAGGCGTCTGGTCTGTTTGCCCGTGGGAATGTTGAGGAAGCCTTGAGTGCTTACAGCGCTCATGGCCATCTCTTCGAAAGCGACACGCGCAATGATGCGGTTCAACGCATCGTCTCCGACTGGGCCAGCGCTCGCCTTGATGCCATTGCTAGGGCGCAGGTCGAAGGTCGTAAGTTGCGCGGCGACGAGTTGATGGTCCTCGCCCACACCAACAGCGATGTGAGGCGCCTCAACGACGCGATCCGCGCGGTCATGTTGCAACAGGATGCACTTGGGGAGGGGCGGTCGTTTCGCACAGAGCGCGGGATACGTGAGTTCCGCGAGGGAGACCGGATTATCTTTCTGGAAAATGCGCGGTTCGTCGAACCCAAGGCCCCTCACCTAACCGTTCAGCACGTCAAGAACGGCATGTTTGGAACGGTCATATCGACATCGGGTCGAGGCGGGGAACCATTCCTTTTCGTTCGGTTGGATAGTGGCCGGGATGTCATGTTCGCCGAAGACACTTATCGCAATGTTGATCATGGCTATGCCGCAACGATTCACAAGACCCAAGGATCGACCTTCGACCGCGCTTTCGTGTTGGCAACAGGCACGATGGACCGACACCTGACATATGTTGCCATGACGCGCCATCGCGAGCGTGTCGATCTTTATGCGGCAAGAGAAGATTTTCAGCCAAGGGTGGAATGGGGCAAGACGGCACGCGTCGAATATGCCGCTGGCATCACCGGCGAGCTTGTTGAAACTGGGCTTGCGAAGTTTCGCAAGGGGGACGACGCCAGTCCTTCTCCTTATGTTGATGTCAGAGCGAACGACGGAACCACGCATCGCCTTTGGGGCGTCAGTCTGTCCAAGGCGCTTGAAGAGGCCGACGTGGGGGTCGGCGATACAGTGACCATGTGCAAGGACGGAACCGAAAAAGTTACCGTCAAAGTGCCTGTCATTGATGAGAAAACGGGCGCAAGGCACTTTGAGGATCGTGTTGTCGACCGCAATATCTGGACAGCATATTCAATTGATAAGGCCAAGGATCGGATAGAGCAGCTTGCCGCCGAACCTGATCGACCGGCGCTCTTTGCGCAACTAGTCGAACGGCTGTCGCGCGCCGGCGAAAAGACGACGACGCTCGATTTCGAGAATGAGCCGTCTTATCGATCCGCGGCTTTCGATTTCGCAAGGCGGTGCGGCATCGACACTATCGCGCAGTATGGTTACGCCGTCGAGGCAAAGGTTGAGAGTCTATCCAATTGGCTTGCCATACAACATGATCATGTAACGCAGCTCTGGCAACGGGCGAATGTGCCCGTCGGGTTCGCAATTGAAACTCTGGGGCGAAATACTGCTAATCACGCAAGACACGGCAAAGACGCGTTTCCCGCTCCGGCCGCGGATGCTTCCGATCTATTATCTGCAGTGAAATCCCCTGCCCGATCGATTGCGGAAGATGCGCGTCTCGCCCAACTCGCATCTCCTCAATGGAAGGAACAAGAAGCGCTCCTGCGTCCGCTTCTTGAGGCCACCACTGACGACCTCAACACCAAACCTGCGATGCTGCCGGCAGTCACGAAATTCAAGGCAAGCCTCGATGAGGAGGCGCGCATGCGCGTGACCGAGACTGAGGATTACAAACAGGTAAGAGCTGCACTCGGTGCGACTGGATCTGTGATCTGGCGCGACCCCGCATCCGCCGTGGCGATGATCGAAGATCTCGTGCGCAATCAAATCGATTCTGAGCGTATTGCACGTGCTGTCGTCACAGAGCCAACTGCCTATGGCCCTTTGCGCGGTAGCGGCAGAACGATGGATAGGCTGCTCGCTGGTGGCCGCGAGCGCAGGAAAGCGCTGCAAGCGGTTAACGCAGTTAGTGCTGATATTCACGCTCTTGGTCGATATTACTTGCGAGCTTTTAAGAACGAAAAATCGGCGGTCATGATCGAGCGGGAACGGATGGCAATACCTATTCCGGCGTTAACAAGAATTGCCGAGACTGAGCTGCGACACATCGCGTCCGAGACGGAGAAGAACCCGCGCGAGCTGGCAAGATTGGTCCGCTTTTTGTCGCCAGATGTCCGACACGAATTTTCTCTTGTCAGCAAGGCACTTGATGCTCGCTTCGGACCAGGTGTAATTTTGCGCAACGAGGCTGATGTTGCCAACATGGTCTCAAAGTCTCAGCAATCCGTCTTCAAAGCCATCTTTGGGCAATTGCGCACGATCCAGCGTGCCGTCGCTATAGATAGAGCAGAAGAGATTATCGCCGAGCGCCAACATCAAACGATCAACAGTGCCCGTGGTATTGATCGCTGAGAACGTCCAAAGACTTTAATGGGAAACGACAGGCTCATATCGGGGTCCATTGTAGAGGAGCCGTCGTTTGGTATTCCAACGGAAACGAAGATGCGGGTTGTTCGGCTGGTTATGAGTAATAGCGAGATGGCAACAGGCCTGAATGCGGCTTTTGGAGGAGCCTCGCGTGCCAGCGGAATAGAGGGGTGCCTTTCGCGCCGGCGTCCCAGCCATCGCCAGAAAGCGGCTGTTCATTCGGGCAGGATCGAAGCCTTGTGCCGCCAATGGCCACGGAGAGGCCGCACTTTCAGATGATTTCACTTATGCGCATTGCGGCCGCTAAATTTCGGGCCTTATGGAGCAGGTTCCACAAGATTCCCATGACGACTGATGATACCTCCTGGGGGGCCTCGGGAGGTGCGCGCATGGTGGAAATCGTAGACGAATTGAAAGCGCAGGAATCTGACCCATTTTGGTGACCATCCGGTCAGGACCGAAACAACCTCGGCCTTTTTCGGTTTCGCTCTGGGACAAGCTTCGCAGGTGGGTTGGGGACTCCGCGAAGATTGTGGATAATTTGCTGAAGGTTTTCGACGCCCACCTCGGTAAACAGTAAGCGGTTAGCCGACGGCGTCTGGTTTGAAGTTCCATGGCATGAGCAGCTCAATATCGGCGGCTGGCCAGCGATTTGCGATGCGGGTGAGCGTCTGGGATAGCCAGGCAATCGGATCGACGTTGTTCATTTTTGCCGTCTGCAGAAGTGTGGCGATCGTCGCCCATGTCTCTCCGCCGCCTGCGCTACCGGCAAAGAGACTATTCTTCCTCGTAATGG
>NZ_JARWLA010000045.1:0-47566 GCF_047445805.1 Rhizobium sp. BR 314 | reverse complement strand
CATTCTTCTCGCCATAGGCCGCGCCGGTCTTCGTGCCGACCTCCAGCGCCATCAGCTTCTCGGCAGCAAAGCCGATCATCTCCCGCAGCAAATCGGCATCAGCGCTCTTCTCAACGAGTGAGCGCAGGTTCATCATGTCGTCGGTCATCGGTGGTGTCCCTCAGGTTGGCTCTAAGCAACCCGACCCTACCGGAAATCACCGATGGCTATGAAATCAAGCTACACCACTCCATGGGACACGATCTTAGCCTCCTGGCATTTCCCCAATTTCCACAGACCCGCCCACAAGATATTGTGGTTAACAATCCCTATCAAACCAGCCCTTGACGAAATCGGGTCTTTCAAAGTTAATGGACGACGTTGCGGCGGCGACTGAACCAGGCGGGTTAGCGAGGGCTGGTTCTCAATTCGAAATCGGATTTTGGTTCAAGGCGATGCACTTTCATCGGTGGCCGCCGTGAGTGTTTTTGTGCCGGTATCGATGCTGCCAAAAAAGACATGCGGGGACTGGCGGCAATAAGCTGTTAATACTATATTTAGTGTTTGCAGCCACCATCACCACAAGATACAGGAGCGCATCTCCGGATGACATCTCCTGTCAGAAAGCGGATCGGAAGCTGGCTGCGCGCTGAAATCGCCATGCCGGAATGAGAATTTCTGCGCCCTGTTTTCACGCAGGCGCATCAACGAATAAGGATCGGGACCATGCGCATCGAACGCCGTTTTACGAAGGCCGGCCAGTCACCCTATGCGGACATAGAATTCCGTAAGGCGACGAGCGAGATCAAGAACCCAGACGGTTCGATCGTATTCCGCCTCGAAAACATCGACGTTCCCGCGCAGTTCTCGCAGGTCGCAGCCGACATTCTCGCGCAGAAGTACTTCCGCAAGGCCGGCGTGCCTGCCAAGCTCAAGAGAGTTGAAGAAAACGACGTTCCCTCCTTCCTGTGGCGCTCCGTTCCCGACGATGCTGCCCTGAAGGATCTGCCCAAGGAAAAGCAGAGCGGCTCGGAAACCGATGCCCGCCAGGTTTTCGATCGCCTCGCCGGCACTTGGACCTACTGGGGCTGGAAGGGCGGCTATTTCTCCTCCGAGGAAGATGCGTCCGCCTTCTGCGACGAGCTCGCTTACATGCTCGCTACCCAGCGCGTCGCCCCGAACTCGCCGCAGTGGTTCAACACCGGTATGCACTGGGCCTACGGCATCGATGGCCCCGGCCAGGGCCATTATTACGTTGACCCATTCACCGGCAAGCTTACCAAGTCCAAGTCGGCCTATGAGCATCCGCAACCGCATGCCTGCTTCATCCAGTCGGTAGAGGACGACCTCGTCAATGAAGGCGGCATCATGGACCTCTGGGTTCGCGAAGCTCGCCTGTTCAAATACGGCTCGGGCACCGGATCGAATTTCTCGATGCTCCGCGCTGAAGGCGAAAAGCTTTCCGGCGGCGGTCGCTCCTCCGGCCTGATGAGCTTCCTCAAGATCGGCGACCGCGCCGCCGGCGCCATCAAGTCGGGCGGCACCACCCGCCGCGCCGCCAAGATGGTGGTCGTTGATATCGACCATCCTGACATCGAGGACTACATCAACTGGAAGGTCAAGGAAGAGCAGAAGGTTGCGGCCCTCGTCACCGGCTCGAAGATCGTCGCCAAGCATCTGAAGGCGATCATGAAGGCGACCGTCAATTGCGAAGGCGATAATGACGATTGCTTCGACCCGGCCAAGAACCCTGCCCTGAAGCGCGAAATCCGCGCCGCCAAGAAGGAGCAGGTTCCGGAAAACTACGTTCAGCGCGTCATCCAGTTCGCTCGCCAGGGCTACAAGGATCTCGAATTCAAGACCTACGACACGGACTGGGATTCGGAAGCCTACCTCACCGTATCCGGCCAGAATTCCAACAACTCCGTTTCCATCAAGGACGACTTCCTGCGCGCCGTCGAGAACGATGGCGACTGGGACCTGACCGCCCGCAAGGACGGCAAGGTCATCAAGACGCTGAAGGCCCGTGACCTGTGGGAATCCATTTCCTACGCCGCCTGGGCATCGGCCGATCCGGGCCTGCACTTCAACACGACGATGAACGACTGGCATACCAGCCCGGCTGCCGGCGCGATCCGCGCCTCCAACCCGTGCTCGGAATACATGTTCCTCGACGACACGGCCTGCAACCTCGCCTCGCTGAACCTGATGACCTTCAAGGACGCAGCGACGAAGCGCATCAATATTGCCGACTACGAACACGCCGTCCGCCTCTGGACCGTTGTTCTCGAAGTCTCCGTGATGATGGCACAGTTCCCCTCGCGCCGTATCGCTGAACTCTCCTATGAATACCGCACGCTCGGCCTCGGCTACGCCAATATCGGCGGCCTGCTGATGTCCTCGGGCATCCCCTATGACAGCGACGAAGCCCGCGCCATTGCCGGCTCGCTGACCGCGATCATGACCGGCATCGCTTATGCGACCTCGGCGGAAATGGCTTCCGAACTCGGAACCTTCCCGATGTTCGAACCGAACCGCGAGAGCATGCTGCGAGTCATCCGCAACCATCGCCGCGCCGCTTACGGTGAGATCTCAGGCTATGAAGGCCTTTCGGTCGACCCGGTGGCGCTCATCCATTCCGACAATCCGGACCAGGATCTCGTCGCTCATGCCAAGGCGGCCTGGGACAAGGCGCTGAAACTCGGCGAAAAGCACGGCTACCGCAACGCACAGGCAACCGTGATCGCACCGACCGGCACGATCGGCCTCGTGATGGATTGCGACACGACCGGCATCGAGCCGGACTTCGCTCTGGTGAAGTTCAAGAAGCTCGCCGGCGGCGGCTACTTCAAGATTATCAACCGAGCCGTTCCGGAAGCGCTGCGCACGCTCGGGTATTCCGAAAGCCAGATCGCCGAGATCGAAGCTTACGCCGTCGGCCATGGCAATCTGAACCAGGCTCCGGCCATCAACCCTGCCTCGTTGAAGGCCAAGGGCTTCACCTCCGAGAAGGTCGATGCCGTCAACGCCGCACTCAAGAGCGCCTTCGACATCAAGTTCGTCTTCAACCAGTGGACGCTCGGCGCAGACTTCCTGAAGGGCACGCTGAAGGTTTCCGACGAGCAGATGGCCGATATGAGCTTCAACCTGCTCGACCATCTCGGCTTCTCGAAGAAGGACATCGAGGCCGCCAATATCCACGTTTGCGGTGCGATGACGCTGGAAGGCGCGCCGTTCCTAAAGAACGAACATCTCGCCGTCTTCGATTGTGCCAATCCCTGCGGCAAGATCGGCAAGCGCTACCTCTCGGTCGAAAGCCACATCCGCATGATGGCGGCTGCCCAGCCGTTCATCTCGGGCGCCATCTCCAAGACGATCAACATGCCGAACGAGGCGACCGTCGAGGATTGCAAGAACGCCTACATGCTGTCGTGGAAGCTCGGCCTCAAGGCCAACGCGCTTTATCGCGACGGCTCCAAGCTCAGCCAGCCGCTGAATGCTTCGCTGATCGAGGACGAAAGCGACGAGGACGCGCTGGAGGAATTCCTGCAGGCTCCGGCTGCTGCACAGGCCGTCACCATCACTGAGAAGATTGTCGAGCGCGTGATCGAAAAGGTTATCCGCACGCAGGAGAAACTGCCGGGCCGCCGCAAGGGTTACACCCAGAAGGCCAAGATCGGCGGACACACGATCTTCCTGCGCACCGGCGAATATGACGACGGCCGTCTCGGCGAAATCTTCCTTGACATGAACAAGGAAGGCTCGGCCCTGCGCGCCTTCATCAACAACTTCGCGATCTCCGTCTCGCTCGGCCTGCAATATGGCGTGCCGCTCGAAGAATATGTCGACGCCTTCACCTTCACCAAGTTCGAGCCGGCCGGCATCGTCACGGGCAATGACGCCATCAAGAACGCGACGTCGATCCTCGACTATGTGTTCCGTGAACTGGCGATCTCCTATCTCGGCCGTCACGACCTCGCTCATGTCGACACTTCGGATTTCAACAATACGGCGCTCGGCCGGGGCGTTTCCGAAGGCAAGGCAGATGTCGTCTCCAAGGGCCTGACCCGCGGCTACAAGCCGACGCTGGTGCCGACATCCGGCGAACGTCCGGCAGCCGAAGTCAAGGGTTCGGCAACGGCAGCCCCGGCACGCGCGGCATCACTTGCGACCGTCACCGCCTTTGCCGGAAACACGGTCCGCAAGCTGGAGCCGACCAGCGCCGCCTCGACCTCAGAAGTCGTCGCCTTCAAGCGCGATTATGAGGAGCGCGCAAAGGAACTGGCGGAAGAGATCGCCGAGGAGCAGGCAAGCGAAGCCGCCGAATCCACCGGCCTCTTTACCGACAAGGCCGCAAGCGACGCCGCAGCGGCCAAGACGGATGCCAAGAAACTGGAATCGGAACGCCGCGCCCGCTCCATCATGCAGGGCTACACCGGCAACATGTGCACCGAGTGCCAGAACTTCACGATGGTACGCAACGGCACCTGCGAGAAGTGCGACACTTGCGGCGCCACGAGCGGCTGCAGCTGAATACGGAAGTTCTCAGCCCGATTAAAAACTCTAAATCCCAGGCGTTTCGACGCCTGGGATTTATCTTTTAGAGCAAACGGTGAAACATATCCTGTTCGATAGATAGATGCTCTGATGTATGCCAAAGCGCGTATGACCTGGACGGTGTCGGTCCACGCATTGTGCCCTCGGTTGATTGGTAAAAGAAGCTGATAATATCCGACCTGGGTTTATGTTCATGGCTCACCGAACGACCGCAGCCAGCATTATCCCCAAGCCTGAAAAATAAACTTATTGCGCGATAAATTTATTGACGGTTATCGTCTTGCGCGCGCAGTGTTTTCCCAGGGCTGAGGGAAAATTCAATGAATTTCAAATATATACTGGTTGCCACGATGGCAGCCGGATTATCGTCGTGCACGACAAACTACGCGTATGAACCGATCATTCCCAATCCACCGAACATGGAGATGACGCAAGCGCGATGTCAAATGATGGCCAGCAGTGTCGACCAGGGATATTTTGCCTAAGGGAGCACAAGCTATGTGGCAGGCGCGGCAATCGGAAATGCGCTCGGCAATGCCATCCGCGAAGATCAGTTCATGCGGCAATGCATGACCATGAGCGGCTGGCGACGCGTTCCCGGCCCGGGACAGGGCAAGGTCACCAAAGCTCACTCGGCAACTCCCAAATGGACGCCGCCAAAGCCAAGACCAGCCGCGCTGGGTGGCAAGTTTCCATCTGCACCCAAATAATCAGGAGATGCCGTTGTACTTTCCGCCATCGACGGCACATGAGGCGGCATGAGGTGCAACGACTGCTCCGAATTGCCAGTGGGGCCACTCAATCGGAAATGCCCGATTTCAGCCATGAAACCGGCGGGAAATGATCCATTTTCATTGAAATTGTTGCCGCAGCAACATTCAGCCTGCTTCGCCCGCTAAGCCGTTGTGTAGGGCGCGGCTCATCAATGCATTCTATCGCTAAACCCGGCCGGCAGGCGCTGACGATTGGATTCCATTCGCGTGAGGCACCGTCTTGAAAATCGGCAGTGATATTGCAAGCGTTCAGTATCTGCGGGCCATCGCCGCGATCTCCGTTCTTTGCTTCCATGTCAGCGAGACCTATGGCCTGGAATTCAAGGTCGGCGCCGCAGGTGTCGATGTATTCTTCGTCATCAGCGGCTTCATCATGTGGATCACGACGGCTGGCAAACCGATCGGCCCACGAACATTCATGTGGCGGCGGCTGGCAAGAATAGTGCCGCTCTACTGGATTGCGACCGCGGCGACCTTTTCCGCGGCCGCGTTGAAACCGCAATTCTTCTTCAACACGGATGCAAGCGTCGACAATCTGATCGCCTCGCTGTTTTTCTTGCCCGTCATCAAGGACGAAGTGCTGCATCCCGTCGTCGAACAGGGCTGGACCCTGTCCTATGAGATGTTCTTCTACCTCATCTTCTCCATCTCATTGCTTTTGCCGGAATTCCGGCGACTTTGGTTCCTGATCACCGCACTGGTTGCCGCCTCCATCTCACATTACCTGCTGCCCGCCGGCTATATCGGTGTGTTCACGCAGCCGGTCATTCTGGAATTTTCGGCAGGCGTCATTGTCGGCTACCTGTGGAAGCAGGGGGTTCGGCTGTCTTTGGGTGCCTCCATCGGCCTGATGGTCGTCGGTATCCTGTTGCTGACAAGCGACCCTCTGTCTCATCTCGACCGCGCAGTCCGCTGGGGCGTGCCGGCCGCGCTGCTATTGTCGGGCGCTGTTTTCGCGGAGCGCGAGCGAGCCGCTCCCAAATTGCCATTCCTGCATTTTCTGGGAGATGCGTCCTATTCCATCTACGTTTGGCACGTGCTTACGGGCATCCTGACGACCGCGTTGCTTCTGCGTGTCGGGGTGCCGCATGCAGCGCAACCTGCCCTTATTGCGGCGGGATCTCTGGCATTTGCCATCATCTGCTATCTGTTCATAGAGCGCCCGATCCTTCGCAGGATGCGGCCTGTTCGACCGCAGCCGGCATAGCGGGGTCAAAGTCGAGGCGATCATGAGAGGATCCGACCGGTATCTCCACTCCCACGCAACACCTTCTCCTGGGGTGTTCCGGCCGTCTCCGGGCACTAGGCAAATGACAGAACGCTATGGTCACACACATTCGTGTAGCGCTAGCGTCCAGAGTGAATTTCGGCCGGCAACGTTCTATCCAGAAAGCGCCGGAGCCTCGTCAGGGTCGCAGGCTGTTCGGAAAAAGTGGTCAGGAACAGCTTGTTCTGAAAAATCAGAAACGGAGCGAGCCGACGATTGGCGATCTGCATATATTTGTAAAAGCCTTCCGTCACCGTCGGCCAATGGACTCCGAGGAAATCGTCAAGCAGGACGACGCCACCCGAGACGAGAAGCTCCTGTGCTATCTCCATATCATTGATGACGTGTGCGACCGTGTGCCCGCCATCGACCGACATCAATCGCACGTTTTTCACACCTAGCCGCTCGCGCGCCGTGGCGGGGGTCAGTGACATGCTGTCCGTTGAGATCGTCGTAACCCTCGAAGCAAAATCCGGAAAGAGTTCCAGCAGATGGCGATTGAATGTGGCGAGCGATCCCTTGCCGCTATGATCGATGTTCTTCTGCTGGTCCTCGAAAAGATCGATGGCAACACAACGTTCGCTGGCCCGCGACGCAGCGGAAAGCAGGAAGAACAGTTTGCCATGGTGGACGCCGATCTCCAGGATATCACCTTCCACCTTATCGGCCTCGTGCAATTCCCGAACGAACTTGAGAATATGTGGAATTCTGTCGCCGACCCAACCTTGAATGGCGCTCCATGACCGATTGTGCGCTTCGTCCAGGACGTCGACTTCATTTGCGCTTGCGACCATTTGCATGCGTACTCCCTCCCCGCGCATAGTCCAAAGCTCGATGCAGACGACCTCATCGAAGCGTCGCCGTCGTCTTTCCCAACGCGTCTCGCTCCCATGGAACATGGCATCCATGCGCACACTATCCCCAGCGCCAGAGGGCTGCGCCAGCCGGAAACTGCCCGCATTATACGGATTGAGACGTGCGAGAAGCATCTCCAGCGGGAGTCCAATCCGCGACGATCATTCGCGTCTGGGATCGAGACCTGCCGATCTTACGGCTTCCCGCCTCCAAAAACCTGCGACAGACCCGGAAACCCGTGGCATAAGGCCCCAACAATTTCTACCTAGGCCTCCCGTAACCATGATTCGTATCGAGAATATCAGCAAGCAGAACAGCCACCGCATCCTCTTCATTGAGGCATCTGCGGCGCTCAACAGAGGCGAAAGCGTCGGGCTCGTTGGCCCGAACGGAGCGGGCAAGACAACGCTCTTCCGCATGATCACCGGCCAGGAACTGCCCGACGAAGGCCAGGTCTCCGTCGATAAAGGCATTTCCATCGGCTACTTCAATCAGGATGTCGGCGAGATGGAGGGCCGCAGCGCCGTCGCGGAAGTGATGGAAGGCGCTGGCCCCGTCAGCGCCGTTGCCGCAGAACTGCGCGAGCTGGAAGCCGCCATGATCGACCCGGATCAGGCCGACAGGATGGATGAGATCATCGAGCGTTACGGCGAAGTTCAAGCGCGCTACGAGGAGCTTGACGGCTACGCGCTCGAGGGGCGCGCCCGCGAAGTGCTGGCGGGCCTGAGCTTCAGCCAGGAGATGATGGACGGCGATGTCGGCGCGCTCTCGGGCGGCTGGAAGATGCGCGTGGCGCTGGCCCGCATCCTGCTGATGCGCCCCGATGTCATGCTGCTCGACGAGCCGAGCAACCATCTCGACCTCGAGAGCCTGATCTGGCTGGAAGCCTTCCTGAAGGGTTATGAAGGCGCGCTTCTGATGACCTCGCACGACCGCGAGTTCATGAACCGCATCGTCACCAAGATCATCGAGATCGACGCCGGCAACCTGACCAGCTATTCGGGCGATTATGAGTTCTACGAGCAGCAGCGCGCGCAGAACGAAAAGCAGCAGCAGGCGCAGTTCGAACGCCAGCAGGCCATGCTTGCCAAGGAAATCAAGTTCATCGAGCGCTTCAAGGCGCGCGCATCGCATGCTTCTCAGGTGCAGAGCCGCGTGAAGAAGCTGGAAAAGATCGATCGCGTTGAGCCGCCGAAGCGCCGACAGACGGTTGCCTTCGAATTCCAACCGGCACCGCGTTCCGGCGAAGACGTGGCCGTGCTGAAGAACGTTCATAAGAAATACGGCAGCCGCAGCATTTATGAAGGTCTGGACTTCATGGTGCGCCGTCGCGAGCGCTGGTGCATCATGGGCATCAACGGCGCCGGCAAGTCCACCCTGCTCAAGCTGGTGGCAGGTACGGCAGAGCCGGATGAAGGTAGCGTCAACCTCGGTGCCAGCGTGAAACTGGGATATTTCGCCCAGCATGCCATGGACCTGCTCGACGGAGAGCGCACTGTGTTTCAGCAGCTCGAACACGATTTCCCGCAGGCAGGCCAGGGTTCTCTCCGCGCACTCGCCGGCTGCTTCGGCTTTTCCGGTGACGATGTGGAAAAGAAGTGCCGCGTGCTGTCGGGTGGCGAGAAGGCGCGGCTCGTCATGGCGATCATGCTTTTCGACCCGCCGAACCTGCTGGTGCTGGACGAGCCGACCAACCACCTCGATCTCGACACCAAGGAAATGCTCATCCAGGCGCTGTCGCAATATGAGGGCACGATGCTGTTCGTCTCGCACGACCGGCATTTTCTGGCGGCGCTCTCCAACCGCGTTCTGGAGCTGACGCCCGAGGGTATCCACCAATATCCCGGCGGCTACACGGAGTATGTCGAGCGCACCGGCTACGAGGCCCCCGGCCTGAAGAGCTAATAGCCGATTGGGCAACGCTACTGCGTGTCGACCGAAGCTGCGGCGCCGGCATTGATGACGGCAACGGGCGCCGCCCTGCCCCGCACGCGGATTTCGATGCGGCGTCGTGACTCGACGGCGCCGCGCTGGCCGGAGGTGATGGTGTCGCCCGGCAGGATCAGCTGAGCGGCCGACATCGGCAGGATCGTGGCGTCCTTGAGCTTGGGATTGGCCTTGAGCACGTTGGCGACGGCGATGGCACGAGCAAGGCCAAGCCCGACGTTATCGGCCGGCTGAAGTGCCGATACCGGAAGTTTGCCTGATATCGCGCTGATCAGCGTATCATCGAGATTGGATTTTTCGCGCGATACCGGCTGCTCGTCCGTGTGGCCGATCACTTCGACGATATTGGCGCCATAAAGGTTCAGATTGCTGGCAATCTCATCCGTAATGGTGCCGTCGAGCAATTGCGCAAAGGTGCCGGTGAGTTCGGCGCTTCCGGATTGGAAATAGTTCTTCTTGGCATCGTCGAGATTGATGATGGGCGGCCAGTCGTGCATGCCGTTGCCGCCGCCATTGCCGGCCAGGAGCTTGCTGATCTCATCGGGCGCTGACGCCAGCGCGACGTCATGCCCCTTTAAAACCGCGGCCACCTTGGCAAGAGACTTCAGATCGTCCGGTGTCGCGCCCTGGTCTGCCATGTTGTCCAGTGTCTCTTTCGCCAGCACCAGCTCCCGCCATTGCTTATCCACGACGGCCTTGTCCTCGGCAGAGAGATCGCCGGAAACGACCTTGGATTGGAGAAGCACGAGCTCAGCGGCCTGTTCCGCCCGCTTCTTTTCGAGCACGGCAACCTGTTGTTCAGCTTTTTCAAGCTTCCGCTCGACTTCGTAGCGCTTGCTGCGCTCCGCAGAGATCAAGGCGGCCGCGACGAGCAGCAGGCAGAAGACGAGGAGCAGCATGGATTCGGCCATCGTCAGGCCAAGGATCAGGCCGCGATTGTAGCCCTTATGCTCCAGTTTCGGCGTGCTGTCCGAGCCTCCTGCTACCATAGATGCCACCAGCGTTTTCGCGGCACCGCTTCCCCTGTCGGAGCGACACCGCGATCATCGCCGGCGGCTCGCGACGGCGTCTGTCCCATCGCTTCCGCCATACGTCCGAGCGCCATCTCAATATTTCGCAAAGGCTGCAACTGCGCCTCAGACATCTCCTTGATCGCAGTGATCGCCGGCGCCAGTTCGGCCCGCACGACGTCCTCCGGCGAACGGATTTCCTCCAGCTTCTTGCCGACATTTTCGACGGCCGCACCGAAGGTGCCGATGATCTCTGAAAGCCGCGATGTCGTCGTCGTCAGCTGGGCGGCCGCGTCGTTGATGGGTGTCACCGCCTGCTTTGCCAGCATTTCGAGGATCTTGTTGATCTCCTGGCCGTTGCGCTCGGCCTGGCGCGCGATTTCTTCGAACCCCTCCGACAGCATCTGGTTGCTGACGCGACGGTAGTGCGAGAATTCGCGTGAAGAAGAATCGAGTTCGGTCCGCACGCGCCGCGTCATCTCCGCAAGCTCGTGGCGTACGCTGCGCTCGATGTCGATCGGGTCGCGCCGCATCTGGTTGAAGAGGATGCGCAGCGTCACGCCGGCAATAGTCGAGGTGACGGCGATGCCGAAATTGCGGACGATGGTCTCGATCGAGGTTTCGCCGGCAAAGAGATAGAGCGATACACCGAGGCTCGACAGGGTGAAGAGGAAGCCCATGTAGTAGAGATTGTCGCCTGCCTGCTCATTGTGCAGCCGGAACCCGGCGAAGGCGAGCGACACGATGAAGTAGATCGCCATCAGCACGAGCGGAATGCCCGTCACGATGGGTAGCGACCACTCCATGAGCTTCGACGACCAGATGAAGATCATGCCGCCGATGGTGATGGTGGCGAAGAGCACCATCGGCCCATAGTCGCGGATAAGGTATCTCGCCTCGCTGTCGGCCATCAGCGTATCCCCTCCAACCGCACGAAGCCGTCGAAATAACCGTTGTTGTTCTTGATCCACTGCGCCCAGAAGTTCGCCAGATCCTCCATGCTGAACTTCATGTTCGGCCTTTGAAAGGCGAGGATCTTGACCGTGACACCATCCAGTGATGTGCGGAAACGGTCGTTTGCCGGGCTGCGCTGGTACTTCTGATAGGAGGCGCCGTCGCGATAATTCGAGAAGGCGGCGGTGTGCTCGATCATGTCGGAGGCGATGTAGAGGCGCTTCGGTAGCCCATGCGGAGCGCTGGCGAAGACTTCCAGATTGATCTTCTGGATGGCAGCCATGATCGGCGACAGCCGGCCGGATTCGCCCTCGGTCAACTTGCCGGCGATATCGGCGAGCGGCTTCTGGAACCCCTTCTCCCATCGCGCCTGCGCCAGACGCGGGTTGCTGGTCCATTCGTTAACGCTCGCGCCGCTGCCCGGATTGCAGCCGTGGAAGGTCTGGATCAGCTCGCCTTCCTTCTCGGTCAGCGCATAGATATCGATGGCGCCGCCGATCGGCACCTCCGTCACGATCTTCTGGAACTGGTTGCGCATGTCGAGCGCCGTCGTGTCGGCGATCGGGTCGGTCACATCGAGCAGGATGGCCGTTTCCGCCTTCGGGCCGTCCACAGGGCAAAGCGATGCCTGATCGATGGCGACATTGCCGTTCGCCTTGTAGCGCAGCCAGCCATAGGCGCCGACGATCCCGAGCGACAGGACGGCGAGGCAAACCGTTGCGATGATGAGACCGGCGGATCCGCCGCGCCGGCTACGCCGCTTGCGTCGCGCCAAGGATGCTCTCCGGGAAAAGATTATCGAGCTGATGGTACTTCTCGATGGCGCGCTCGAATTCGTCGCCGATCCGCTTGATCTGCTCCGACAATTCCGTCTGGGCACCCTGGATGCGCGAGCCCAAAACCTTGTCGTCCCACTCCTCTTCGGTGCGGATCACAGGCGTCAAACGTTCCATCCTATAGGCCGAATTGAAATAGGATGGTTCTGGCTCGGTGCGTGCGGCCCGGTCGGCGTCGCGGTAGGAAGTGAGCAGCACATTGGCGGCGCGCTCGAGGTGGTTTTGATGCTCGGCAAAAAGGCCTGCAGTCCTCGCTCGATGGGCGATGATGGCCGATGTCTCCTGCCGGCGCAGCGAGAGGTCGCGGATGATCTCTTCGATCTTGCCGTTGTGGTCGTCGCGGATCTCGCGAAGATCTTCGATCAGGTCGAGCTTGCGATCGATATAATTGTCTCTCGCCACATCGAGACGCTTCTGCACGCCGGCAAAGCCCGGATAGGGATCGGTGAGGTAGCAGCCGTCAATGAAGGCGACGAGCGAGAACATCAGGCCGATGGCAAAAAGCATCCAGGAGTTCAGCTCCGTCAGCCCGAGCGGTGCGGCCTTCAAGCGCTGGATCACTTCGGCACCGGCTCCGCTCAAAATCGTTGCCGAGACCTCGCGGTAGTGCGCGAGCGCGATATTGATGCCCAGCGCAACGGCAACATAGGCGACGAGCCCGAGAAGGCCGAGCAGCTTCAGCGCATACGACCGATGCACCAGGAAACGGACGCAAAAGAAGGAAAATATCAGCGCCATGCCAATATTCAGGAAGGCGAAGGCAGCAGCCTCCGTCACCCCGCCGACCAGGCCCTGCTCGCTGCCTTTGGCGAGGAAGCTGCCGTTCATCACCATTTCGATGAGGACGAGGAAGACGATAAGCGAGACCTTGAAACCCCAGGCCGCTCTACTGGAAACCTTCGCGGCGCGCTGCAGCTTGTGCGTAGCCTTAAAGCCTACCATCTCATCCTCGGCGGTTTTCAGCTTGCGGCGCAGGCCGTGAAGCTCATCCACGCCGCTTGCCACTTCCGCTTTGAAATCCGAGACGCTGGAGGCATTCGCCTGGCGGATGAGACCAAACTGCCCTTCGAAATCGAGGTTGCGCAGCCGGCTGTCGAAGGTCTGAAACTGGTCTTCGAGAACCTGGTAGGAACTCTTCTTTTCCGCCTCCACCCAGGCGACTATGCGCTGTTCCGTTTCGTCGAAGGATTGCGCGTCCGGAGCCGGCCGGTTCTGCCGTCCTGCAGCAGCACCCTTCTCTTTAAGGTCGAGAGTGGAGCCGAGCTTCTCGATATCGACGACCGGAAAGACGTCCGTCGAGGCGCGGAAGTCATGGCTGGTCTCCCGAACGCTGTCCCAGAGACGGTTGAGGGCTTCAAAACGCAATGATCTTCCCCGGTGATTTCATCAACTTAGAAAGGATGAGCGACAAACCGATACCGCACCGGTTGTTCTCGGTCCAGAGCGATATCGCCGAGGTTAGGATGTGATTGTGGTAAAGAATAGCCCGAGCGCCCGACGATCGGAAAACATCTGCTCGAATGTCGGCTGTCACGACACATGCCGCATGTCGTTGCGAAACGGCGTTCTAGTTTGCGCTATCTCTCCAGAAGCCTGCTCGATGAAGCCCCTCTCGGTAGATGTCGCGCTGCCATTGCTCCTTGAACGGTACCACGGACACCCAGCGATCGACGTCGAAATCCGGTGTGGTTTTGTGCACACGCCGAACGAAGAACCCGGCCCTTTCCTCCTCTCCGAGCATCGCCCAGCTTGCGGCAGAGATCCGGTCCGCCAGACGAGCGTCGGCCATTCGGTCGATGTAGTCCAAAGCAGCTTCAAAACGGCCAAGCGTGTAGCTCGCCACGGACGCCGTCCAGAGATAGGTGTCGGGGCTTACCGGATTGAGCGCGATGGCACTTTCGATTTTCTCCAGCGCCAGGTCCGGCCGTGACGAATGAAGCAGCACCTCGGCATGGTCGGCAATGATGCCGGCATGGCCGGGATTGAGGGCCTCGGCCAGCTTCAGAGCCTCTATGCTCTCGTCATTTGCTCGCTGAAAGCTCTTCGTCAGGCCAAGCTCGCGATAGCCGTCGGCGATATCGTGCCGAGCGGCGATCGCCCGCATCGCATAGTTCTCGGCTTCATCCAGCAGTGCCTTGTCACCACCTGATGTCAGCACCCATTCCTTGGAAAAGGTTCGAGCTACCGAGCTCAAGCCCGGCGCGAAATCGCCACCTCCCCGTAGCGCCGCAACCAGCTCAGATCGCGCCCTCTGCAGGTTCGGGACCGAGAGGCGCTCCAGATAGCGCTTGCCGGCAAGGTAGCGTTGATAGGCCATCGGGCTTTTATCGAAATGAGATCGCACCATTTCCCGGCGTTCGATCTGCCCCGCAACGGAAAGGACGATGTGACGCGTGATCGCCTCCCTTTCCCGCTTCTGCGAGAATTGCCCGACATCAATGCGCTCGGCCCAAAGAACTTCATCCGTGCCGGCATCGACCAGTTGCAAAAACAGCCGAGGCTCATCGGCCCCGCTGCTCGGGCGCATATCCAGAATGTAGGAGGCGTCCCCTTCGTTGAAGGTTGCGGCCGCATTCTGTTCGACCCTGCTGACCTGGACAGAGGTGCAACGATCTCCCATGTCCAGGCTTTCCAATGCGTACAAGCCGACGGTGATACCCTGCAGCAAGGATGAAGAATCGTGGCCTGCGACCGGCCTGTCCCAGGAGGAAAGAAGCAAAAGCGGAATCTGCAGTTTCCGGGGCGCAGACGCAACCTCCTGCGCTGGCCGGATAGCGCTCCTGCCATTCGGTTTCAGTATTTTGTCCTGCCGACCCAACCATGACGTCAAAAGTGCGTTTCGCCTTTCGAAAACCTGCCGAAAATGCTCGACCTCACCCGCCGCGTCGAATATCCGCAACAGAATTCGATGCATATCCGGATCTTCCGGATTGCTGCCGAGAAGCAAGGTCGCCACGTCTTTCACCAGAGCGATCTCGTCCCTGCTGTTTGCCTGCTCCGCCGCAACCTTCAGCGCTTCCTTCAACCTCAAGCTCTGCCGGTGCTTCTGCGCGTCCCGCCACTGGGAAAAAGTCGCGCTCTGGCAATCGACCCCTTTCAGAAACTCGGCCTTCTGCGCCTCCGCCAGCAACTTCAGCTTCGCAAGCGCCGATCCGGCATCGACGCTCTTGGTAAGCGAGCAATCGACCAACGAAGGCGGTGACACGAGTTCGACGGTGCTTTCACTGAAGTGGAGAAACGATCTGCCCAGTGCGGCTTGGCGACCCCTTATCCGCGAAACGAGTTTGCGCAGGTTGACTTGCGCGCCGCCATTGTCATCACGCCCCCACAAAAGCCAGGCAATCGTGCTGCGCGGCGCATGCAGATTGGGGGCCATCATCAGATAGGCCAGGATCAGCAGGCCCTTCTCAGGAAAGGCAAGTTCTCGCCCGTCACCATCCAGAAGCTTCAAACCACCAAAGACATGCAGTGAAAACATGATCTTGTTCGCGACCCGCATCAACCGATGTCGGCGGAACAAACCGAGGCCGACTTTCGCTTACCGCATTGATTTCATTCCAGTACGAACGAGCATGGCTCAATCTTCATACGATTGCAATGTGCAAGAAAGCTCGGCGATTTTCAAAGTCGCTCGCAGCGCGGTCGAAAAACCTCTCGCCAAATTGTCGCCATGGCATATTTTGCAGCGCATGCGATCTGACCCGGAGCATCATTCCATGACGCCTTTCCCCTTCAAGAACATCTGCATCTACGGCGCCGGCGCACTTGGCGGTGCAATTGCGGCAAAGCTTGCTTCATCGCTTGAGCAGGCACAGGTTTCCGTCGTTGCGCGCGGGGCACATCTGGCGGCAATCCGCTCGAGCGGCATCCATCTTTGGGAAGCGGAGGCGGAACAACCGCTCGTGGCGCGGATGACGGCGACGGACGATGCAGGCGAATTGCCGCCGCAGGATCTGGTCATCACCGGGCTCAAGGGGCACCAGCTTGCAGCAGCCGTACCCGGAATTGCCACGCTCCTGCATGCCCGCACCCGCGTCGTGATGATCCTCAACGGTGTACCCTGGTGGTATTTCCACAGGGACCGAAAGAGCGGCCATGCCGAATATCAGATGGAGGAGCTGGATCCGAACGGCGATCTCTGGCGGCTGATCGGCCCGGAACGGGTGATCGGCTGCGTCGCCTATCAGGGCTCGGAAGTCATCGGCCCTGGCGAGATCAAGCTTGCCAACAACGGCTATTTCATCCTGGGCGAACCATCCGGCGAGACGACGACGGATATCGAAGCGATCGCGGCATTGCTGCATAAGGCCAAGGTCAAGATCTCGGTGTCCGCGAACATTCGCGACGATATCTGGAGCAAGCTGATGGGCAACGCGTCGTTCAATCCGATCAGCGCACTGACCAGAGCCTTGATGTCGGAGATCATGAACGATCCTGCGCTCGCATCCATGGTCGGCCAGGTCATGAGTGAGGTTAAGGCAGTTGCCGAGGCTTTGGGGGCGCATGTGGCAATGTCGGTCGAGGAGCGGCTGGATCGCTCGCGGCAGATTGGGCCGGTACGCACCTCGATGCTGCAAGATCTACTGGCCGGCAAGGCGCTGGAAATCACGCCGCTCGTCGGCGTTGTCGTTTCTCTTGGCAGGCTGACAGGCGTGGCGACACCCGTTTCCGCAACGATCCTCGCCTTGGTGACGCAGCTCGACCGCACGAACCAGCAGGCGGTCGGCTAGCCCCACCTCCCGTCCTTATCGGTACAGCAAGCGCCGATACGCACGCAGTTCCCGGCCGCTCCGCTCTTTATATCGCACTTACTTTCTCGCCTTCCGCGGGGAATGGATTTCCTATGCCACCAGGAATTACGCTTGCGTGGACATATGGAGACCATTGCCATGATTGAGACGCACGCAACCAACCTGGCCGAATCCGTTCGGATCCTGGTTCATAGCAGCGACGAGAAACACCATCGCAGAGCCGCATCGGCGAAGGTCGCAAAGATCCAACCAAAGCGACAGTTTCCTGATCGCGAGATTCGCGAGAAGCGCACATTCTGGGCGATGCTCGCCTTCGGACTGCTGCTCGGCGGTCTCGAGCTCTTCATCGTGCTGCACTATCTCTGAGCGTCGAGAACATGGGCAGGCAAGGCTTGCAGAAGCGTATCGGCGGCGCGATTACCGCCCTCGTTACGCCTTTTCGTGACGGTGCACTCGACACCGTCGATCTCATGGCACATGTGGAATGGCAGTTGCTGAGCGGCATAGATGGGCTGCTGGCCTGCTCGCTGACCGGCGAAGGGCCGACGCTGACCGATGCAGAGCGAATGCGGATCATTGAAATCTGCGTCGAACTTTCCGAAGGCAAGACGCCGGTCATCGTTGCAACCGGCACGAATGACACGGCAACGACGATCGAAGAGACGCTACAGGCGCAGCAGCTCGGTGCCGACGCCGCCTTCGTGACCGTGCCCTATTACTCGAAGCCGACGCAGAAGGGTGTTCTTCATCACTTCGAGCAAATAGCCGCGCAGACCGACATGGCGCTCATCATCCATAGTCAGCCATCGCACACGGCAATCGATCTCGCTCCCGCAACAGTCGAACGACTTGCCGAAATTCCCGGCATTGTCGGGATCGCGGATGGAAGCGGCGAAATCTCGCGCATAGACCTCTGGCGCGCCTTTCTGCCGCAACAG
Organism: Rhizobium sp. BR 314; assembly: GCF_047445805.1. Lineage (NCBI taxonomy): Bacteria > Pseudomonadati > Pseudomonadota > Alphaproteobacteria > Hyphomicrobiales > Rhizobiaceae > Rhizobium > Rhizobium sp. BR 314. The sequence goes on along the minus strand of NZ_JARWLA010000045.1, from coordinate 29,699 downwards.
GTCGGCCTCTACACGTCAAGCGACGCAGGCGCGCTCGGCTTCACAGCGGCGGGCGGGAATGGCTGCTTTTCCACTGCAGCCAATGTCGCTCCTCGTCTCTTTCATTCGATGCAACACTCTGCCGCCTGCGGCAACCTCGACGTAGCACATTCGATCGACAGGCGCTTGCGACCGCTCTTCAAAGCGCTCGCGCGCGAGAGCGAGCCCGCCACCGTAAAGCACGCCCTCGCCGCCATGAGAGACATGGAACCGGACGTGCGTCTGCCGCTGGTCGGCATCGCGCCCGAGACTGCAACGGAGATCCAGACCGTCATTGCTCCTTTTCAGGTCGACGGCAGCGGTCGGCTAGCTTCCCGTCAAGCTTTCCGGCTCGGCTTGTAAAAATCGGATCTATCCCTATGAGATTTTTATATTTTCTCGATTTCTGACAAATGGAAATCCTAGCAACTCACCTATAGATTCAACAGCGTAGCACCGGAAGACGTCTCTCGGACCGCGGTGCTGGTGACACTGGAAAGGAACTATGATGTCACGCCATACGCATGCCGGCCTATCCGCCGATCCCCTCCAACGTCCTCGCGCCATCACTTTTGCCAGGGGTGAGCGGCACCTCTCTTCGGACACGCTGTTGCATGGCCTTGCCGCCATCGCCCCACGTCTCGGACTTGTCTTTCTCATCGCCGGCGCTCTGCAGCTCGTGCTGCATCTGGCCGGACGTTGAGCAGAATTAAAGAGATCCAAGAGGAAAAACACGATGGCAAACGCCCTGCACAGTCAACGCCGCACATTTCATAATCGCCTTGCCCCTACTCCGGCCCGCTTCATGATCGGCCGTGACCGTCGCGGCAGCTGGATCGTCCAGGACCGAGAGGGACTGGTCGGCGGTCTCTTCCGCAACGAGGCAGCCGCCCTGCGCTTCGCTGCGGAAGAATGCAACCACAACCCGGCCGACATCTGCCATGCGCCCGAAGGCGCAGTCCTCGATCTGGATGGCTTCGCCCCCACCTCGTCAAATCTGCACTGAATCGCCCTTGGCAGGTTTCGACACCAGAGCGTGATGTCGTCCGAGAACTGCCTACACTTTCGGCATCACGCTTTATCCGACCGAACGCTTCCTTAACCCGCTTTCGAGTAAGCTTTCGGGCGAGATACGCAAAGAACAGAAGCACAATGTCGAAGCCTGCCTTCCGCTACAGCCACTACGATCTCAAGGAACAGCGCGCTGGAACGGTGATCGAAATCACGCTCTCGGCAATCGCCAATGTCAGGCTGATGAACGGCTCGAACTTCGAGCGTTTCACCGAAACCCTCAAGCACCAATTCCTCGGCGGCGTCGCCAAGAAGTCACCGATCCGGCTGTCCATTCCGGAATCGGGCCATTGGCATCTGGTCGTCGATATGGAGGGGCACAAGAGCCTGGCGGAATCGAGCGTGAAGATGGTCAATCAGACATCTGCGCCGCGCATGCAGAAAGCACCACAGGACGTCACCGCCGAGTGACGTAGAGATCAGCGCTCGCCGCGCTCCTTGCGCAGTTTCGCCCACCAATCCAACCGCTTGCGGATATCGCGCTCGAAGCCACGTTCCGGCGGATCATAAAAGGTCTGGCGACCCATCTTTTCCGGGAAATAGTTCTGGCCTGAAAACGCATCCGGCTCGTCGTGATCGTAGCGATAGCCGTCACCATATCCCTCGGTGCGCATCAGCTTCGTCGGCGCATTGAGGATGTGCTTGGGCGGTAGGAGCGAACCATTCTGCTTGGCGGCCTGCGTCGCTGCCTTGAACGCGGTGTAGACCGCATTGGACTTCGGTGCGGTGGCGAGATAGACGCAGGCTTGCGCCAGCGCCAGTTCTCCCTCGGGCGAGCCCAGATAATCATAGGCATCCTTGGCTGCGTTGCAGATCACAAGCGCCTGCGGATCGGCGAGCCCGATATCCTCCACCGCCATACGCACCAGCCGGCGTCCGAGATAAAGCGGGTCCTCACCGGCATCGAACATGCGAGCGAGATAATAGAGCGCGGCGTCCGGGTCGGAACCGCGAACCGACTTATGCAGCGCCGAAATCAGATTGTAGTGCCCGTCCTGCGCCTTGTCGTAGACCGGAGCGCGGCGTTGCACGATCTTGACCAGCATGTCGGGATCGAAACGCTCATCCCTGCGTGCGGCACGCCAGACTTCTTCCGCAAGCGTCAGCACCGAACGGCCATCACCATCGGCCATGCGGATCAGGCTTGCACGGGCATCGTCCGTCAGCGGCAGCGGCTTTGCCTCTACCGCCTCTGCGCGGCGCAACAACTCCTCCAGACTTTCCTCATCATGCGAGCGGAACGTCAGGACACGAGCGCGGGAGAGAAGAGCGGCGTTGAGCTCGAAAGACGGATTTTCCGTCGTCGCTCCCACCAGAATGACGGTGCCGTCTTCCATCACAGGCAGAAAGCTATCCTGCTGAGCGCGATTGAAACGATGGATCTCGTCGACGAAGAGCAGGGTCTGGCGGCCGTCCATGCGGCGCAGCCGCGCCGCTTCGAACACCTTCTTCAAGTCGGCGACGCCGGAAAAGATCGCCGAAATCTGCTCGAAGGCGAGACCCGCCTCGCCCGACAGCAGCCGAGCGACCGTGGTCTTTCCCGTGCCGGGAGGTCCCCAGAAGATCATCGACCCGAGCGAGCCCGCCTCTATCATCCGGCGCAGAACACCATCCTCGCCAGTCAGATGTTCCTGGCCGGTGACTTCAGCCAGGGTTTGCGGCCGCAAGCGATCGGCCAGAGGCCGCTTGTTGGCGACCTCCTCCGGTATTCGCGGTGCAAACAGGTCGTTGCTCATCGGAAGAACTGCCGGATGCGCTGGCCGTCACGTTCGATCTCGACGCGCCAGAAGCTCGGCTTCGAAGTGACCGTCTTCTCAAGAACATCCGTCGTGTTGATGGCGACGCCATTGATGGAAATGACGATGTCGCGCGCCGCAAACCCGAGGCGATCAGCCGGCGAGTTCGGCTTCAAGCTCTCGATTACCACACCGCTCGAATCGGGCGGCATATGGAGATCATCGGCGACGCGCGGCGAGAGATTGGCAACGGTCGCGCCGGCGAAGGGATTGTTGCCCTCGATCACCCTTTCGTCGCGTGGGGTCGATTCCGGCGCCGCCGCAAGCGTCATGGTGGCCTGATGTTCCTTGCCGCTATCAAGCACCGTCAATGTAACGGTGGCGCCGAGCCCTGCCGTTGTCAGACGGTAGCCGAGTGCATCCGGATGTTCGACCGGAATATTATTGAGCGCGGTGATGACCTCGCCCGGCTTCAGGCCGGCCTTGGCTGCCGGACCGCCGTCGACGACCTTGGTCACCAATGCGCCACGAACCTTGTCCAGGCCAAGCGCCTCGGCGACATCCGATGTCACCGGCTCGAACGAGGCCCCGATATAGGGGCGCTCAAAGGCTTTGTCACCGCGATCGGCAGCGGCGAGGAAAACTTTGACCAGATTGGCGGGAATAGCGAAGCCGATGCCGTTCGAGCCGCCGCCCTGCGAGAAGATGGCCGTGTTGAGGGCGATCAGCTCGCCACCCATGTTGACCAGCGCGCCGCCGGAATTGCCAGGGTTGATCGACGCATCGGTCTGGATGAAGAAACCGACCTCGTTCTTCACCTGGTTTCGCGCGAGAGCCGAAACGATGCCGCTCGTCACAGTCTGCCCGACGCCGAATGGGTTACCGATCGCAAGCACCAGATCGCCGACCTCGACCGCATCGGAATTGGCAAGCGGCAGAATCGGGAAGCTCTCGTTCTTCGACTGGATCTTCAGAACGGCCAGATCGACGCGATCGTCCTTCAAGACGACCTTACAGGGAAACTCCCGGCCATCGGAAAGCGCAATCTTGATATCGTCCGCGCCGTCGATGACGTGGTTGTTGGTAATGACGGTGCCATTGGCTTCGACGATGACGCCCGATCCCAGCGACGACTGTTTCTCAGTGCGATTCGGCATGCGCTGGCCGAAAAACTGCTCGAAGAAGGGATCACCGGCGAAAGGCGACTGACGCTGCACCACGCGCTCGGCATAGACGTTCACCACGGCACCGGACGTCTGCTTGACCAGCGGCGCAAAGGAAAGCTGCATCTGTACCTGGCTCTGCGGCAGCGTTTTCGCCGTCTGCGCCTCGGCGGAAAGCGGCATCGCCATGATGAGGGCAATCATCGAAACGGCAGTGCGCTTCAGGAGGACTTGCATGGAAACTTCCTTCTTTAATGCTCTTGAAACAACGTTGTAGCGCCCGACGCTAGAAAGAAAAGAGGGCGGAAGCATGAAGCATAAATGGACGTTTGCAGCGATAAAAAACAGGCTCGCTGAACAAAAACATGCTGTCATGCATTTCGCGTTGGGAATCGTCAAAAGGGAAGCAGATATGCAATTGAACAATCTTGCCGCCACCGCCCTCCTGATCACTCTCGGCATGGCCGGCACCTCACAGGCCGCCAGCTTTGATTGCGAGGCGCAGAACCTGAAACCCGACGAAAAGACGATATGCGACGTCAGGGCGCTCAACGATGCCGACGTGAAGATGGTGACGACGTTCGACCTGCTCTCCGGCCTTCTCGCCATGGGCTCGCGCGGCACACTGCAGGATCAGCAGACGGAATGGTTGAAGAAGCGGCAGTCCTGCGGCGCTGACGTGGGTTGTCTCAAATCTTCCTACGAGGAACGCCTGAAGCAGCTGAATGAGGCCTATAAGCAGATCAACCGACCGCTGTAAGGGTTTGGTTTGCCATGGCTTGAAGACCTTCACCGGAGATATCCCCTCTCCCCGCCTGCGGGGAGAGGGCTAGGGTGAGGGGCGAGTGCGCCTAGGCCAATTCTGCCGTCGCGGCAAATCTCCAAGAGGCCCCTCATCCGTCCTCTCACGGCCGAGCTCCGCTCGATCGTTCGAGTCCACCTTCTCCCCGCTTCGCAGGGCGAAGGGGCTTAGTTATTTGCCACCAAGATCTCTGACTGCGCCGCGGTCGGCACTCGTGGCGAAGGCCGCATAGGCCTTGAGCGCCGTGGTCACGTTACGCTTGCGCGGTTCGGCCGGATGCCAGCCCGTGGCATTCTGTGCTTCGCGACGCGCGGCAAGTTCCTTGTCATCGACACGCAGGCTGATGGTGCGGTTCGGGATGTCGATGTCGATCATGTCGCCTTCGCGGACCAAGCCGATCGTGCCGCCGTTTGCAGCTTCCGGCGAAGCGTGGCCGATCGACAGACCTGAAGTGCCGCCTGAGAAGCGACCGTCGGTGATGAGCGCGCAAGCCTTGCCGAGGCCCTTAGACTTCAGATAGCTCGTCGGATAGAGCATTTCCTGCATGCCGGGGCCGCCCTTCGGGCCTTCATAGCGGATGACGACGACGTCGCCAGCCACAACCTCGTTGCCGAGGATGCCCTTGACGGCAGCGTCCTGGCTTTCGAAAACCTTGGCCGGACCGGAGAACTTCAGGATCGATTCATCGACGCCTGCCGTCTTTACGATGCAACCGTCGAGCGCCAGATTGCCCTTGAGGACGGCGAGGCCGCCATCCTTGGAGAAGGGATGCTGGGCATCGCGGATGACGCCATTTTCACGATCGAGATCAAGCTCTTCCCAGCGTGCGCTCTGGCTGAAGGCAACCTGTGTCGGAACACCGCCGGGAGCGGCGCTGAAGAGTTCCAGAGCTGCCTTGTTGTCAGTAACGGCGATATCCCATTGCGCCAGCGCTTCGCCCAGCGTCGGGGCGTGGACGGTCGGCAGATCGGCATTCAATAGTCCGGCACGGTTCAGCTCACCGAGGATCGCCATGATGCCGCCGGCGCGATGCACGTCTTCCATATGAACGTCGGCCTTGGCAGGCGCCACCTTCGAAAGGCAGGGGACGCGCCGCGACAGGCGATCGATGTCATCCATGGTGAAATCGACTTCGCCCTCATGGGCGGCCGCGAGAATATGCAACACGGTATTGGTCGAGCCGCCCATGGCGATATCGAGCGCCATGGCATTCTCGAACGCACCCTTGCTGGCGATCGTCCGCGGCAGAGCCGTCACATCGTCCTGTTCGTAATAGCGTCTTGCCAAAGCGACGATCCGGCGGCCAGCCTCCAGGAAGAGTTCCTTGCGGTCCGAGTGAGTGGCAAGCGTCGAGCCGTTGCCCGGCAGCGACATACCGAGGGCTTCGGTCAGGCAGTTCATCGAATTGGCCGTGAACATGCCCGAGCAGGAGCCGCAGGTCGGACAGGCGGAGCGCTCGATGACCTGAACGTCTTCATCGCTGATCTTGTCGTCGGCAGCGGCAACCATGGCGTCGACGAGGTCGAGCGCGACCTTCTTGCCATGCAGCACGACCTTGCCGGCCTCCATCGGCCCGCCGGATACGAAGATCGTCGGGATGTTGAGGCGCAGCGAGGCCATCAGCATGCCGGGAGTGATCTTGTCGCAATTCGAAATGCAGACCATGGCGTCGGCGCAATGGGCGTTGACCATGTATTCGACGCTATCGGCGATGAGTTCGCGCGACGGCAGCGAATAGAGCATGCCGTCGTGGCCCATGGCGATGCCGTCGTCGACGGCGATAGTGTTGAATTCCTTGGCGACGCCGCCGGCCGCTTCGATTTCGCGCGCAACGAGCTGGCCGAGATCCTTGAGGTGGACGTGACCGGGCACGAACTGCGTAAAGGAGTTGACTACCGCAATAATGGGCTTGCCGAAATCGCTGTCCTTCATGCCCGTCGCGCGCCAAAGGCCGCGCGCACCGGCCATGTTGCGGCCGTGGGTGGTGGTTCTGGAACGATAAGCTGGCATGGTGTCTTCCTCGTCATCCTGGAATTTGTGCGGCGTCGGCAGGAGCCCAAGGTTTCGGGCCGAAGGGGACGCCGGCAACTCCGCTTTTTGGAATTGTCCTAATCCAATCGTGCAATACTGTCACTATCAACTCGAGCGAATCCGGTACGCCGCCGGGCAAGGGCTTCGTCCTATCAAACAAATCGCTCGACTAGACTTGGGACGGAAACGGCCCGATCACAAGCGCACACAAAAAGTTGCTTTCACTTCCAAAGAAATGCCAGCCTAAGAGTGTAACAAAATCCGTGCCTGCCGCGTATCGCTGATATCGAAGCCGCTACCGCATAGAGGAATTGTTCCATGGCCTTCTATCGTCCGCCGAAAATCACCTCAGCCGAGATCACCCCCCGCTCCGTCTACCTGAAGCGCCGCGAGTTCCTGACGGCCGCGGCGGCCGGTATCGGCATGGCAGCGATTGGCGATAAGGCGGCGATGGCTGAAGCGCTGACGGCGACCAAGAGCAATTATACGGTCAATGAGAAACTGACTCCGATCAAGGATGTCACTACCTACAACAACTTCTATGAATTCGGCCTCGACAAGGCCGACCCGGCCAACCTCTCCGGCAAGTTCAAGCCGCGGCCATGGACGATCAAGGTCGACGGCATGGTCAACAAGCCCGGCACGTTCGACATCGATGCGCTGATCAAGGAGTTTCCGCCGGAAGAGCGCGTCTATCGCATGCGCTGCGTCGAAGCCTGGTCGATGGTCATTCCCTGGGACGGCTTCCAGCTTTCGGCTCTGCTCGACAAGGTGGAGCCGCAGGGCAGTGCCAAATACGTGGCTTTCGAGACCGTGGTACGGCCGGAGGAGATGCCGGGCCAATCCGGCTTGCTGCAATCGCTCGACTGGCCCTATGTCGAGGGCTTGCGGCTGGATGAGGCACGCAACCCGCTGACTCTGCTGGCCGTCGGCCTCTATGGCGAAACCCTGCCAAACCAGAATGGCGCGCCGATCCGGCTCGTCGTGCCGTGGAAATACGGTTTCAAAGGCATCAAGTCGATCGTTCGTATTACCCTCACCGACAAGCAGCCGTTGAACACATGGCAGGTGACCAACAGCCAGGAATACGGCTTCTATGCCAACGTCAATCCGGCCGTCGATCATCCACGCTGGAGCCAGGCGACCGAGCGTCGCATCGGCGAAGGCGGGTTCTTCAGCTCCAACCGCCACCCCACCCTGCCCTTCAACGGCTATGCCGATCAAGTGGCCAGCCTCTATAGCGGCATGGACCTCAGGGTGAATTTCTGATGACCCTCTCCTTCGCTCTCCCCAAGCGTTGGCAATCTGCCTCCGTCTGGGCGCTCTACGTCGTCGGACTTTTGCCGGCCGCCTGGGAATTCTATCTCGGCGCGACGGACCAGCTCGGCGCCGATGCGGTGAAAACCTTCGAGCTTTTTCTTGGATTATGGGCGATCCGTTTCCTGCTGTTGACGCTTGCAGTTACGCCGCTTCGCGACCTCTTCGGCTGGAACTATCTGCGCTATCGCCGCGCGCTCGGCCTGCTCTGTTTCTACTACGCGCTGATGCATCTGACCGTCTATATGGTCCTCGATCAGGCGCTGGACGTGAAGGCGGTCATCGACGATGTGCTGAAGCGGCCCTTCATCATGTTCGGCATGGCGGGGCTCGTCATGCTGCTGGCGCTTGCCGTGACCTCGAACAACTTCTCGATCCGGCAACTCGGCAAGACATGGATCTGGCTGCACCGTCTGGTCTATATCATCGCCGCCTGTGGCGCCCTGCACTTCGCCCTGTCGACCAAGGTACTGTCGCTCGAGCAGTTCATCTATATCGGCCTGCTGATCGCGATGATCCTCTACCGGTCTTATCGGCCGATCATGATGGAGAGGCGGCGAGCTGCCCGCAGGCCAGTTGCAGCCTCAAGTTCCAGAGCGGCCTAAAGGCGACCGCCCTGATCTTTTCAAACCTTCAGGTCAGTCAGCCGCGCTGGCGATTTTCGGCTGCCCCTTCTCCTGCACCTCGGCTGTCACCGTCAAGCCGGCGATCAGCTTCGTGCCGTCGGGCACCTTGTCGAGCGCGATGCGCACCGGCACGCGCTGAGCCAACCGCACCCAGCTGAAGGTCGGCGTGATGTTGGCGAGCAGGCTGCCGGAGGTTCGTTCGCGATCCTCAATGCCGTAAGCGATGCTTTCGACGTGGCCGGTCAGTTTCTCGGCCTGCCCCATCAGATGAATGGCAACCTCATCGCCGACGTGGATGCGCGGCAGCTTGGTTTCTTCAAAATAGCCTTCGACTCGGAGGGAATCGGTATCGATCAGCGCGACCTTGGCGGTGCCGGCCGCGACGTAATCACCCGGACGCAGGCTGAGGTTCGAGATCGTGCCGTTGACCGTGGCGCGAACCTCTGAACGATTGAGGTTCAACTGGGCAAGCTCACGATTGGCCGTTGCCTGGCGCAGAGAGGCTTCAGCCTGCTCCTCGGCGGTCTGCGCCTGTTCCTTCTTCTGCATGGAGGCAGCGTCGCCAAGGCGTCCTTGCCGGTCGTTCTCACGGTGAGCCTGTTCGAGGGCGGCCTTGCTGCTTGCAAGTGCCGCATCCGCCTGCTCGAGCGCAATGGCGAAGCGATCGCGATCGACGCGAAAGAGAACTTCGCCCTTCTTGACGGTCTGGTTGTCCTTGACGAGGACGTCGCTGACGAGGCCAGAGACATCAGGTGCAATGCCGACGACATCGGCCCTGAGGCGTGCGTCGCGTGTCCAGGGCTCATCCATGTAATGCCCCCAGAGCTGACGACCAACATAGACGGCAGCGACGACGAAGATAAGAGTGACGGCCACACGGCCGATGAGTTTGAACGCGTTCATGTGAAGTACCAACGAGAGACAGAGGAAATGGCGCCGAGCAAAAGGACGTAAAGCGCGAGATCGAAAAGACCGCGATGCCAGACCAGAGTGTAGGCTCCGAGCCATGCGAGCAGGCGTCGAAGGATGATGACGGCAAACAGCGTCACGAGCATGAGAACGAGAAGGCGTGGGATGTAGACGCCATAAAGATCGAATTCTGCGGGCATGGTATTACTCGGCGGCAATGGGAAGTGGTTGAGCGGTGTCGGATACGGGCGGTCGCCAGCTCGCCGGCGGCTCGGCATGAGGGAAAAGTGCGCGGCGAAGGCCAACGAGAGCATCGAGGCTCGCGCGGCCGGCGTGCCGCTTTTCCTGCGCCACCGCCTCCAGGCTGCGGTCGATCGAGACGCGCAATTCGTCGGACGGGTCGATGGCGCTCTTGGCCTTCAGCCGTGAGCGATAGAAATCCGAAACGCCGATCAGGACTTCGCTTACGGATGCGGCAGCCGCTGATTTCAACTGGCCACGCTCCTTCTGCAGCATCAGAACGTTGAAGCCGAGGCGGACGTCGGCATAGCCGTCGACTTTCTTCAGCTCGCGGTCCTCAATGCTTGCGAGGCGCGGCACGAGCTGGCCCAGGCGATCGAGGATGCGGCCGGACAGGCGTTCATGATCGGCGCGGCGAATACCGGCGGCGGTGTCGGCAAGATCGGTCCAGCCGGCCCGCACCAGCCGCCGGGCGGCAAGTTCGGCGCCGAACGGACGCGTCAGCAGGGTCCAGACCAAGGCGAAACCGACGCCCGCCAGAGCTGCGACCGCACTATTGGCGAAAGCGCCAAAGTCAGCGGTATAGCGATCCTGCAGCGCGATGAAGGTCGCACCGTTCACCGCTAGCAGCATGGCGAGCATGTTGGTCTGCGGCCGCGGGATCAGCAGGCCCATCAACAGGAAGGGCGGAGCGAAGACCAGCACCAGCATCTCGAAGCCGGAGATCGATGGCAATATGCCGAAGATGTAGATGCTAGCGATGACAAGGCTCACTGCGCACCAGACGAACATCGAGGTGATGAATGGCGCCGGCCGATCGAGCGCGGCGAAAAACGAGCAGGCGACGGCGGCCATGGTGACGAAACCGGCGCCATCCTGCCATCCGGAATAGATCCAGAAGAGGCAGGCAACGGCGATGCCGACGACGACCGCGCTGGCCGAGAAGGCCAACAGCGCATAGTCATAGTGTCTGATGTGACCCACGACATTGCGGTGCCGGAAAGCGGGTCGCCATGTGCCGACCTGCTGCCCAGACGCGATCTGGTCGCGCAGCGTCAGGCAATCCTGCCAGAGATCGACGATCTCCTTCAGGCGATCCAGCGCGCTCGACCGGACAAGATCGTCCCAGCCGAGATCAATGTCGTTCTGCTGCAATTCCTCGATCTTTTTCGACAGGGTATTGGCGGTATCGTCAGCCTTGCCGCGACCGCCCTGCCCGAGCCAATCGGCAACATCGTTCAGGACTGCAACCAGTTCCTGCGGCAAAGGCTTTTCGCCGGCCTTCAGCGCATGCAGACGATCGGCGAGAGACGAGAAGAGCGGCAGCAGCATTAAGAGACGGCCGCGCAGCTCGCGGGAATGCCTGACGATGTCACGGCTGCCCGCATCATATTTGAGCTGGCTGATGACGAGATCGAGACCCGTGACATCGGAAGCCAGCTTCTGGCGCTTCAGCGGCGTAGCGGGAGACGCGCCCTCGCCGCGCAGGATTTCATCGGCCCAGGTGCCGGCATCATCCAGCCAGGAACCGATACGCTGACCGAGGGTCGTGCCGACGCTGCTCGGAAAGACGATGGCGCTGACGATGCTGGCGCTGACGATACCGATGATGATCTCCTCGGAACGGGAAAGCGCGACATCGAATACCGTTTCAGGCGCGCCGACGGTCGGAAGCGCAATCAACGGCAGCGAATAACCGGCGAGCATGAAGACATAGCTGCGCGAGGTACGATCCAGCATGGAGATGAAAAGCAACGTGCCGGTCCAGAGAGCGACGACGACGGAGAGCAGCTCCGGCGCATTGACGAAGAGCGGCACGAGGATCACCGATGCGGTAGCACCAATCAGCGTGCCGAGCGCACGATAAAGTCCCTTGGAGCTGGTCGCGCCGGCGAGTGGGTTGGCGACGACATAAACGGCAGCCATCGCCCAATAAGGGCGCGGCAGATCCAGCGACAGCGCGATGAACAGCGCCATGATCGCCGCGATGAAGGCCTTGATCGAAAACAGCCAATCGCGCCAGGACGGAATGCTCATTGGACCTTCTCCGGCTCCTGTTCTGCGGCGACGGCCTTCCACGTCTCGAATTCTTCGAAGGCCTTCAGAACGCGGACGGCAGCTTCAAGATCAGCCGGATCGACTTTGCCAAGGATATTTCCACGCAATTCGTCGAGGGCGTCTTCCATGCGAGCGGCCAGCACCTCGCCTTCCGGCGTCAGCCACAGGCCCTTCGCACGCCGATCCGTCGGATCATCCTTGCGAATGACCAGATCCATGCTTTCGAGCTGATCGAGCAGCCGGACCAGAGACGGGCCTTCGATACCGACATAGTTGGCAAGAGCCACCTGCCGCACACCGCCTCCCAATCGGCCAATCCAAAGCAGCGGCGCAGCCGCGGCCTCCGATATGCCATAGGAGCTCAGCGCGAGATCAACGACACGACGCCATTGGCGGCCAGTCGTCAGCAGATTGGCGGTGAAGATGCGTTGCAGGGCGATTAACTGTTTCATAGGAATTTATTAGCACTAAACTAATTAGCATTCAAATTATTATGATACGAAGCGCCATCTGAAACGGGAAAGGCAGCTATGCGCAAAATGATTGGCGGCAAGCCAAATTTGGCGCGATCACAGGTGCTCTGCGGCCGCGCGCCCGTCGGCGGCAGAGCCTCCCGTCATTCGACGGCGCCGAAGTAGGAGCAGATCATCCTGACCAGTTCCTGTTTCAACTCAGGCGAATGCAACGTATCTCTTCGCGCGCCGTTGTGGATCACGCCCTCAACGACACCGGATAGAAGCTGCGCGAGGACATCGTCCGATGCGCTCGAAACGTCTCCGCGATTGACCGCGACGAAACGCTTGTAATGGCGCTGATACTCCTCGAGGAACGCTTCATGCGCGGATCTCGACCCCTCCGTTCCCGGGACCTCATCCAGAAGCACCCTGTGCAGTTGTGGGTTCACGCCGTGAGCATCGATCATGCCCTGAACGAGAGTCTCGACATTATATCGTAACGGCATGCCAACCACCGTCGCCCGCCGCAGAACGGCTAGGACATCAGCGAAATGCCTCCTCCTTATGCCTTCGACCAAAGAAAGCTTGTCCGGAAAATACTGATAGAGCGAACCAATGCTGATCCCGGCGACAACAGCAACGGTGTTCGTCGTAAATCCTGCCCATCCGCGAGCGGCCAAAACGCGAGCACCCGATTCGATGATCGCCTCCACCGTTGCCCTCGACCGCGCTTGGCTCGGCTCTTTGCGCATCAGCGAACGCGGCTTTCTAATGCGAGTAGACATGCATCCCCCACTTCCGGAAAATATGAACAGATTACTCGCATTTCTCCGGCCAAAGAAAGGGCAAAGGTCCATGAGTGAAATGTCTGTGCTGCGAACGCTTTTCCGTTATCAAGCCTGGGCGAATGAGGAATTGCTCGACGCCATCGACCGCCTCGATCCTGAACAGCATGGCAAGGAGCGTCTCGCCTGCATGCGTCTAATGAATCACTCGCTGATCGTCGCCCGGATATTCGCCGCACATCTTGCTGGGCGCGAGCACGGATACCAAGATGACAATTCACCTGAACCACCCACCCTGCCCGACCTTCTTGCAACGCTTACGGCATCAGACCAATTGTATCTGCGATATATCGAAACGATCAGCGCGCCACTTCTTTCAGAAGCTCTGCCGTTCACGTTCACCGATGGAGACCGGGGCTGCATGACGCGTGAGGAGATGCTTCTCCATGTCGCCACGCATGGAGGTTACCACAGAGGCGAGATCGGCCGCATCCTGGCGCAGCTTTCCGTGACGCCACCCTGGGACACGCTTGCGGTTCATCTTCACCGCACCGATCCGTCACGTCGGCTCGCGGCGGCTGCGGAATGACGCGCAGCCGACTTCAGGCGAAGCGTCACCGCTTCGACAGCGCCCAATCCAGCGCGAAAGCTGCCGCGATACCGATTGCATATGCCAGAATGTTCCAGGGCGAGAATACTCGCCCCAGCAACAAGGCTCCGGCCGTGGTCAATCGAAATGCATCCAACGCGGGCGTGTGCCAAAGCCTGGAAAATTCGATAAGCGCGGCGACGATCATCGCCGCTGAGGTGGTCGTGATACGGCGCGCGCCGGGCAAGGCCGTGACCAGCAGCCAGTAGACCATGGCTCCCCACAATATCGAACCACCATTTTTGACGATCTCGAACGGCAAATGAACGGCATATCCGAACCGCCTGAGCACGAGGCCAAAAGCGATGGTCAGCAGGCACGCCAGAAACGGTGATATTCTTCTGCGTATCATGTCCCGCCTCACACCTAGAGCGTCGTGCTCCCTTTCGGAAGCACAAAGACGCTCTATCTCTTTGAATCTACGCATCAAGCTTTCCGAAAATCGATGCCGATTTTCGGACCGATGCTGTAGTACCACCCTCTACAGACAATCGGCGTATCACCCCAGCGTGCAATGCTGCCTCTCTCGCAACAGCGGGAACGAGCCACCGCTTCTACGCTGCAAACAAAAAAGGCCGGACGATCACTCATCCGGCCTTCATATCTTATCCGAAGCTGGCCTTACGCGGCGGCAGCTTCTTCCTCAGCGGCAACGCGAGCCTTGTCGGCTGCGCCCTTGGCAGAGGTATCGCGATCGACGAACTCGACAACTGCGAGAGCGGCATTGTCGCCCTGGCGGAAACCGGCCTTCATGATGCGCAGGTAGCCGCCGTTGCGGGTAGCGTAGCGCGTTGCAATCGCGTCGAACAGCTTGGCGACGACAACAGCGTCGCGGATCTGCGAGATGGCTTGACGACGAGCGTGCAGGTCGCCGCGCTTGCCGAGGGTAACCAGCTTCTCGACGATCGGACGAATTTCCTTCGCCTTCGGGAGTGTGGTGACGATCTGCTCATGGGTGATGAGCGAAGCTGCCATGTTGGCGAACATCGCCTTACGGTGGCTAGCGGTTCTATTCAGCTTGCGGCCGGCTTTACCGTGGCGCATTGCTATTCTCCTTCACTTGCAGGCACTTACTCGCCTGCCGTTTGAAACGAGCGCATGTCCCGCTCGGCCGAGCGAAAAGGTACATGCGCAATTCAAAATCCTAAGGCCAGCTTTAAGCGCTCCTTGGAGCGCTTGCGGCCTTAGTATTGGTCTTCGTAGCGCTTTGCGAGATCTTCGATGTTCTCGGGCGGCCATGCCGGCACTTCCATGCCGAGGTGCAGGCCCATGGAAGCGAGAACTTCCTTGATTTCGTTCAGCGACTTGCGACCAAAATTCGGCGTGCGGAGCATTTCTGCTTCGGTCTTCTGAATGAGGTCGCCGATGTAGACGATGTTGTCGTTCTTCAGGCAGTTTGCCGAACGAACTGACAGTTCGAGCTCGTCCACCTTCTTGAGGAGCGCCGGGTTGAAAGCCAGTTCGGTAACTGCTTCCTCTTCGGTTTCCTTCTGCGGCTCGTCGAAGTTGACGAACACGCCAAGCTGATCCTGAAGGATGCGGGCCGCGAAAGCGACTGCATCTTCACCGCTGATCGAACCGTCGGTTTCGATCGACATGCTCAGCTTGTCGTAGTCGAGAACCTGTCCTTCGCGGGTATTTTCAACCTTGTAGGACACCTTCTTGACCGGCGAATAAAGGCTGTCGACCGGGATGAGACCGATCGGAGCATCTTCCGCACGATTACGCTCGGCCGGGACATAGCCCTTGCCGTTATTGACGGTGAATTCCATGCGGATTTCGGCACCCTCGTCGAGCGTGCAGATGACATGCTCGGGGTTGAGGATTTCGATATCGCCGACCGTCTGGATGTCGCCAGCCGTTACAACGCCTGGGCCCTGCTTGCGCACGACCATGCGCTTGCTGTCATCGCCGTCCATCTTGATGGCGATTTCCTTGATGTTCAGCACGATGTCCGTCACGTCTTCCCGGACGCCCGGGATAGAGGAGAACTCATGCAGCACGCCGTCGATCTGCACGGCCGTTACAGCGGCACCGCGCAGAGAAGACAGCAGAACGCGGCGCAGCGCGTTGCCGAGGGTAAGACCGAAGCCACGCTCCAGCGGTTCGGCCACGAGCGTTGCCTTGGTGCGGCCGCTCGAGGTGAACTCGACCTTGTTGGGCTTGATCAGTTCCTGCCAGTTTTTCTGAATCATATTTTTGCCTTCCGTTCGTTGTCACCATCCAATCGTGACAACCGAGCTTGAGTAACACCAAGCCGGGCGCATCTACCCCGGCCGGTGTCGTGAGTGGCGATGATCAGACGCGACGCTTCTTGCGCGGGCGGCAACCATTGTGCGGGATCGGGGTCACATCGCGGATCGACGTGATCATGAAACCAGCAGCCTGGAGCGCGCGCAGAGCGGATTCACGACCGGAGCCCGGACCGCAAACTTCAACTTCCAACGACTTCATGCCGTGCTCCTGTGCCTTCTTGGCGCAGTCTTCAGCGGCGATCTGGGCAGCGAACGGGGTCGACTTGCGCGAACCCTTGAAGCCCTTGGCACCAGCGGACGACCAGGCAATGGCGTTGCCCTGTGCGTCGGTGATGGTGATCATCGTGTTGTTGAAGGTCGAGTTGACGTGTGCGACGCCCGACGTGATATTTTTACGCTCGCGACGACGAACGCGTACGGCTTCCTTGGCCATGTTAGTCCTTTCTTGGATCTCTGCACCGCCGTAATGCCAGCGGCTACACCGAAACGACACTCATTGAGCGCCGCTTCAAACTCAAAAGAGGCCGGCGGACCGCCAGCCTCCCACCTCCGGCTTCCCGGAAATTACTTCTTCTTACCAGCGATCGCCTTTGCCGGACCCTTGCGGGTACGAGCATTGGTGTGGGTGCGCTGACCGCGAACCGGCAGGCCGCGACGATGACGCAGGCCACGGTAAGACCCCAAGTCCATCAGACGCTTGATGTTCATCGCGGTTTCGCGACGCAGATCACCTTCGACCTGATAGTCACGGTCGATGGTTTCGCGGATCTGCAGAACCTCAGCATCCGTCAACTGGTTGACGCGACGCTCGGCCGGGATACCGACCTTCTCGCAGATTTCCTGTGCAAACTTCGGTCCGATCCCGTGAATGTAACGAAGCGCAATAACTACGCGCTTTGCAGTCGGGATGTTGACGCCAGCGATACGAGCCACGCCTGTTCTCCTTGCATTCCTTTTGCCTTAGCAAAGGGTCTTGTTATGCAGCCCGGGAGCTGCTTGTTCGATGTGAGTCCGTAACATGTCAAAACGACCGTGCCGGACCTCCCCGTTGGAAATCCGCGCCGATCGCATAGCATGTCGCGAGTTGGCGCGGTGTTTAGCGGAATCAGTGCAAAAAAGCAACCGCTCCAGCCAGTTTATTTTAGGCTACTCAAAGCTTAGCCAGGATAGCTTCGATACTATCAGTCACATGCTCGATATCGGCCATGCCGTCGATGCTCTGCAACTTGCCCTTGGCATAATAGTATCCGATCAGCGGCGAGGTCTCCTTGTAGTAGACTTGGAGGCGCGTCGCCATCGTCTCGGCATTGTCGTCAGGCCGACGCTTGAAATGCGTCGAACCGCATTTGTCGCAGACACCCGCCGTTGCCGGAACCTTGTCAGTGTCGTGATAGACGCTGCCGCAGTTCGAGCAGGAATAACGGCCGGAGACGCGGCGAATCAGCTCGGCGTCATCAACCTTCAGCTCGATGACGACGGAAAGCTCCAACCCCTTTGCGTCGAGCATCTGCTCGGTGGCATCAGCCTGTACCAAAGTACGCGGAAAGCCGTCCAGGATGAAACCCCTGGCGCAATCCGGCTGATCAATGCGCTCAGAAACGATCGCATTGACGATCTCGTCGGAGACGAGCTTGCCAGCATCCATGACGGCCTTGGCGCGCTTGCCAACTTCCGTACCAGCCTGAACGGCCGCACGCAGCATATCACCTGTGGAGAGCTGAGGAATGCCGTGCTTCTCCACGATACGCTGGGCCTGGGTCCCCTTACCTGCACCCGGTGGCCCTAAAAGTATGAGTCTCATCGCCCCCTCTTTCCTCCACGCAACTTCGATTTCTTGATCAGGCCTTCATATTGCTGTGCGATCAGGTGACCCTGAATCTGCGCCACCGTATCCAGCGTTACGCTAACCACGATCAGAAGCGAAGTGCCACCCAGAGACAAGGGAATACCGGTCTGAGACACGAGAATTTCGGGCAGGATGCAGACGAAGACGAGATAGATCGCGCCGATGACCGTAATGCGGGTCAGCACATAATCAATATATTCGGCGGTGCGCTCACCCGGACGGATGCCTGGAATGAAGCCGCCATGCTTCTTCAGATTGTCGGCCGTGTCCTTCGGATTGAAGACCAGCGCAGTGTAGAAGAAGGCGAAGAAAGCAATCAGCGCCGCGTAGAACACCATGTAGACGGGTTGGCCATGACCCAACGCCGCGACGATCGAGGTGACCCAGGTCGGAAGCGCGGTGTTGTTGCCGAGACCGGCGACCGTTGCCGGCAGCAGGAGCAGCGACGATGCGAAGATCGCCGGGATAACGCCCGAGGTGTTGAGCTTCAGCGGCAGGTGCGACGTGTCGCCCTGGAACATGCGGGTGCCTACCTGACGCTTCGGATACTGGATCAGAAGGCGACGTTGGGCGCGCTCTACGAAGACGATGAGAGCGATGACCAGAACGGCGACCACCAGAACGGCAAGAATCAGACCCGTCGACAGAGCACCGGTACGGCCGAGTTCGAGCGTGCCGGCAAGAGCGGTCGGAAGACCGGCGGCAATGCCGGCGAAGATGATCAACGAGATACCGTTGCCGATACCGCGCGAGGTCACCTGCTCGCCGAGCCACATCAGGAACATCGTGCCGCCGAGCAGCGTAATGACGGTGGAAATGCGGAAGAACCAGCCCGGATCGACCACAACGCCGTTGCCATGCTCAAGGCCGATCGCAATGCCGTAGGCCTGCAACGCGCCGAGCAAAACGGTGCCGTAGCGGGTGTACTGATTGATGATCTTACGGCCCTGCTCGCCTTCCTTCTTCAGGTTTTCGAGCGACGGGACGACCGACGTCATCAGCTGAACGATGATCGAGGCCGAAATATAAGGCATGATACCGAGCGCGAAAATTGCCATGCGCTGTACAGCGCCGCCCGAGAACATGTTGAAGAGGCCGAGAATGCCGCCCGACTGGTTATGGAAAGCCTGGGCGTAGGCAGCAGGATTCAAACCTGGAAGCGGAATATGTGTACCGAGCCGATAAACGAGGAGAGCGCCGAGCGTAAACCACAGGCGCTTCTTGAGATCCTCGGCCTTGGCAAAGGTCGAAAAATTGAGATTGGACGCCAATTGTTCCGCTGCAGAAGCCATGCAAATCTCCGCATTACCAATTCCGGCATAATCGGCCGGGGCCGGAATCAGTAAATAAATTGTTCAAAAGCCGGGCTTTGGACGGATTGCGATGCAATCGGACGCCTCACCCTTGGTTCCCGTTATAGACCGGAAAGACACTGCCGCATCGTTCAGGTTCGTGAGGCTCACATATGGGAGCAAAATCGCCCGAAGTGAAGCACCTCGGGCGATTATTGATCATATTATTCTGCGACAGATGCGAGCAGCTTGACGGAACCGCCGGCCTTCTCGATCTTTTCAACAGCAGACTTGGAAGCGCCTGCAACTTCAAGCGTTACCTTCGCCTTCAGTTCGCCGTCCGAGAGAACTCGAACGCCGTCCTTGACGCGGCGAATCACGCCAGCAGCCTTGAGGGCAGCAGCATCGATGGTGTTCTTGGCATCGAGCTTGCCGGCATCGACGGCAGCCTGGATGCGCTCCAGCGATACGACAACGTAGTCAGCAGCGAAGATGTTGGTGAAGCCGCGCTTCGGCAGGCGACGGTAGATGGGCATCTGACCGCCTTCAAAGCCGTTGATCGCAACGCCCGAACGGGACTTCTGACCCTTTACACCACGGCCACCGGTCTTACCGGAGCCGGAGCCGATGCCGCGGCCGAGGCGCTTGCGGCTGTGGGTCGAGCCTTCGTTATCCTTGATCTCATTCAGTTTCATAGCGAATTACCTCCGGCTCACTTCTCGTCGACGATGCGAACGAGATGCTGGACAGCACGGATCATGCCACGAACAGCCGGGGTATCTTCCAGCGTGCGGCGACGGTGCATCTTGTTCAGTCCGAGACCGATCAGCGTCTTCTGCTGAACATCCGGACGGCGGATCGGGCTGCCAACCTGCTCGACCGTAACGGTCGCCTTAGCTTCAGCCTTCTTGGTCGTCTTGGCCATAGGTCAAACTCCCTTATTCTTCGGAGGCGTTGCCCGAAGCGGCGCGACGAGCCTGCAGGGTAGCATACTTGATGCCACGCTGAGCTGCGATGTCCTTCGGGTGAACCTGGTGCTTCAGGGCGTCGAACGTGGCGCGAACCATGTTGTATGGGTTCGACGAACCGGTCGACTTGGCAACGACGTCATGAACGCCGAGCGTTTCGAAAACGGCGCGCATCGGACCGCCGGCGATGATACCGGTACCGACCTTTGCCGAGCGCAGCAGAACCTTGCCGGCGCCATGACGGCCGTGGACGTCGTGATGCAGCGTACGGCCGTCACGCAGCGGTACGAAGATCATGTCGCGCTTGGCGCTTTCGGTTGCCTTGCGGATCGCTTCCGGCACTTCGCGTGCCTTGCCGTGACCAAAGCCGACGCGGCCCTTCTGATCGCCGACGACGACGAGAGCGGCGAAACCGAAACGGCGACCACCCTTCACAACCTTGGCGACGCGGTTAATCGCGACCAGCTTGTCGACGAATTCGCTATCGCGCTCTTCACGGCTCTGGCGGTCTTCCCGCGGAGCCCTCTTTTCCTGTGCCATTGTCCTCTTCCTTTTTCTTTTCCGGGTGCAACGGGCAAACAAAACGAAGACCGCATCAACCTCCGAAGGGAGATTTGCGGTCCGGTGAAATCCGGCCGGCGCCTGTTGGCTACCGGCCGGAAACTTGATCAGAAGGTCAGGCCGCCTTCGCGAGCCGCTTCGGCGAGAGCCTTGATGCGGCCGTGATAGATGAAGGCGCCGCGATCGAACACGACTTCCTTCACGCCTGCCTTGGATGCGCGCTCAGCAACGAGCTTGCCAACCAGAGCTGCGGCAGCGGTATCGGCACCGGTCTTCAGAGAACCGCGCAGATCCTTGTCGAGCGTGGAGGCAGCCGCGAGGGTCTTGCCAGCCACGTCATCGATGACCTGGGCGTAGATGTTCTTCGACGAGCGATGAACCGACAGGCGCGGACGGCCGTTGGCCACCGACTTGATTTGACGGCGCACGCGGTTGGCGCGACGCGCAAGTGCTTCTTTCCTGCTAGCCATTTCGCGTGATCCTTACTTCTTCTTGCCTTCTTTGCGGATGATCCGCTCTTCGGCATACTTAACACCCTTGCCCTTGTAAGGCTCGGGACCGCGGTATTCGCGGATTTCAGCTGCAACCTGGCCGACCTGCTGCTTGTTGATGCCGGTGACGACGATTTCCGTCGGCTTCGGCACAGCGATCGTGATGCCCTGCGGCGGCTCATAAACCACGTCGTGGCTGAAGCCGAGCGCCAGCTGCAGGTTCTTGCCCTGCATGGTCGCACGATAGCCGACGCCGTTGATTTCGAGCTTACGCTCGTAGCCGTCCTTAACACCCTTCAGGATGTTCTCGATCATCGTGCGGGACATGCCCCACTTTGAACGAGCGCCCTTGGAGTCGTTAAGCGGCGTTACGACAATTGCATTGTTTTCCAGCTTGAGACCGATTTCGTCGTTAGCGACGAAAAACAGCTCGCCCTTGGGGCCCTTGGCAGTCACTTTTTGGCCATCAACCGTGGCCGTGATCCCTGCAGGCACCTGAACGGGCTTTTTACCGATACGAGACATTTTTCAAACCTGTCTGTTTCGAAGGAGATCTCTATTCGATCTTAGAAGACCGAGCAGAGAACCTCGCCACCAACATTCTGTTCACGAGCCTGGTGATCAGCCATCACACCCTTCGGAGTCGAAAGGATAGTAATGCCGAGACCGTTCGCGACCTGCGGAATGGACTTAACCGAGACATAAACTCGGCGGCCCGGCTTAGACACGCGGCCGATCTCACGGATCA
Source organism: Rhizobium sp. BR 314 (assembly GCF_047445805.1). Lineage (NCBI taxonomy): Bacteria > Pseudomonadati > Pseudomonadota > Alphaproteobacteria > Hyphomicrobiales > Rhizobiaceae > Rhizobium > Rhizobium sp. BR 314. Next base: position 7,678 of record NZ_JARWLA010000045.1, on the reverse strand, counting down.
CCGACGAGCCTTCGTAGTACTTCAGCTCGATGTTGAGCTCAGACTTGCCGTTGCCGAAATCGACGACGGAGTAGCCACGGATGTAGCCTTCAGCCTGCAGAACATCGAGAACGCGCGCACGGAGCTTGGACGCAGGCGTCGAAACCGACGACTTGCGGCGCGAAGCACCATTGCGGATGCGGGTGAGCATATCGCCCAAAGGATCAGTCATGGTCATCTAATCTGCTCCTTACCAGCTCGACTTGACAATGCCCGGCACCTTGCCGAGGTTGCCCAGTTCACGCAGCGCGATACGCGACATGCGCAGCTTGCGGTAATAGGCGCGCGGACGGCCCGATACTTCGCAACGGTTGCGAATGCGGGTCTTCGATCCATCGCGCGGGAGCGATGCCAGCTTCAGGGTAGCCTTGAACCGGTCTTCGATCGAAAGAGACTGGTTCATGATGATTGCCTTCAGGGCAGCGCGCTTCGCAGCCTGGTTAGCAACCGTACTGCGGCGGCGCTTGTTCTTTTCAACTGCGCTTGTCTTCGCCATATCAGGTTTCCTTTTCTACGCTCGTCGTTACGGTTACTGACGGAACGGGAAGTTGAACTCTTTCAGAAGAGCCCGTGCTTCGTCGTCCGTGTTTGCCGTCGTGCAAACGATGATGTCCATGCCCCACATCTGATCAACCTTATCGTAGTTGATCTCAGGGAACACAATGTGCTCCTTGATGCCCATGGCGAAATTGCCACGACCGTCAAAGCTCTTCGGGTTCAGGCCGCGGAAGTCGCGAACGCGCGGAAGCGCGATGTTGACCAGGCGATCCAGGAACTCGTACATGCGGGCGCCGCGCAGGGTGACCTTCGCGCCGATCGGCATGTTTTCGCGGACCTTGAAGCCAGCGATGGAGTTGCGTGCGCGCGTGATGACCGGCTTCTGACCAGCGATCGCCGCGAGATCGGCAGCAGCAACAGTCGGCTTCTTCGAATCAGCCGTTGCTTCGCCGACGCCCATGTTGATCACGATCTTGTCCAGCTTCGGAATCTGCATCTCGTTGGCGTAGGAGAACTTCTCCAGCATGGCCGCACGGATGCGAGCGACGTATTCCTTCTTGAGCCGCGGCTCGTACTTTGCCTCAGCCATCGATCACTTCTCCAGAGGTCTTGGCCACACGGACCTTCTTACCATCCACAACCTTGAAACCGACGCGGGTCGGCTTGCCGTCCTTGTCGACGACAGCAATGTTGGACAGGTGAAGCGGGGCTTCCTTGCTGATGATGCCGGCTTCCTGGCTCTGCGTCTGGCGCTGATGGCGCTTTACGACGTTGACGCCACGAACGACCGCACGGTCTTCCTTCGGCAGCACTTGAATAACTTCGCCGGTGCGGCCCTTGTCCTTACCGGTCAATACGACGACCTTGTCGCCTTTACGGATCTTCTGCATCGCTCCGCTCCTTACAGTACTTCTGGAGCCAGCGAGATGATCTTCATGTGGTTCTTGGCGCGAAGTTCGCGCGGAACCGGTCCGAAGATACGGGTGCCGATCGGCTCTTTCTTGTTGTCGATGAGGACTGCTGCGTTGGTATCGAAGCGGATGACGCTGCCATCCGGACGACGGATGTCCTTGGCGGTACGAACGACAACCGCCTTCATCACATCACCCTTCTTCACACGGCCGCGCGGAATAGCTTCCTTGATCGAAACGACGATGACGTCGCCGATAGAAGCGTACTTGCGCTTCGAGCCGCCCAGCACCTTGATGCACATGACACGACGTGCGCCGGAATTATCCGCCACGTCGAGGTTTGTTTGCATCTGAATCATGTCAGGTCGCCTTCTTGTTGTTACCGGAATGGTTGGGTCAACCGACCCCCTACCCCGGCTTATGAACTAGTGTCTTGTCTGATTTTAAAGCTTCGGGAACCGCATGCGGTCGCCGTCGCCGGTCATCAATAAAGCAAAAGAACGCCCGTACGCGAGCGTCCTGCTTCCAAGCTCGTGCTTCATACAGATATTTCGCCCAAGCGCAAGGGCCTGAGCGAAATTCTGTTACTTGGACTGGGCGGAAATGACCGTCCAGCTCTTGTCCTTGGAAATCGGCGCGCATTCCTCGATGGAAACGACGTCGCCGACCTTGTACTGATTGTTCTCGTCGTGAGCCTTGTACTTCTTGGAACGACGAACAGTCTTCTGGAGCAGCGGGTGAGCGAATCGACGCTCAACGCGAACTACTACAGTCTTCTCGTTCTTGTCGCTGACCACGACGCCCTGCAGAATGCGCTTCGGCATGTTATTTTTCCTTTAGGCCTTTGCTTCTGCCGCCTTCTGGCGGGCAATGGTTTTTACGCGAGCGATGTCCTTACGGACTTCGTTGATGCGCGAGGACTTTTCAAGCTGGCCGGTCGCCTTCTGAAAGCGCAGGTTGAACTGCTCCTTCTTCAGCTTGGCAAGCTCGTCCTTGAGTTGGTCGGCGCTCAGGGCGCGAACATCTGCGGCTTTCATGAGCTTCTTCCTTACTCTGCAATGCGCTGAACGAAGCGCGTCTTGACCGAGAGCTTGGCAGCGCCGAGGCGAAGAGCCTCACGAGCGATTTCTTCGCTCACACCGTCGATCTCGAACATCATGCGGCCGGGCTTGACCTTGCATGCCCAGTATTCCACGGAACCCTTACCTTTACCCATACGGACTTCGGTAGGCTTTGCGGTTACCGGAACATCCGGGAACACGCGGATCCACACACGGCCGGCACGCTTCATGTGGCGCGTGATCGCGCGACGAGCTGCTTCGATCTCACGAGCGTTAACGCGGTTAGGCTCCTGCGACTTCAAACCGAATTCGCCGAACGCCAGGTCAGAACCACCCTTGGCAACGCCCTTGATGCGGCCCTTAAATTGCTTGCGGTACTTCGTACGCTTTGGCTGCAACATTTTCTTATTCTCCGAACTTATCTGCCACGTACGCTATCAAGCGTTGTCGCGGCGACGGTCTCTATCGCGATCGCGGCTAGCCGGACCCTGGGCGTCGCCCTCGAGCGCACGGCGTTCGGAGGCCATCGGATCGTGCTCAAGGATTTCGCCCTTGAAGATCCAAACCTTGATGCCGCAGATGCCGAAAGCGGTTTCTGCTTCAGCCGTACCGTAATCGATGTCGGCGCGCAGCGTATGCAGCGGCACACGGCCTTCGCGGTACCATTCCGTACGAGCGATTTCCGCACCGCCAAGACGGCCGGCGCAGGTGATCTTGATGCCTTCGGCGCCAAGACGCATCGCGGACTGAACGGCGCGCTTCATGGCGCGACGGAAAGCAACGCGGCGCTCGAGCTGCTGAGCGATCGACTGGGCAACCAGCGTCGCGTCGATTTCCGGCTTGCGAACTTCAACGATGTTGAGGTGCGTTTCGGAATTCGTCATGTCCGACAGCTTCTTGCGGAGCTTATCGATGTCTGCACCCTTTTTGCCGATGATCAGACCCGGGCGAGCCGAGTGGATCGTGACGCGGCACTTCTTGTGCGGACGTTCGATGACGACCTTCGAGATACCAGCCTGCTTCAGTTCGTTCATGACGAACTTACGCATCTTAAGATCTTCGTGAAGAAGCTGACCGTACTCGGCATTGTCCGCAAACCAGCGGCTATCCCAAGTGCGGTTGATGCCAAGACGAAAACCGATTGGATTGATTTTCTGACCCATTATGCGGCCTCCTCTTGAGCTTCAACTTCACGAACGACGATCGTCAAGTGGGCGAACGGACGCTCGATACGAGACGCACGGCCACGGCCACGAGCGTGGAAACGCTTCATGACGATCGACTTGCCAACGTAAGCTTCCGCTACGACCAGCGAGTCAACGTCGAGATCGTGGTTGTTTTCTGCGTTGGCGATCGCAGATTCGAGCGTCTTCTTCACAGCGCCAGCAATGCGCTTGCGCGAGAATTCCAGCTCTGCGAGCGCGCGGTCAACCTTCTTGCCGCGGATCTGTGCCGCAACCAGGTTGAGCTTCTGCGGGCTGACACGGAGCGTGCGCGCAACTGCCTGCGCCTCATTGTCCTTCAGCCGGCGTTCGGTTTTTGCCTTGCCCATTGTTACTTCCTCTTCGCCTTCTTGTCCGCACCGTGACCATAATAGGTACGGGTCGGGGCGAACTCGCCGAACTTGTGTCCGACCATGTCTTCATTGACGCTGACCGGAATATGCTTGCTGCCGTTGTAAACACCAAAGGTGAGACCAACGAACTGCGGCATGATGGTGGAGCGACGGCTCCACATCTTGATTACTTCGTTACGTCCGCCTTCACGCACCTTCTCAGCCTTCTTGAGAAGATAGCCGTCAACAAACGGACCTTTCCATACTGAACGAGCCACTTGAGACTTCCTCTCTTACTTCTTGCGCTGATGGCGCGAGCGCATGATCATCTTGTCGGTCGACTTGTTCGACCGCGTACGCTTGCCCTTGGTCGGCTTGCCCCATGGGGTCACCGGATGGCGACCACCAGAGGTGCGGCCTTCACCACCGCCGTGCGGATGGTCGACCGGGTTCATGACGACGCCGCGGTTATGCGGCTTCTTGCCACGCCAACGCGAACGACCGGCCTTACCGTCGTTGATGTTGGCATGATCCGGGTTCGAAACCGCACCGATCGTTGCAAGGCAGGTGCCGTGTACGAGGCGCTGTTCGCCGGAGTTGAGGCGAAGGATCGCCATACCCTGGTCGCGACCAACGAGCTGCGCGTAGGAACCGGCGGAGCGAGCGATCTGACCGCCCTTGCCCGGCTTCATTTCCACGTTATGGATGATGGAGCCGACCGGGATGAATTGCAGCGGCATGGTGTTGCCGGGCTTTACGTCGACAGCCTTTTCCGAAGCAATGACCTTGTCGCCGGAAGCGAGGCGCTGCGGAGCGAGGATGTAGGCCAATTCGCCGTCCGCGTACTTCACCAGAGCGATGTAAGCGGTACGGTTCGGGTCGTATTCGATACGCTCGACGGTTGCTTCAACGTCGAACTTGCGACGCTTGAAGTCGACCAGACGATAGCTGCGCTTATGACCGCCACCCTGGAAACGCACGGTGATGCGACCGGTGTTGTTACGGCCGCCCTTGGAGGTCAGGCCTTCCGTCAGCGTCTTGACCGGCTTGCCCTTGTAGAGCGAGGAGCGATCGACGATGACCAGCTGACGCTGGCTCGGGGTCGTCGGATTGAATGTTTTCAATGCCATTTTCTTATTCCTCAGAGACCGGTGGAGACGTCGATCGACTGGCCTTCGGCGAGTGTCACGATAGCCTTCTTCACGTCCTTCTGCTTGCCGACGAGACCTTTGAACCGCTTGGTCTTGCCCAGGCGCAGCAGGGTGTTAACGGCCGTAACCTTGACGCCGAACAGCGCTTCGACGGCAGCCTTGATTTCAGGCTTCGTCGCGGTCTTGGCAACGTTGAAAACAACCTGGTTGTTGTCCGAAAGCAGGGTGGACTTTTCGGTGATCGCAGGAGAAACGATCACATCGTAATGGCGAAGATCCGTCACTTGAATCGCTCCTCTAGAGCTTCAACTGCGGCCTTGGACAGGACGAGCTTGCCACGGCGCAGGATGTCGTAAACGTTGATGCCCTGAACCGGCAGAACATCGATGTTCGGGATGTTCTGGGCTGCGAGCTTGAAGTTGTTGTCCAATTCGGCACCGCCGATGAACAGCGCGTTGGTCAGGCCAAGCGTCTCGAAAGTGCTGGCCAGAGCCTTGGTCTTCGCATCAGCTGCAATCAGGCTGTCGATGACGATAACGTCTTCAGACTTCAGCTTGGCAGACAGAGCGTGACGCAGGCCGAGGGCGCGAACCTTCTTCGGCAGATCGTGCTCGTGGCTGCGCGTAACCGGGCCGTGAGCCTTACCACCGCCGCGGAACTGCGGAGCGCGAGCCGAATGGTGACGAGCGCGGCCCGTACCCTTCTGCTTGTACATCTTGGCGCCGGTGCGGGCTACGTCCGCGCGGCCCTTTGCCTGATGCGTGCCCTGCTGCTTCTTGGCAAGCTGCCAGCGAATGACGCGGGCGAGAATGTCTTCACGCGGCTCCAGGCCGAAAATCGCGTCAGAAAGGGAAACCTTCCCAGCGTCTTTGCCCTCGAGGGTCTTGACGTTCAATTCCATTGGTTTGGCTCCCTTACTTCGCTGCCGACTTGACGGCATCGCGCACGATGATCCAGGCGCCCTTGGAGCCGGGAACCGCACCCTTGACGAGGATCAGACCGCGATCTTCATCGGTCGAAACCACTTCAAGGTTCTGCGTCGTCACGCGCGTCTGGCCCATGTGACCAGCCATCTTCTTGTTCTTGAACACCTTGCCGGGGTCCTGGCGCGAGCCGGTCGAACCGTGCGAGCGGTGCGAAACCGACACACCGTGCGTAGCACGCAGACCGCCGAAGCCGTGACGCTTCATAGCGCCGGCAAAACCCTTACCGATCGTCGTGCCGGTCACGTCGACGAGCTGACCCGCCGTGAAGTGAGCAGCCTTAAGCTCGGTGCCGACTTCAAGCAGGTTGTCGTCCGTAACACGGAATTCAACGAGCTTGGCCTTCGGCTCAACGCTTGCGACGGCGAAATGACCGCGCAGGGCCTTCGTCGTGTTCTTAACTTTAGCCTGGCCGGCACCCAGCTGAACTGCGGTGTAGCCATTCTTTTCAACTGTGCGCTGGGCTACGACCTGGCAGCCATCCAAACGCAATACGGTTACCGGGACATGCTCGCCGGCGTCGTTATAGACCCGGGTCATTCCCACCTTCTGTGCAATCACACCTGAACGCATCGGTTCAATCCTTCTCACTCAGCTCGAGAACCAGGTCTCAGAGCTTGATCTCAACATCGACACCGGCGGCGAGATCGAGCTTCATCAGCGCGTCTACCGTCTGCGGGGTCGGGTCAACGATGTCGAGGAGGCGCTTATGCGTGCGCATCTCGAACTGCTCGCGGCTCTTCTTGTCGATGTGTGGGGACCGGTTAACCGTGAACTTCTCGATACGGGTCGGAAGCGGAACGGGGCCCCGGACGCTAGCACCGGTGCGCTTCGCCGTCGACACGATCTCGCGCGTGGAAGCATCGAGAATCCGGTGATCGAACGCCTTCAGGCGAATGCGGATATTTTGGCCGTTCATTCGACGTTATCCTTGTGTTTTGTTATCTCGCGTGCCGTTCAAAAAACAGGCACGGATTGTTCTTTTTCCTAAGGCGGACCACCGGTTTCAAAGATCGAGAGGGACGCCGGCTGCGGCATCCCCATCCACTCTGCTAGACCTTTCGGTCCACCTTATTGTTAATTTCACTGCCCGCTTCGTCATCCGAAGCAGAGCGCAAATCACGCTCGCGCGCCATTTGCAACATTTCCATGTCATAAGCAAGCGGCTACTGCCGCTTGCATCATAATATTGTCATCAAATCGGCCACTCCGGTGGAGTGACCGGCTTCGAATTACTCGACGATGGATGCAACGATGCCAGCGCCGACGGTACGGCCGCCTTCGCGGATAGCGAAGCGAAGCTTTTCTTCCATCGCGATCGGAACGATCAGCTCAACGGCAACCGTGACGTTGTCGCCTGGCATAACCATTTCCGTGCCTTCCGGAAGCGTCACGATGCCCGTCACGTCCGTCGTGCGGAAGTAGAACTGCGGACGGTAGTTCGTGAAGAACGGCGTATGACGGCCGCCTTCTTCCTTCG